>CANMDH010000035.1 GCA_947496555.1 uncultured Aquimarina sp. | reverse complement strand
ACCACGTTGATAGGCTATAGGTGTAAAGGCAGTAATGTCATAGCCGAGTAGTACTAATAACCCATAGGCTTATGCGTCAGCAATTGCTTTTTAACAAGCTTTATTTAGTAACTTTTACTTGTAATTAAATCAATATGTCAACAATATTAGTTGATGGTTTATAGTTGATTGTTGATAGAAGCTTAATCTATCAACAAACAACCAACAACGATCAACAAACGACTTAAGGTGGTTATAGCATCGGGGCTCACCTCTTACCATTCCGAACAGAGTAGTTAAGCCCGTTAGCGCCAATGGTACTGCAATCCGTGGGAGAGTAGGTCGCCGCCTTGTTACAAAACCCTCATCATAAACGATGAGGGTTTTTTTATGCGAGAAATTTAATTTTTCTTGCCAAGTATTTTATGTGTTTCTATACTATAATTTTATAGATTTGCCCTTTTACATATTACATGAAAATACAAACCCCAATAGAAGAGCGTTGGAATTGGTTAACTCACGGATTAGGATTTATCTCATCTTTCATAGGATTGTTCGTCTTATTAACCAATGATTCACAATTAACTAGGTATAGTACTTTTACAATTGTTCTATATAGTCTTTCGTTAATGATCTTATATTTTGCCTCAACCGCCTATCATTATACTTCCAATGAAAAGCTTAAAAGAAGATTCAGGATCTTGGATCATATTAGCATCTATCTTCTTATAGCTGGAACCTATAGCCCGGTCACTTTAATAACACTTTTGAGTGGTAAAGGGTGGTTGTTATTTATACTAGTTTGGTCTATTGCCGGTATCGGAACTATATTAAAGTTGTTTTTTACTGGAAGATTTGAAATTCTATCACTGATATTGTATGTGGTAATGGGATGGTTGATAGTTTTGGATATAGCCAACTTAATGGATAAAGTAGGACAAGAGGGAATTACATTTTTAATATTGGGTGGAGCGGCCTATACTTTCGGAATTGTTTTTTATGCCATGCGAAGATTAAAATTTAACCACGTGATATGGCATCTTTTTGTACTGGCGGGAAGTGTTTTCCATTATATTTTTATATTAAAATTTGTTATTAAATAGCTCAATTGTCAATGAAATCCTTGTACTCCCAAAAGAATGCTTCAAGTTTTAGCATCTTTTGGCATAAGAACTCTTTAGTTTCTTTCCAGGTGTTCTTATTATGAATGCTAACACCATGGAGTTCCACATACAGTCTGGAGATAATTTTTCCATTATCCAATTCATAAGATTCATCATAGATAATACCAGGAAGATATTCTGAAGTAATAATACCCTTCAGGCGTATAAATTTTTCATAATAATAGGCTTTGATAACTTCGTCAGAAGGCTCTATGTCAATAGATACCTGTGCTTTCTTTGTTGTAAAAGAAAATTTAAGAGTTACATCTTTAATTTTGGTATTGTATAGTAACCACTTATGAGGGTATTCTTTTCCATAGCTAGTCCAGAATTCTTGGCGTATTTTTTTGGATTCTTCTTTACTGAACATATTAAATAATATAGGCTATAGCCGTAGCAGCCAGAATAACCAAAAGTTTTGTTACATTAAATTTATGGCCTTCATTACTTTCAAAAAGAATAGTAGTCGAAACATGAAGAAAAATACCAATTACCAGCGCATTAATCTCTTTGTAATATACCTGGACACCATCAAAATATTCACTTATGAAGGTTCCTAACGGAGTCATAAGTGCAAAAATCACTAGAGTAATAACAATAACACTTCTCTTTATTTTGGTATTTAAAAGAAATGTCGTCATAATCATCGCTATCGGAATTTTATGGATAATAACTCCAATCAAAATTCCGTCTGTATGATGAATTGGGAATCCTTCTAACACCGCATGAATTGCCAAACTTATGAATAATAGAGAAGGAATTTTTTTGGTTTCTTTATTTAAATGAATATGTCCATGCTCTGCTCCTTTAGAGAAATATTCCAATACCTTTTGAAGCAGAATACCAATCATTATCCAGACGCCAGTTCGTTTAGCGAAAAGATTATCTTCAAATACTTCTGGCAGTAAATCAAAAATTGTAATTGCAAGTAGAAAAGCTCCACTAAAAGCTAACAGCAATGTTAAGTTTTTTTGATTTGAAGGTTTAAAGATGAAAACGATTAAAGCTCCAATAAAAACAGCTGCTATGGATAAAATGTAGTTGTACACTATTTAAAAATTAAGATAAGTCTGGGAGAAGTTTTTTGATCAAATTTTTGTAATTGGTAATCACCATAAATATCTAAGAGATTGACATCGGCTTCCTCAAAATATCCTTGGAAATCTGCAAGAGTAATAGCTTTTACACGTTCTGTAAAGAAAAAGTCTTCATTTTTGTCTTTAAATCGTATCTCTTTGAAAATATACCCGTCTTCGACATATCTTTTTATATAAAAAACAATACCGTTTACTTCCTTACTTTCTTCTGGGACAAGATTTGTGATCACATACTCAACATTCATAAAATCTATAACACCAAATCCCCGATCATTAAGATCAGATTTTATAGCTTTTATGGTACTTAAATTGTCCTCTTCTTTATCAAAATAACCAAAACTGGTAAATAAATTAAAGACGGCAGAGAATTTTTCAGAATATGGACGACACATATCATGTACTCTGAATTTTAAAGTATCATTTTCGAATTGTGAAGCATATTGGATACTATTTTCGGAAAGATCTACCCCTGTAACATCATAACCAAGTCGGTTAAGGTAAATGCTATGGCGTCCCTTGCCACATGCTAGGTCCAAAATTTTTTCACCTTTTTCAAGACTAAGATAATTGGTTAGATTATCCATAAAATCACTTGCCTCGGTATGGTTTCTATCCTTGTATAATACGTGATAGTACGGGGTGTCAAACCATGATGCGTACCACATTAATGAATCTTTTAGCATAGAGCGCAAAATTAATGTATTTTTGCGGTTTAATTATATTGAATTCGAAGATAGTGAGTAATTCTTTTAAAATGGTGGCTAAAACCTTTTTTGGTTTTGAAGAAATCTTGGCACAAGAGCTGAGAAACCTGGGAGCACAAAATGTTCAAATTGGAAATCGAATGGTAAGCTTCTATGGAGATACAGGTTTTATGTATAAAGCCAATCTTTGCCTAAGAACGGCTTTAAAAATCCTAAAACCTATTACATCAAAAAGGATTAAGAATGAGAAAGATTTATACGACTTCATTCAGAGTATTCGATGGAAAGAATATCTAGATACCAATGATACTTTTGCTATTTATGCTACGGTAAACTCAACTATTTTTAACCATTCACGGTTTATTTCTTTGAAAACAAAAGATGCTATCGTTGATAAATTCAGAAAAGAAACGGGAAGAAGACCGAATGTAGATACAGATTATCCAGATTTAATAATAAACATTCATATACAGCAGGATTTGTGTACGGTTTCTTTGGATAGCTCAGGAGGTTCACTACATCATCGAGGGTATCGAACCGCTACTAATATTGCTCCTATAAATGAGGTATTGGCTGCAGGTCTTGTACTTTTGTCGGGTTGGGATGGCCAAAGTGATTTCCTGGATCCTATGTGTGGTAGTGGTACTATTGCCATAGAAGCTGCCATGATCGCTTGTAATATACCTGCAAACTTGAATCGTAAAGAGTTTGCTTTCGAAAAATGGCTAGACTGGGATATGGATTTATTCGAGAAGATTGAAGAGGCTTGTATTAATAAGACCAGAGATTTTCGTCATTCTATTATTGGCATGGATAAAGCTCCGTCGGCTGTTCGGAAAGCACAAAAAAATGTAGAAAATGCTAATCTTACTGATTTTGTAAAAATAAAAGAGGGAAATTTCTTCGAAAGCAAAAAAGAAGTAGAAGGAAAACTTCATATGGTATTTAATCCGCCCTATGGGGAGCGTTTACAATTGGATGTAGAAGAGTTTTACTCGCAAATTGGAGACACCTTGAAGCAAAGCTATCCAGGTACTAATGCATGGTTTATTACTTCAAACCTTGAAGGACTTAAATATGTGGGTCTTAGGCCTTCCCGAAAAATCAAAGTATTTAATGGTAAACTTGAATCTAGATTGGTGAAATATGAGATGTATGAAGGAAGTAAAAAAGCTAAGTTTCAGATTAAAAAAGAAGAGTGATATAGACTTTTCCAACTAATTAGATATTTCATCTTTGTTCTCTTTTGATTTAAGCAGGATCTCGATTTCTTAGTTATTATTCAAAATTACTGTATGGTAGCCTATTTGAATAACTGTAGAAATCGATACATACCATTGTTTCTCTCATAGGCATATACTACCCATACCAAGATAGTTCAAGAATTTTAATAACTAGCCCAAGTGAGGACGAAGTTTTACAGAATTCAAAAAAAAAGGAAACTATAGTTTATACTTTTCTTAAGATGAAAATTATTCAAATTACCATACTTTTCTGGTTACTAATTACACTTTTTAACTAATCATCCATATCGATATGAAAACAAAATTCACACAAGCCCTTTTCATAATATTTTTAGTAGTATTCACTTTTTCCGGTAACGCACAAAGATCTAAAACAAAACAAATTCTACCCTCAACTCTTTCGGATTCGGTATTTTCCGGATTAAAGTTGCGTAATATCGGTCCGGCATTTATGTCAGGAAGGATAGCAGATGTTGCCATTCATCCAAAGAATGAAAGTATTTGGTATGTGGCGGTAGGTTCTGGAGGTGTATGGAAAACTGTAAACGCAGGGACTACATGGACTCCTATATTCGATGATCAAACATCGTATTCCATAGGGTGCGTAACTATTGATCCAAATCACCATAATACTATTTGGGTAGGAACCGGAGAGAATGTAGGAGGAAGACATGTTGGATACGGAGACGGTATTTATAGAAGTGACGATGCAGGTGCAACCTGGAAAAATATGGGGTTGAAAAAATCAGAACGTATTTCTAAAATTATTGTTCATCCTGAAGATTCGAATGTAATTTGGGTAGCAGCACAAGGACCTTTATGGAAAAAAGGAGGAGAACGTGGATTGTATAAATCAACTGACGGCGGAAAGACATGGAAAAAAACCTTAGGTGATGATCAATGGGTGGGAGTAACTGATTTGGTAATTGATCCCAGAAATCCAGATATACTTTATGCAGCCACCTGGCAACGTCACCGTACTGTTGCAGCATATATGGGTGGTGGACCAGGATCTGGTTTGCATCGCAGCACCGATGGAGGAGAGACTTGGGAGCAACTTAAAAATGGCCTTCCCAAATCATTGATGGGTAAAATTGGACTAGCCATTTCTCCACAAAAACCAGATATCTTATATGCGGCAATAGAGCTCGATCGAAGAACGGGAGGGGTATATCGTTCTGAAGATAGAGGTACCACCTGGAAAAAACAATCAGATGCCGTTGCGGGAGCTACCGGACCGCATTACTATCAAGAGTTATACGCATCTCCTCACCATTTTGAAAGATTATACCTTGTTGATAATCGTATGCAGATTTCTGAAGACGGAGGGAAAACTTTTAAAAGGATGAATAATGAGCATAAACATGGCGATAACCACTCAGTAGCCTTTAAGAAAGATGATCCCAACTACCTTTTGGTGGGAACCGATGGGGGATTATATGAAACATTTGATCTAACCAAAAATTGGCGTTTTATTGATAATCTTCCGGTGACACAGTATTATAAAGTGGCGGTTGACGATACAGAACCTTTTTATAATATTTATGGCGGTACTCAGGATAATAGTACTCAAGGAGGTCCTTCGCGTACCGATAACTTGCACGGGATACAAAATTCTGATTGGAAAATTATTTTAAACTGGGATGGTCATCAACCAGCCACAGAGCCTGGGAATCCCAATATTGTATATGCAGAGCGACAAGAAGGAAATCTCTCTCGTGTGGATATAAGTACAGGGGAAGTAACCGACATTCAGCCACAACCTGGCCCAAATGAAAATTTTGAACGATTTAATTGGGATGCTCCAATATTAGTAAGTGCACATGATCCTAAGAGAATCTATTTTGCTTCACAACGTTTATGGAGATCTGATAATCGTGGAGATAAATGGACTGCCATATCTGGAGATCTAACTAAAAATCAAGAACGTATCGAATTAGAAATCATGGGTAAAAAGCAATCCTGGGATGCGCCTTGGGATTTCTTAGCTATGTCTAATTATAATACGATTACCTCTATAGCAGAATCACCAAAACAAGATGGGATTTTATATGTAGGTACTGACGATGGGATTATTCAGGTAACTGAGGATGGAGGTGCCAACTGGCGAAAAATTGATGTAGGAACCTTGCCCGGTGTTCCGGCAACGGCTTTTGTAAATGATATTAAAGCAGATCTTTTTGATGCCAATACGGTTTATGTCGCACTGGATAACCATAAATACGGGGATTTTAAGCCGTATTTAGTAAAAAGCACAGACAAAGGCCGCACATGGCGATCTATAACAGGTAACATACCACAAAGAACATTGGTTTGGAGAATCGTTCAAGATCATGTGCAATCAAATCTTTTATTTACAGCTACCGAGTTTGGAATCTATTTTACGGTAGATGGAGGTGTTAAGTGGGTGAAATTAACAGGCGATATGCCTACCATTTCATTTCGCGATTTAGCGATTCAACGTAAAGAAAATGATTTAATTGGGGCTTCGTTTGGACGAGGATTTTTTGTGTTTGATGATTACTCTTTACTACGCACCATTACTGAAACCAAATTAAAAGAAGAAGGTGTTTTGTTTCCAACGCGGGGTGCATGGTGGTATATACCAAGACCGAGCTTAAGTTTTGATGACAAAAAAGGAAGCCAGGGTGCTTCTCATTATGTTGCTCCAAATCCTGATTTTGGAGCCGTGTTTACGTATTATCTTAAAGATGGATTAAAAACAAAAAAGGAAATAAGACAAGAGAGTGAGAAAAAGAACAAAGGAAAGGATATACCATTCCCTGGATGGGATGCTGTAGATGCTGAACAAGGTACTTCGGATCCGCAAATACTTTTGTCTATATCAGATGGTAATGGAAACACGATTAGAAGAATTAGTGGGCCTGTTAAACCTGGTTTTCATCGTGTGGCTTGGGATTTACGTTACCCTGCTTCAGATGCGATTGCTCTTAAAAAACAGGAGAGTCCTTTTGGCCCTCCTCAAGGCTTTCTGGTAGTTCCGGGAAAATACACGGCAACATTGTCTAAAATTGTGGATGGAAATGTTACACAGCTTTCAGAACCTATTTCTTTTATTGTAAAGCAAATGAAAGATGGAGCTCTGAAAGGACAGACACCAGAGAAAGCTGCAGAGTTTTGGAGAAGTTATGAAGATATTATTGGTAAAGTTTCTGCTTTGGATCTTAAACTAAATAAAGAAGGAAAGAGGATAAAAGGCATGAAAAAAGCTTTGTTAAGAGCTAATGCAACTCCAGGAGATTTGGATAGTCGTCTTAACGCTTTAGAAAAACGTGTTTCTGGATTAAATAAAGAGTTTTATGGCAATAAAGCTAAACAACAGGTGGGAGAGAAAACTAAACCCACAATTGGAGATCGAATGTTTGCCATATATCGAGGAATCCAATGGTCTACCTATGGGCCAACCGATACTCATTTGGAAACCATGCAGATTATAAATGCGACATTAGCATCTATAAACTCCAAGTTTATTGCTCTTAAAAATGATTTGGATCGGTTTTCATCAGATATACAAAACGCAGGAGCTCCATTTGTAGAAGAGTAACATATTTTTGTTTAAATGTATTAAGATTAGAATTCTTAACTTTAAGTGTACTAACTAACACAATAATCTAAAACTAACCTTTATGAAATCTATGTCAAAGTATTTTTTGGTATTTGCTGCACTATCAATTTTGATGAGTTGTAAAAATAAAACTTCATCAGACAATGAAGAAAATATTACAAATGAGCAAGAAAAACAGGCTGATTTACCCTTAAAAATCAAAAGTGAAGAAGTAAGTTATGCAGTTGACTCTCTATCGATGAAGGGTTACCTGGCTTTTAATGAAAATGCTACAGAAAAGAGTCCGGGTGTGATTGTGGTTCATGAGTGGTGGGGGCATAATGACTACGTACGGCAAAGAGCAGATATGTTAGCAGAATTAGGATACGTAGCTTTAGCAATTGATATGTATGGTGATGGTAAATTAGCAGCGCACCCAGATGATGCCGGTAAATTTGCTATGAGCGTTATGGGGAATATTGAATCAGCCAAAGAGCGTTTCAATGCTGCTTTAGAAATGCTGAAATCACAGAAGTCTGTTGATGCCGATAAAATTGCGGCAATCGGATATTGCTTTGGAGGAAGTGTAGCACTTACCATGGCCAATTCTGGAATAGATTTAGATGCCGTAGCTGCTTTTCATAGTGGTGTGCAATTGCCAGTCATGCCAACTTCTAACATCAAAGCTAAGGTATTGGTGTGTAATGGAGCCGAAGATCCTTTTGTTCCTGCAGAAACAGTAGAGGCATTTAAAAAAGCAATGGATAGTGTAAAGGCCGATTATAAGTACATTGCTTATGAAAATACAACGCATTCTTTTACCAGTAAAATGGCTGACTCAATTGGTAAAAAGTTTAATTTACCATTGGCATATAACAAAGAGGCAGATGAGAAATCTTGGTCAGAATTGGAACAATTATTAGAAGAAGTATTTCAGTAATATTTTTCAACCTCTAGTTTTAAAACTAGAGGTTGTTTTAGTTTTTCTTCTTAAAGAAAGGAATTAAGTAACTTACACTATAGCCATACCCTACGCCAATTTCACTGAAGTCATTTGTTCGCCCAAAACCGGGTACAAAAAGATTATCAAAGCCAGGTGGTTTTTTTTCACTAATCATATTTCTTAAGGATACATTTGCACCCAGGTAAAGGTTTTTAAAAATTTCGACTTTTATACCCAGAACCAATTCTATCCAACTTGCATTTAAATCATCTTCGGTAATAGGTTCAGCTACTATGTTTTCTCCAAAATAGTTTGTTCCGGTAAAGATTTTATAATCGTTTAGAGTTTGGTCAAATGTAGAAAAACCGTAACGCAGTCCTGCATAAATGCTGTTTTGCATTCCATACCAGTTGCTATAGGAGTTATAGTCAACTCCTGCTCTAATATAGGTTCCCGATCCTTCTATATTGATATTTTCTTCATCCCGAATTAGAGATTCGTTACCTATTTCGGCAGCTATATAAAACTTTTTGTAAATTCTATAATCTCCTACAATTTCAAACCCAGAGTATTTGTCTTTGTCTACTGCAGTACGAATAATTTTTGCAAGATCGACTCCAATCCTTAACCCATATTTTTCATTGGGAGGTAAGGTATCTCTTGAAGTTATTTTTTTTTCTTCTTGTGAAAAAGAATAACTGGAAAACAAAATACTAATGGAAAATAAATATATGTGCAGTTGTTTCATCTGTTACATTGGTTCTTTGTTCTGAAATCCCTTTTATCCAATCACCATCTGTACCAGCGTCACCTTCTGAGGCTGTAATGGCATTGTAAACTACTCTAAAACCGCAAGCACTACTTACATATTCTTCTACGGGGGTGTATTGAAAACTTACAATATCGGTATTAGCCGGGTTTTCATCATTTGTTGTATCTGAATTTATGGTAAACTCAAATTCTGTACTAGTTGTATTTGTCCTTAAAGGAATTAGAATAGAATCTCTTACGGTTCCCAAATCAATAACCTCATCAACTCCTACGGCTCTTACTTGTAATTCCACAGGTGCTTTGATATCGGTTTCTATTTGTGTATCATTATCGATAAACTTAATAATAAGAAAAGGAGTTGTGGGTGTTCCTTCTGCACAAATATCATCTCGTTCGCAACTAGTGGTACTATAAACGATTGATATAATAATGATTGCAAGAAGTAAAATATTTTTAAATATTTTCATGTACTATCTTTTTTCTAATAAAACCACATTTTCAACATGATATGTTTGCGGGAACATATCTACAGGTTGTAATTTAGTGACTTTATATGTATCATCTAATAACGCCAAGTCACGTGCTTGTGTTGCACTGTTACAACTCACATATACAATTTTTTGTGGCAAGATATTTAATAATTGCGCAACTACATCTTTGTGCATGCCATCTCTGGGAGGATCTGTAATCACAACTTCGGGTTGACCATGTTGAGTAATAAAATCTTGGGTAAATACCTTTTTCATATCACCGACATAAAATTCAACATTGTCTATTGTATTTCGTTTTGCGTTTTCTTTTGCATCATCTATGGCTTCTGGAACGGCTTCAACACCGATCACTTTCTTAGCTTTTTTGGCTACAAATTGCGCGATAGTACCAGTTCCCGTATACAGGTCATATACAAGTTCATTTCCTGTAAGACCGGCAAAATCCCGGGTGACTTTATATAATTCGTATGCTTGTTCAGAATTAGTTTGATAGAATGACTTTGCATTGATTTTAAATCGCAAGCCCTCCATCTCTTCTTCGATATGATCTTTTCCTTTATAACAGATCACTTTTTGATCATAAATAGTATCATTTCCTTTGGAATTCACAACATATAGTAAAGAAGTAATCTGCGGAAACTCGGCTGATATATAATCCAATAATAAAGTTCTTTTTTCTTCATTTTCATAAAAGAACTGTACCAAAACCATAATTTCTCCTGTTGAAGAAATCCGGATCATCAGGGTACGTAAGAAGCCTTCTTGCTTTCTGGCATTATAGAAGGAAAGTTCGTTTTTGGTAGCAAAGTCTTTCACTTTATTTCTGATATCGTTACTTGGATCCTCCTGCAGATGGCAAGTATCGATATCAAGAATTTTATCCCACATACCGGGCATATGAAAGCCAAGGGCATTTCGATTTTCAATATCTGTACCACTCTCGATTTCATCAAGTGTTAACCATCTACTGTCGCTAAACGAAAATTCCATCTTATTGCGATAAAAGAACTGTTTTTTGGAACCAAGAATAGGAGAAACTTCAGGTAATTCGATTTTGCCTAGCCTGGTTAGATTATTTACAACCTCTTGTTGTTTGTACCCCAATTGATGATCATAGCTCATAAATTGCCATCTACAACCACCACAAGTGCCAAAATGTTTGCAAACAGGATCAATTCGCTTATCCGATAGCTTGTGAAACGCAGTTGCTGATCCTTCGTAGTACGCTTTACGCTTTTTGGTAGTTTGTATATCTACCACATCCCCAGGAACTGCATTATTAACTAATATAACTTTACCGTCAGGAGCTTTGGCAATACTTTTTCCTTTTGCACCTGCGTCAATTATCGCTATGTTCTCAAAGATTTGCCTTCGATTTTTTCTTGCCATAGCGCAAAAATAAGAATAGAAACCATATACTTATTAATTATTCAACATATCTTATAAAAAGAAACTAAAAAATGAACCTATTTAATATTTCTACGTCTATATAATATAAATGGATACGAAAAAAGCGCATAAGGTATTTGATTCTTTGTTGGTACTGCAATACCAATCAGGAAATAAGAAAGCTGTTACGCTTTTGGTTAAACGATGGCATGTTAAATTATGTAAACACGCGTATTGGTATACCAATGATAAGGAAGTTGCCAAGGATATTGTTCAGGATAGTTGGAATAAAATTATTCGTAAAATTAATGATCTTAAAGATCCCAATAGTTTTGGAAACTGGGCACTCACTATTGTAACTCGAAACGCTATTGATTGGCAGCGGAGGCACAAAAAGGAACTCGGAGATTTAAATTCTTATTACAATGAGAATAAAGTACGTATAGTAGGTCAAGGAAATGGTAATAAAGAACAGATTTTAAGACTTTTGGATCGATCGATAAAAGAACTTTCTGTAAATCATCAAATCGTTCTTAATCTTTTTTACCTCGAAGAGTATAGCATAAAAGAAATAAGCGAAATAATTAATGTGTCCCTTGGTACCGTTAAATCGCGTTTGTTTACCGCTAGAGAAAATTTAAAATCAATTATAAAAAATAGAAATTATGAAGAATAAGATGACAGATATAGATCAATTAATAAAGGAAACATTAACAAAGGAAGAGGCAAAATTTTATGACGAACTAGATGAACAAAACCTTTTGGAGATGATAGGAGGGGTTTTTAAAACCAAACACAGATGGCTTATGGTTATTATGCATATTGTAAATTTAATAGCATTTGGCTTATTTGTTTATTGTTTGATTCGGTTTTTTAATACAGACAATATTAATGAACTCATAAAGTGGAGTGGAGCTGGATTTTTATGCATTATGACTGTCTCAATGGTAAAAATATTCTGGTGGGGACAGATGGAAAAAAATACAATATTACGAGAGCTTAAGAGATTAGAATTACAAATTTCATCTTTAGCAGGAAAGGTGTCTTGATTATGATATTCAGTGTAAAGATCAATTTTTTTTAATTAAAATAAAAAATTTACGGTATTGTGAGGTTCAAAATTAAAAATTCGCTAAAGTTTTATTAATTTTGCAATTCTCTTAGGGATGATTTCTCTCCCACGCTGAATTTTCGAGACTTATCGAAAGGATAAAGGTACAGAAGGAATGGTTATTTTATCAATTTAAATTATTAAAAATGGCTGTTTTAGACAAGTTAACTTCACAACAATCAATCGATTTAGAAAACAAGTACGGGGCTCATAATTATCACCCGCTACCGGTAGTATTAAGTAGAGGAGAAGGTGTATACGTTTGGGATGTAGAGGGTAACAAATATTATGATTTCTTAAGTGCATATTCTGCAGTAAATCAAGGACATTGTCATCCTAAAATTGTAGGTGCTATGGTAAACCAGGCGCAAACACTCACACTCACTTCCAGAGCATTTTACAACGATAAATTAGGTGAATACGAGAAGTTTGCTACCGAGTATTTTGATTTTGACAAGCTTTTACCGATGAATACAGGTGCTGAAGCCGTGGAAACAGCACTAAAATTATGTAGAAAATGGGCATATGAGAAGAAGGGTATTTCAGAAAATGAAGCACAAATTATTGTCTGCGAAAATAATTTCCATGGAAGAACCACTACAATAATTTCATTCTCTAATGACCCTGTTGCTAGAAAGAATTTTGGTCCGTATACCGAAGGGTTCATAAAAATCGAATACGATAATTTAAATGCTTTAGAACAAGCCTTAGAAAATAATAAAAATGTAGCCGGATTTTTGGTAGAACCTATCCAAGGTGAAGCTGGAGTTTATGTTCCTTCGGAAGATTATTTGGTTAAGGCAAAGACGCTTTGCGAAAAATATAATGTATTATTCATTGCAGACGAAGTACAAACAGGTATCGCTAGAACGGGAAGGCTGTTAGCTACTTGTGGCAATTGTTCTTGTGAAGATAAAAATTGTTCAGGAAGTCCAGAGGTGAAACCAGATGTTTTAATCCTTGGAAAAGCGCTGAGCGGTGGTGCATATCCAGTTTCTGCAGTATTGGCAGATGACCATATTATGGAGGTGATCAAGCCCGGAAGTCATGGAAGTACCTTTGGGGGAAATCCAGTTGCAGCTGCAGTAGCCATTGCCGCTCTTGAGGTGGTAAGAGATGAAAAACTTGCAGAGAATGCCTATGAATTGGGAGCATTGTTTAGATCAGAATTGAACAAATATATAGAGAACTCTAATATCGTATCATTAGTAAGAGGTAAAGGACTTTTAAATGCAATTGTTATCAATGATTCTGAAGAAAGTGAAACTGCATGGAATATATGTGTAGCGCTTAAAGAAAATGGACTTCTGGCAAAACCAACACATGGTAATATCATTCGTTTTGCGCCACCGTTGGTAATGACCAAAGAACAGCTTTTGGAGTGTGTAAATATCATCACCAGTACGTTGAAGGACTTTGAATAAAATCAGATATAAAAAAGAAAAAATCCCGCAATTGCGGGATTTTTTTATTTCAAACTTATAGTTTATGCTCCTGCAGATCTTCTTATTTCCTCGATCATTTCTTGATATCCTTCAACACCTACAGTTGCAAATATGAATATGACATAGGCCAAATAAATAGCACTAAGTATTAGTCCAATGATTGCCAGAATTTTACCAGTTTTCACATTATTATATCCGTCATATAATTCTGGATTCTCTGTGTATAAAGCGGTTGCTTTTTTTGCCATAACAATAGCAATTATTGCAAAAATAATTCCTATTCCGTAACAACAACAACCTACGATTGATAGGATACCAAATACTAAGATCAGGGTGGAGTTGGGTAATGTCTGTTTTTCCATAATTTTTAATTGATTAGTTAAAAATGATTTTCATTTTGATTACATAACTAATTACAATAGTAAGTATTGTAATGGTTATAAGGCCAGTTTTGATGATTTGGCCATATTTAAACTTATAAAAGAAGTTAAATCCTAAAAAAAGTAGCAATGATAAAAGAGGATAAATTGCGGGATACATATAAAAAGCAGCTTCAAATTCTCCTTGAAACAAAAGTGAAATTGATCTTTGCATACCACAGCCAAGGCAATCGACACCAAAAATCTTCTTGTTTACACATGGAAGCATGAATTTTTCCAAAAGCAAATTTTTACTGATTCGTACCTGCAATATACATAATTAAGTTATTTATAATAATTACAAGTCAGAAATTCTATTATTTAATATTTTTGCCAAATGAAATTTAGTGAGATCAAAAAGATAATAAGTATACTGCTTATTTTAGTTGGCGCAGCCACCTTAATGGTAGAGATTGCTTCAAAAAACAAGAATTATTATCTGCAAAGCGCCGGATTGGTATTATTGATGATAGGATTGTTTGTAGTGAATTCTAAAGTAAAATCAAAAGTAGAGGTAGATTTGCAAGAATACTTTGAAGAGGAATAGTTATGATTAAAAAAGGGGATACAGTTGAAGTCTTGGACGAGCGCATTTCTGGAAAAGTTATTTCGGTTAAGAACAATGAGGTAGTTATCGAAACGGAAGATGGTTTCGAAATGACTTTTTTTACGAACGAGGTAGTCAAGATTGAATCGGGAGAAATGATCATTCCTTCTTTTGAAGAAGTGAATAAAAATTTGCAAGAGAAAGAGGTTTTTAAAAAGAAACCAAAACGACCAGTAGCTAAACCCAAAGAGCGAAGTTTACCACCTATGGAAGTAGATCTGCATATCCATAAATTGGTAAAGTCTACAAAAGGAATGACAAATCACGATATGGTAACTCTGCAGTTAGATATTGCCAAAAGGCAATTAGATTTTGCAATTGGTAAACGCATACCAAAAGTGATCTTTATTCACGGAGTGGGGCAAGGGGTGCTAAAAGAAGAACTCAAATACCTTTTTGGTAGATATGATAATATTAGGATATCAGATGCAGACTATAAAAAATATGGACTAGGAGCGATGGAGCTATATATTGTTCAGAATCCCAAATAGCATTTATGGTGTGGTAATTTCGTATGAACCGAAATCAAAAATTTCCTGTCGAATTTCTATGTCCGTTCCTTTAAAGGTAATATTTGATAATGTTACTGTTCTCGTAAATGTATTTTCATTTATAGGAGTATAAGATATAGTAGCTGTACCACTAGCACTAATTAATTCTTGAGTCACCAAAACGTTTCCAGGAGGAATACTTGAACAAAAATATTCATCACCGTTTATTTGTGAATCGAATTTGCGATATATTAGTACATTAGAAGTACCATTAAGGGTAATTGTCTCACTTGCATTTTCTGCAGGAACTCTATTTACTTCAAAAGTTGAGCTAGTAAAATTAAGGGATATTGCTTGATTACCATCTGTATTAATTTTATAGATTACAAAATCGTTTCCATTAAAACAATCTTCGGGTATAGCTATAAAATTAACATCTGTATCTATAACATCACCTTCGCTACAACCAATTGCTAGTACGATAATCATAAAAAAGGAAAAAATCTTACTCATATTTAATTTGGATTTTTGGGTAAATTTCTTCTATTGTCAACATCTCTAAACCCAAACGAGAAATCATCATTTTCAAAATTTTCGTTATTACCGTCAAAAATAATGTTGTTTATGTTTATTGTAGTCCTAAAAGTTGTGAGTACTTCGGTATTATCTGGATCTGGTGATACATTATCATTTCTCTCTGTAGTATCAGGATCAAGATAATTAAAAAGATCGTCACCATCAGTATTATCATTTCTAGGAGAGCCATCACCATCTATATCTTCATTTATTGTAGGAACGCCATCTCCGTCGTCATCGTCGTCTAGATAATCAGGAGTGCCATCTCCATCGGTATCCCTCGGATCATCGTTGTCTGCTATTCCATTTTCTAATTCTACACTAGTTAAGACATTATCATCATCATCATCTTGATCTTTATAGTTGGGTATGCCATCTCCGTCGGTATCATCATCTTCAAGATCTCCATTTCCATTTATATCTTCTTCTTCGGCAGGAACATTGTCCTCATCATCCTCTGAAGCAATTAGAACATTTATTTCTGCAATTCCAGAAATAGCATTTAATTCTTCGGTTATAATGATATCGCTCGGGGGTACACTAGAACAATAATAATCGTTCGAAATGGAAACATTAAATTGGCGATAAATTAGATTACTAGTACCTTCGCTAAGGTCAAAGGTTATAGGGCTATCAAGCACCGTAATAGAATTGTATTTTTCACTCACAAAATTGTAAGATATAGCTTCGTTATTAGAAGCGTTTATTTTAAAGAAAACAGATTCATTTTCTAATGAGCCATTACAAAGCTGTAAGTCGATATCCTCAAATTCAAAACCAGTAATAATAATATCACCATCGTCGCAAGAAAAGAATGCGGCAATAAAAAAAATAAAAACAAATGGTTTTTTCACGTACCTCAATTTATGATTGTTTGTGTTAAATTCATCGTATTTTCTATAAAGACGAAAGAAAATAGGAAATGTTTACAACAACCGATATTTCATTAAATTTTGACAAAAGTAAAGTAATTGAAAGATTATAACGTATCTGGCTTAAAATAATTTTATTTAAACTAATTTTGTAATCCTAAAAATTACGAATATTGCAAAAAATATAATTTGTTTTTAGAAATACACTTTGTTTTTCAGTTTTAGTAACTAGTTATTTGTGTTTTATGCAAAAAGTTTATTTTGATAATGCTGCCACAACCAAGGTAAGATCAGAGGTTATAACAAAAATGGTTTCTGTACTTGAAGATTTTGGAAACCCTTCTTCCACTCATGGCTTTGGCCGTTCTGCAAAAAATCATATAGAGCAAACCCGTAAAAATATTGCCAATTACTTAGGTGTAAAGGCTTCAGAAATCATATTTACTTCGGGAGGAACAGAGGCTGATAATTTGGTAATCAATAGTGCCGTAAGAGATTTAAAAGTAAGGCATATTATCACCTCCAAAATAGAACATCATGCAGTTTTGCATACAGTGCAAGAAATAGAATCGTTTAGTGGGATCAAGGTAAGTTATGTAAACATAAATAATGATGGATCAATTGACTATGATCATTTAGAGACTCTACTAGCAAATTCTGAAGGTGAAACCCTAGTTAGTTTAATGCATGTTAATAATGAAGTAGGAACGATATTGGATATTAGTAGGGTTGGAAATATGTGTAAGCAACATGATGCGCTTTTTCATAGTGATATGGTGCAGTCTATTGGTCATCTCGATGTAGATTTAAGTGAGCTGAATGTAGATTTTACTGCTGTTAGTGCACATAAATTTCATGGCCCAAAAGGAGTTGGTTTTGCATATATTCGTAAAAATTCTGGGCTTAAACCATTGATTTTTGGTGGAGAGCAGGAGAGAGGGTATCGAGCGGGAACCGAAAGTGTTCATAATATAGTAGGAATGGATGAAGCTTTGCGTCTTGCTTATGAACATCTTACAGAGGAAAAGAATTATGTGACTGACCTAAAAAAATATTTTGTAGAGACTTTAAAAAATAATATCGAGGGGGTGAAATTCAATGCAAATTGTTGTGACCCGAATCATTGTACTTATACATTGATTAATGTTTGTTTACCTATACCAGAAGAGAAAGCGGGAATATTGCTTTTTCATCTTGATATCAATGGAATTGCCTGTTCAAAAGGTAGTGCTTGCCAAAGCGGAAGCAGTAAAGGCTCTCATGTACTCACAGAAATCCTCTCTGAAGAAGACCTTCAAAAACCCTCGATTCGATTTTCTTTTTCAAAGTATAATACCAAAGAAGAAGTTGATTATGTGGTTGAGGTATTGAAGAAGTTTATTGAAGAAGTTTATTGAAGAATAACATAGTATACTCTAATAATTAAAACTTCATTCCTAAACGTACATTAAAAACTCGTGGAGTTAAAAAATTAGGAATCGCAAATTGGCGTTGACTGGCTGCATCTCTTACAAAGGTATTCGTAATAGCGTTTTGATTGTCAAAGAGATTATAGATTTCAAAACCAAGACTTAGCTCTCTAAAACTATTTAGAAAATTACCTTCTTTTAATCTTTTATTAACGTCAACAACAACATAGGATATTCCTAAATCGGCTCTTCGGTAATCTCGTAACCTGGATTGAAAATCATATGGATCGGCATAGCTTGGTGAACCACCTGGCACACCAGTTTGGTATACCATATTAAGATACATCTTTAGACTGGGGATAGATGGTACATAATCCTGAAACAACACGCCTATCTTGAGACGTTGATCTGTAGGTCTTGATATATAACCTCTGTCATCAATATTTTCTTCTGTTTTTAGATACCCTACACTTACCCAACTTTCTGTTCCCGGAACAAATTCTCCGTTTAATCTAAGATCTACTCCTTGTGCATATGCTTCAGCATTGTTTCTTGCACGATATCGAATTCGCACATTTTCGATCGTATATGGATTTACATCTGTTAATTTTTTATAATAGATTTCTGAGGTAAGTTTGAAAGGACGATCCCACATTTTAAAACTATAGTCATTACCAACAACCAAATGAATAGATTGTTGCGCTTTAACTTCTGGTCTTACAACTCCCAACGAATCTCTTAACTCTCTATAAAATGGTGGTTGATGATATAACCCTCCTGATACCCGGAAAATCATATCTGCTTCCCAATCTGGCTTTATAGCAAATTGTGCTCTTGGACTAAAAACAATTTGAGAGTCTGTACTGGCGACGGTACTTCCTGATATATTCCAGTTATGAGCTCTTACACCAATGTTTGCCCAAATTTCATTTTCCTTGATATTAGATCGAAGACTATACTGTGCATACCCAGAAATACGATCAATTTTTGCCTCGTTCGTGGCTCTTACACTCACAAAAGGGACAATTGGGCTGGAAAATGGAGTATACGGCTGATCGTTTATAATGTCTAGGATTGGTGGGCGAATAGAAAATCCAGCAGAGTCCACAATTTCATACTCTTGTAAACGATCTTTTATATCTTCTGAAGTGTATTTGATTCCCCAATCAAACTGATGTTTGTCGGATATATATGTTCCTTTGTGTTCTATATTAAATATTAAAGCATCGAGATCATTACGTGCATGTGTTAATTGAGCTCCAACACCTTCGGCAAATTCTACTTCGCCTAAATTTTCACTTCCAATATCGGTATTAACAGTTCCCAAAGCATATGCTGCCAAAATATCATAATGCTCTTGTTCTTGCGTTTGGTATCCAGAAGCGATAAGCTTAAGGGTTAAGTTATCATTAGGACGATACGTTCCTTTTAGTGCTCCAAAATAGGTGTCATATTGATCTTCTTCCTGACCTTGATAATTAACTATAAGCGCTTGTACTGTCTGTAAAGTTCCAAAATTCACCTGTTCTCTTAGAGGCTCGTAATCATATTTGTTGATGGCTAGATTGCCTAAGAAGCCAAGCTCGAATTTATCAGAAAAATTGTATGATAAATATGTTTGGATATCTGCGAATAAAGGTTGAAAATTAGTTTCAGTATTTCTGGCATCTACCAATAGTCTGTTATCTCTATAGCGAACACCAACAATACCGGATAGTTTTTTGTTTTTAGAAATTCCTCCTGCTGAGACACTTCCTCCCAATAGACTTAAATTGGCCGACGCCCCCAATCGGGTGGGTCTTTTATAAGTAATATCCAAAACTGAAGATAGCTTATCACCATATTTGGCTTGAAACCCTCCTGCAGAAAAATCGACGTTCCTTACAAGGTCCGTATTTACAAAACTTAAACCTTCTTGTTGCCCAGATCGAATTAAAAAAGGTCTGTACACTTCAATTTCATTTACATAAACCAAGTTTTCATCATAATTCCCTCCTCTAACAGAGTATTGAGTACTTAATTCATTATTAGAGCTCACTCCTGGCAGGCTCTTAAGCAATCCTTCGACACCTGCATTTGCAGAAGGTGTAGTACGAATGGTTTCAGGATCCAAGGTTGTAATCCCCTCAACCGTTTTTCTTTCTCTTCCCGATATTACTACGGTGCTAATTTGTTCTACATTAGTTTTAAGAATAGGGTTAAGCTCATACTCTTGATTTTCTTCAAGTTTAATAGTGAATTGAAGGCTTTTTAAGGCTATATGCGTAATATTGATTTGTACTTCTTGATTTGCCGGAATGCTAAGTTCGTATACACCGTTTTGGTCTGATTGGGTACCCGAATTTTTAAAAGTAATATTGGCTCCCTGAACCGGAGTATTGTTTTCGTCAAGGATGATTCCTTTTAAAGTGGCATTTTGTGCTAAAGAAGAGATGCTGATAAAAATCAGGAAGGTCAGTAGTAAGAAAAATTGTTTTTTCAAGAAATTTATTGGTTTTAAGGTTTTCTAAAAAACGTAGTTTCAAATGTAGCTCGGTTACCTACGTTGTCTAATACCACTAGTTTAAAATTATTCTCAGAATCAGGATTTACTTTGTCATTAAAATCGTAGACTAACATCCCGGTTTTATAATCATATTCCATGAGGATAAACTTCCCGTTGATTGTTCCTCTGTAACTTTTTATTCCGGATTCTGAATCGTTAATTTTTATTTTTAGATGTGCAGCACTAGAGATCCATTTTTTGCTAGAAACATTTATTGGCACAATAGTAGGCTTTGTAGAATCGGTAAATAAAGAGTATTTACCAAAGGTTCGAGTTCTGGTAGAAAATCGATGTTCCTTTTTGGAGGTCCTTGAATAATACACCTTATCATTTCCGTTTATACGACCTATATATAACTTTTTTTTGTCCTCATCTTTGTAGCGTGATACATCAAATACTAATGTTATGTTTTTATGTAAAGGAGTCTCATTATTATGAATTTCTGCTATTTCCCCGCTAACCGAAAGATCTAAATAAGTATCTTCATACAAACTGCCTTTAGGAATTAAAAGATCCACAATGCCAGAATTATAAGTATAGTTTTCGTTTGCCTTAACAAAATCGGACGTTTCAAAAATCTCAGATCTAGTAATAGAGTCTATAAACCTTCCTTGTATTGGTACATCGATTACGGTCGTATTGTTTTTAAAATCTTTGACATAAATTTTATAGTTATAAGATAGGCTATCTTCAACCTTTATAAGACCATTATTTATTTTTTTCTTAAAAACAGTTAGTGGATTGTTTTTTTCTACAAACAATTTACTAATTCTACTTCTATATTTCTTAAAATAGGTGTAATCAATTAACCTATTAATATATCGGGTTTCAGAAAATGAGAAACGGTTCATTTCTAACTTTAAGTTTTCTTGTCCATTTATTTCAGTAGAAACTTCATAAATTCCATTATGGTTGGGGGCAAGGTCTTGTTTGTCTATTGTTGAAATACCAAAACCTATATTTCCACTTGCGATAATACTTTCGGCTTTAAATGCACCACCTTCTTCTGGAGTCAATTGTAGTCTGTATGGTTTTTGGCTACCATTAATATGGGCACTTTTATCTAGACTATATGCCCAAATACCATTTACAATTGGTTTTTTGGTATCTTTTACTTCGATGCCAAAACCCATCGGATTCATGGGTCTGGATCTCGAGTCTCTAATCTCAAAATGCAGATGTGGGCCAGAGCTTCCTCCAGTATTTCCACTATAAGCGATAACATCTCCTTTGCCTACTTCTAGGGCACCAGATTTTGGAAAAAGTTCTATTTCGTAAGATTCTTTGGCATATTGTCTTTCTTTTACAAAAGCTTCAATTTCGGGAGCAAATTTTTGTAAATGTGCATATACAGTGGTATAACCATTGGGATGAACAATGTATAAGGCTTTTCCGTATCCCCCATGAGAAACTTTTATCCTACTTACTCTGCCAGAAGCCGAAGCGTATACTTTTAGTCCTTCTTCACCATTGGTTTTCATATCCAATCCAGAATGAAAATGATTAGATCGTAATTCCCCAAATGTCCCTGATATAACCATTGGAACATCTAGAGGATGCATAAAGTATCCTTTTGTAATGTCTTTCTGACCAAAACAAAAAGTTGAACCAAGGATTATGAAAAGTATTGTTATTCGCATAGATGCCTGTAAAAATATATATTTAAATCAAGTTGTATAAAACTAACTTATTTTTTGTTTAGGTTATATGTTTTGTAACGCTTCATTTACTGCATTATTTAAATATTCTCCAGAAATAATTTTGGTTCGCACTTTATTAACATTTGCTTTCATTGTCATATAGTCCTCACCAGACAGCTTTTCAAGTTTATCACTAAGATCCTTTAAATTAGAAATAGTAATACCGATATTATTTTCTAAAACGAAAGCACTTATGGCTGCTTTATCCCAAACAATAATTGGAAGTCCACATAAAATATATAAAGAAGTTTTATGAGGGTTATTAAACTTTAAATATTGGCCATATTGTCCGCTACATTCTTCCGTTGATATACCATCCCATACCAGTCCAAAAGAACCTTCAATTTTGTAGGCAACTTGATCTGAAGGAAATGCACCTAGATAGGATAAAATTGATTCTTGCTTAGAAACTTTTAGTTTTTCATAATCAAACCCAATGCCATAAAGCTTCATTTTAAAATTATTTTTTTCTAAAGTATCTAGGTCGTATATGTAGGAGTTTTTGCCTTCGCCAAAGCCACCGGCATAAACAACTTCATAGGGTTTATTTCCTTTGTTAGCATTGTTTTGTTCTGGCAGGCCATCATTTAAGATGTAATCAAAGATACCTAGTACAATTATCGGTATTTTTATTTTCTGTTCTAGGAACCAGTTTTTCATAGCTTGATTATGTACAATAATAGCATCAGAGGTAATTATTTTTTTTAGTTCTTTAGAGGCGTTCCCTGTACGACCCTTTAAAAACCTTACATCATGTACTATAGTGACAATCTTGCATCCTTTTAATTTTGCCATAAATAATACATATCCTCTAAATTTATTTAAAGGATACTGTGTGCAAATGGTACTTTTAAAAGGAAGCCGTAAAAGAGCAATGCTAATTCCGAAAAAATTTTTGATAGTTCCTGCGGCAGAATTAGGAATCGAAGATTGTTTTAATCCAAGATTTTTAAATCCCATTTTTTGTAAAATGAACTCGCAATCAGTTTTGGCCTTACCTGCTGCATTGAAAAGAGATTTGTAATTTCTTGAGATATAATATCCTATCATGTTTTAGTCAAATTTCCGGAAGGAAAGATACATACATTTTATTTTTTTATGCGATATATTATTAAGATAATTGCAGAGATCTAAGGTTGCTGATATCAAAGTAAACAAAATTTAAAGCATTAGATTTGATAACTTATCACTTATTTGGATAGATCGTAAATTAAAAAATGTAATAAAAAGTGAGACATAAAGAATATGATTATTTAATAGTAGGGGCTGGATTGTTTGGAAGTGTTTTTGCTCATGAAATGACAAAACGAAACAAAAAGTGTCTGGTCATCGATAAACGAAATCATCTTGGCGGTAATGTATATTGCGAAGAAAAAGAAGGGATTAATATTCATAAATATGGCGCACATATTTTTCACACTAACGATAAAAGGATATGGGATTATGTAAATCAATTTGCTTCTTTCAATAATTATATAAACTCCCCGGTATCTTTGTCAAAAGGTAAGCTTTATAATTTACCTTTTAATATGAACACTTTTTATCAACTATGGGGAACTCAAACTCCTGCTGAGGCAAAGGCTATAATCGATGCACAAACGGAAAAATATGGAGTCAAATCCCCTAAAAACCTTGAGGAACAGGCACTTTCATTAGTTGGTAAAGATATATACGAAACATTTATTAAAGAATATACCGAAAAACAATGGGGTAAAAAGGCTACAGAATTACCAGCTTTTATTATAAAACGATTACCGGTTAGATTTACATTTAATAATAATTACTTCAACGATAGATACCAGGGAATACCTATTGGAGGATATAATATAATTATTAATGGATTATTAAACGGAATAGAAACGAGAACCAATGTTGATTTTTTTAAAGAGCGAAAACAATTAGAGGAAGTTGCAGACAAAATAGTCTACACAGGAAAAATCGATGAATTTTTTGATTATAAACATGGTCAATTAGAATACCGTTCACTGCGTTTTGAACACGAATTGCATGAAATTGACAATTATCAGGGCAATGCAGTGGTGAACTACAATGATGCATCCTATGCATTCACTAGAATAATTGAGCACAAGCATTTTGAGTTTGGAAAACAGGACAAAACTATAATCACAAAAGAATATCCAGAAACCTGGGATCAAGGAAAAGAAGCTTATTATCCCATAAATAACGATGAGAATCAAGCCGTATTCAAAAAATACAAAGAAGAGTCCCAAAAACTTACCAATATAATTTTTGGAGGTAGGTTAGCAGAGTATAGATATTATGACATGCATCAAATTATTGCATCTTCGTTAGCCAAGGTTGAAGAAATAGCGGCGATTAAGTAGTAATAATGAGTAGCCCTAAAATTAGTTTAAAAACTATTGGGTTTTTTCAATTGGTATGTTAACTTTGTGTAACGAAGTATTGTGTAAACTATATTAATGAGTGATTTAATTGAAATTGTTGATTCTCTTGAGAATAGGATAAGCAAGTTGTTACATAAGTACGAATTAATGAAACAACAACAAGCTGATCTAAAGAAGAAAATCGAAGAATTGGAGTCTGTATCAGCGCTTCAATTAGATCAATTAAAGCAGTGGGAAGAAAAATTCAGCGCACTCAAGAATGCTAATGCAATGCTAGGCAGTGATGAATATAAAAGGGAGACCAAGCTCAAGATAAACGCCTTAATAAGAGAAATAGATATGTGTATAACACAACTCTCTGAATGAGAATACTATGGCAGATAAGCTTAAAATTAAACTATCAATCGCGGATCGAGTATATCCATTAACCATTAATCCCGAACAGGAAGAAGGTTTACGAAAAGCAGCTAAGAAGATAGAAGTAATGATTAAGCAATTTGAGCAAAGTTATGCGGTAAGAGACAAGCAAGATGTACTAGCTATGTGCGCCTTGCAGTTTGCGGCACAGGTCGAACAAAAAACTATAGATAAAGATGATGATATGAGTAATGTAGCTAATAGATTAATTGCTTTAAGTGATTTGTTACATGATCATTTATCATAACGTTCATTAAAAATAAATAAAGGTTACTGCCTGCACTAGTTGTTATTTTGATAAACTCAACAAGAATTAATTAAAAAGGGTGAGTTTAAGTTGTAAAAGCGCGCCGCCTCGAGCGGATTCTTGATCAGCTTGTTAGCCCTAAACCTGTTTTTACAGAGTTTATACAGAACCTTTGCTAGTGCAGGCTTTTTTTATATACAAATACGTAGACAAATTATGGATAACATTATATTTTTGATTATAGCTTCAGTAGTAGGCTTAATACTTGGTTTTATTATAGCCAAAATTTTGGAGCGTAACAAAGCATCAGAAATTATCAGGACAGCCAAGAAAACCTCACAGAGTATAATTAGAGAATCAAAAAGTGAGGGAGAGACTATAAAGAAGGATAAAATACTTCAAGCAAAAGAAAAATTTATTGAACTAAAGTCTGAACATGAAAAAGTAATACTTTCCAGAGATAAAAAAATTGCCGAAGCAGAGAAAAGAACACGAGATAAAGAGTCTCAAGTTTCTAATGAATTGTCTAAGGGTAAAAAACTGAATAATGAACTCGAGGAAAAAATCAAAAATTATGACAAACGCAATGAATATCTAGAGAAAAAACAAAGCGAACTTAAAAAGCTTCATAAAAGTCAAGTACAACAATTAGAGGTTATTTCTGGATTGTCGGCAGAAGAGGCTAAAGAGCAACTTGTAGAATCTCTAAAGGAACAGGCAAAAACCGATTCGATGACCTTGATTCAAGATACCATTGAAGAAGCAAAATTAACAGCGCAGCAGGAAGCCAAAAAAATAGTCATTAATACGATTCAAAGAATCGGAACAGAAGAGGCTATAGAAAATTGTGTTTCTGTGTTTAATATTGAAAGTGATGATGTAAAGGGTAGAATCATTGGTAGAGAAGGAAGGAACATTCGTGCAATTGAAGCTGCTACCGGAGTAGAAATTATTGTAGATGATACACCTGAAGCCATAATTTTATCTTGTTTTGATTCTGTAAGACGTGAAGTGGCTCGTCTTTCATTGCATAAATTGGTGACAGATGGAAGAATTCACCCAGCCCGAATTGAAGAAGTGGTTAGAAAAACCAGGAAGCAAATTGACGAAGAGATAATAGAGGTGGGTAAACGTACCGTTATCGATTTGGGTATTCATGGTTTACATCCAGAGTTAATTAAGACCGTTGGAAGAATGAAATATAGGTCATCATACGGGCAAAACCTTTTGCAGCACTCTAGAGAAGTTGCAAAATTATGTGGAGTGATGGCAGCCGAGTTAGGCTTGAACCCAAAGTTGGCCAAGAGAGCAGGATTGCTTCACGATATTGGAAAAGTTCCAGATACTGAAACTGAGGTTCCTCACGCAATTTTAGGAATGCAATGGGCAGAAAAATACGGAGAAAAGCCAGAAGTTTGTAATGCTATTGGTGCACATCACGATGAAGTAGAAATGACTTCTTTGATATCTCCTGTAATCCAGGTATGTGATGCAGTTAGTGGGGCAAGGCCGGGAGCAAGACGCCAGGTTTTAGATTCTTACATTCAGCGATTAAAAGATCTTGAAGAAATAGCTTTTGCATTTGATGGAGTTAAGAAGGCATATGCAATCCAGGCAGGTAGAGAGCTACGTGTAATTGTTGAAAGCGAAAAAGTAAACGATGAGCGAGCGGCGAGTCTTTCGTTTGAGATTTCTCAGAAAGTACAAACGGATATGACCTATCCCGGTCAGGTAAAAGTTACTGTAATTAGAGAAACGAGAGCAGTGAATATCGCGAAATAATCAAGATTAAAAAGATATAGACCAATAGAAGTGGAGTGTAATCTCCACTTTTTTATTTTCCTAAAGATGTAAGATCATTTTTATATTTTTTTAGTATCTCATCCTTCCAACTTAAAGCTGCCTGCATTGTTCCAAAGTATTGCAATTCTTTATCAAAGAATGTTCTCTCGATTCTTGATTGACTTTTTTGTTTAGGGTCTTCAGAGACCACTGCAAATCCAACCATATTTTCAATTTTATTTCCTTCGAAATATGAAATAGGGTTAACAGCATAAGAATTAATGCGGTGAGTTATGTAAACGAAGAATTTGTTTTTATAATGTTTCTTTGCTATAAATGACATCTTGGTTATAAATTTGGGTGATACGGTTACACCTTCTTTCATAACAGACAATATATAGTCTTCATGTATCTCTACATGACAAAAATCAAAATTATAAGAGGTGATCATTTGCGTTTTAAATTCTTAATCAGAAGTACCTTTTTCGTCTTTCGATAAATTTTTTCGTGTTTTAATGAGTTTAATATATAAAAATATGATGATTTTATTCAATTATGTAGGCGGTTTTCTTTTTACATTCAAAAATCAGTCAATCTCTTTACTTATGATTTGGTTTTTCAATGATAGGGCTTCTTGCGGAGAATCAAATGGTCTAAAATTTTTACCAAAAAAAGTTTTTTCTAGCTTGGTTTGCATTTTTTGTTTGGGATCATTAGAGACAACGGCGAATCCTACTAGGTTTTTAATTTTTGCAGTTTCTAGATAGATTGTTGGGTTTACTAAATAAGAATAAACTCGGTGAGTAACATAAACAAAGGCTTTGTTTTTAAAGTGTTTTTCAACAATTTTTAAGAATACGAATACAACCTTGTTTTAACGTATGTTTAGTGCTGAAGAAAGTGTTTTTTAATGATCTCATTTTTCCATACAATGGCAGCCTTGATGGTGTTGAATAATCTGAGTTCTTTTGTAAAGAGTGATTGTTCTAGCTCGGTTTGCATTTTTTGTATAGGATTATCTGAAATCACAGCAAAACCAACCAGGTTTGGAATCTTAGACATTTCTATATGAATGGATGGATCAACAGAGTAGGAGTTCACTCTATTTGAGATATATACAAATGGTTTGTTTTTGTAATATTGGTCGGCGGCCATTACCAAAAGATTGTTGTATTTAGGGAGCACTGTGATGCCTTCTGTCATTACAGTAAGAATATAATCCTTATGTATTTCAACTTTACAAAAGCTAAAATCAAACGAGGCTATCATTGAAAGATTATTAGTTGTGTAAAGTTAAAATTAAATTATGTATAAAAAAACAGGTATTTTGTTAAAAATAATTTCATCAATTGTTGTTTATGTAAACATAAAAAGGCCTCTATTTATTTGTAAATAGAGGCCTTTTTAATACTTTCAGTTTTACTTATACTAAGATTCTGTAGATTCTTCTGCTTTTTTAATATTTATTGTTAGTTCTCCAGAATCATCCATATCCATAAAAATACTATCACCTTCTTGAAGCTGAGCGTTTATAATCTCCTCTGCAAGGGCATCTTCAATATATTTTTGAATAGCTCTTTTCAATGGTCTGGCGCCATATTGCCTGTCAAATCCTTTCTCAGTAATATAGTCTTTGGCTTTTTCACTTAGTGATAAGTCGTAGCCTAAATCTTTAATTCTACTATATAATTTGTCAAGTTCGATATCAATAATCTTATGTATATCTTCTCTTTCTAAAGCGTTAAATACGACAACATCATCGACTCTATTTAAGAATTCTGGAGCAAACGCTTTTTTCAATGCGTTTTCTATAACTCCTTTGGCATAATCATCTGCCTGGGTTTTTTTGGCTGCGGTTCCAAAACCAACGCCTTGTCCAAAATCTTTTAACTTTCTGGCTCCGATATTAGAAGTCATAATGATTATAGCGTTTCTAAAATCAATTTTGCGACCTAAACTATCGGTTAAATAACCGTCATCCAATACTTGTAACATCATATTGAAAACATCGGGATGCGCTTTTTCAATTTCATCAAGAAGTATTACAGCATATGGTTTTCTTCTTACTTTTTCGGTAAGCTGGCCACCTTCTTCATATCCAACGTATCCCGGGGGCGCTCCAATAAGTCTCGATACAGCAAATTTCTCCATATATTCACTCATATCAATTCGGATAAGAGCATCTTCACTGTCAAAAAGTTCTTTTGCCAATACTTTGGCCAACTGGGTTTTACCCACTCCTGTTTGTCCTAAGAATATAAAAGATCCAATGGGTTTATTAGGGTCTTTAAGCCCCGCACGATTACGTTGGATTGCCTTTACTACTTTTTTAACCGCTTCTTCCTGGCCGATAACCTTACCCATTATTAATTCGGGTAATTCAGCTAATTTGTTACTTTCTGTTTGAGCAATTCGGTTTACAGGTATACCAGTCATCATTGAAACTACATCTGCTACGTTTTCTTCATCAACAGTTTCTTTATGAAGTTTAGATTCTTTTTCCCATTGTTCTTGGGCGACACTTAATTCTTTTTCAAGATTTTTCTCATCATCCCTTAGTTTGGCAGCTTCTTCATATTTCTGTTTCTTTACTACACTGTTTTTAAGCTCTCTAACTTCTTCAAGTTTTTTCTCGAGATCTAATACTTTTTTGGGAACATCTATATTGGTAATATGTACTCTGGATCCAGCCTCGTCAAGTGCATCAATAGCCTTGTCTGGTAAGAATCTATCTGTCATATAACGATTTGTAAGCTTCACGCATGCTAGGATAGCCTCGTCTGTATAGCTTACATTATGATGTTCCTCATATTTTTCTTTGATATTATTAAGAATTTCGATGGTTTCTTCAATATTCGTAGGTTCCACGATTACTTTCTGAAAACGCCTTTCTAAGGCACCATCTTTTTCGATATATTGTCTGTATTCATCAAGTGTGGTGGCACCTATACATTGTATTTCACCTCTGGCTAAGGCGGGTTTGAACATATTAGAAGCATCAAGACTTCCTGTAGCTCCACCAGCTCCTACAATGGTATGAATTTCATCAATAAAAAGAATAATATCATCATTCTTCTCGAGCTCATTCATTACGGCTTTCATACGCTCTTCAAACTGTCCACGATATTTAGTCCCTGCAACCAGACTAGCAAGGTCTAGTGTAACCACCCTCTTATCAAAAAGGATTCTTGAAACCTTACGTTTTACAATCCTAAGAGCAAGTCCTTCGGCAATGGCCGATTTACCCACTCCAGGCTCTCCAATTAATAATGGGTTGTTTTTCTTACGTCTACTTAATATTTGTGATACTCGTTCTATTTCTTTAGCTCTTCCTACTACTGGATCAAGTTTACCTTCTTCTGCCATAGCAGTTAAATCTCTCCCAAAATTATCTAACACAGGTGTTTTAGATTTTTTGCCAGCTTTGCTTCCTCCAGAAGGAGAATTAAAAGGGTTTTCTTTTGAAGAATCTCCTGTTAAATCATCATCATCTTCAGAAAAAGATTCTGCTTTTGGGTTATCTATATATTCTTCGTCGTTGGCTATCATATACTTAAATTGGTCTTTAACGTTATCATAATCTACTTTTAAACGATTTAAAAGCTTTGTAGTTGGGTCATTTTCATTTCTTAAAATGCACAAAAGAAGATGTGCAGTATTGATCGAAGAGCTTTGAAATAATTTGGCTTCCAAAAATGTAGTTTTTAAAGCTCTTTCCGCTTGTCTAGTAAGGTGTAAATTCTTTTTTTCGTTTGAGGCTACCGCTACATCAGGGTTAGCAGGACTTAGGATTTCTACTTTTCTCCTTAAGTTGGTTAAATCAATATCTAACGCATCCAGGATACTTATAGCTTTTCCACTTCCATCACGCAGCAAACCTAACATAAGATGTTCTGTACCAATGAAGTCATGTCCTAGTCTTAGGGCTTCTTCTTTGCTATAGGCAATTACATCTTTAACTCTAGGTGAAAAATTATCATCCATAAGATTAATCTCTTTCTTTTTCTTTTTAACTAAAATAGTAATTTTTAAGATTACTATGGCAAAAACTATTCCTTTTAAACGATCATTAACAAATATCTGACATGATTGCTAAATTTTGTCAGGATATTTGAAATTAAAGTAGCTATTTTCCAGTAAATTTACTGACAATTTTGGAATGTTTTTCCCTTATTATCGGTAAATAGACAAAAAAAGCTTTAATAATCAAAACCTAAGTCAAGAGACTTATTAACTATGAGCACCCTTTTTTTTGTTAATAAATTACGTATATTACATAGGTAAATGCGTGTTAAAAACGTCTTAATTTACTTAAATTAGCGCGTTTATTAATTCAATTTTAGAAAAAAGTTTTTTATGACAGACGGAGAAAAACTTATACCTATCAATATAGAAGATGAGATGAAATCCGCATACATCGATTATTCGATGTCTGTGATTGTTTCACGTGCTCTTCCAGATGTTAGGGATGGCCTTAAACCTGTACATAGGCGTGTTTTATATGGAATGCATGAATTAGGTGTTAGGGCGAATAGTGCTCATAAGAAATCTGCAAGAATCGTGGGAGAAGTTCTTGGTAAGTATCACCCACATGGAGATACTTCTGTGTATGATACTATGGTTCGTATGGCACAGGAATGGAGTTTACGATACATGTTGGTTGATGGTCAAGGTAACTTTGGTTCAGTGGATGGTGATAGCCCTGCTGCTATGCGTTATACAGAAGCAAGGATGCGCAGGATTTCTGAAGATATGCTTGCAGACATTGATAAGGATACTGTTGATCATACCTTTAACTTTGATGATACATTACAAGAACCAACTGTTCTTCCTACAAGAATCCCGGGACTTTTAATCAACGGAGCTTCAGGAATTGCAGTAGGTATGGCTACCAATATGCCTCCCCATAATTTAAGTGAAGTGGTTGATGGTACAATAGCCTATATTGATAATAATGATATCGAAATTGATGAGTTGATTACTCATGTAAAAGCCCCTGATTTTCCAACAGGAGGTACTATATATGGTTATGATGGTGTTAGAGAGGCCTTTAAAACAGGTAGAGGTAGAATTGTAATACGTGCCAAAGCTTCTTTTGAAGAGATAAATGGAAGGGAATGTATCATAGTTACCGAAATACCTTATCAGGTTAATAAGGCGGATATGATTAAAAAGACCGCTGATCTTGTTAATGATAAGAAGATTGACGGCATTTCTACTATTCGTGACGAATCGGATAGAAAAGGTATGCGTATCGTTTATATACTAAAACGTGATGCCATACCTAACATTGTTCTTAATCTTTTGTATAAGTATACTGCATTGCAATCTTCTTTTAGTGTAAACAATATTGCTCTGGTAAATGGAAGACCAAAATTGCTCAATGTAAAAGAAATGATTCATCATTTTGTCGAGCATAGGCATGAAGTTGTTGTGCGCAGAACAAAATATGAACTTAAAAAAGCAGAAGAAAGAGCCCATATTCTCGAAGGATTAATTATAGCTTCAGATAATATCGATGAAGTTATAGCGTTAATTCGAGCGTCTGCCAATGCAGATGAAGCGAGAGAAAAACTTATCAAACGTTTCAAACTTTCTGAGATACAGGCCAAGGCTATAGTAGAAATGCGTCTTCGTCAGCTTACTGGCCTGGAGCAAGATAAGCTACGAGCAGAATACGAAGAGCTTATGAAGACGATTGAGGATCTTAAAGATATTCTTGATAAAAAAGAACGTCGAATGGAGATCATCAAAGAGGAACTTATTGAGGTAAAAGAGAAGTATGGGGATGAACGTCGTTCGCAAATAGAATATGCGGGTGGAGACCTTAGTATCGAAGATATGATCCCAGACGAAAAGGTAGTGATTACAATTTCGCATGCTGGATATATTAAGAGGACATCTCTTAATGAATATAAAAAACAGAATAGAGGAGGAGTAGGTCAAAAAGGAAGCACAACTCGTAATGAGGATTTCCTTGAGCATTTATTTGTTGGTACAAATCATCAATATATGTTGTTCTTTACTCAAAAAGGAAAGTGTTTTTGGATGAGAGTTTATGAAATCCCAGAAGGGAGTAAGACCTCTAAAGGAAGAGCGATTCAAAATCTGATCAATATCAGTACAGATGATAAGGTAAAAGCTTTTATTTGTACGCAAGATCTAAAAGACGAAGAATATATTAATTCGCACTATGTCATTATGGCAACTAAAAAAGGTCAGGTCAAAAAGACATCTTTAGAACAATATTCCAGACCAAGAACCAATGGTATTAATGCGATTACTATAAAAGAAGAAGATGAACTCCTAGAAGCAAAATTAACCGATGGTAAAAGTCAGGTAATGCTTGCAGTTAAATCAGGAAAAGCGATCCGTTTTGAAGAAGAGAAAACTCGACCTATGGGACGTGGTGCATCTGGTGTAAGAGGTATACGACTGGCAGATGATAAAGATGAGGTAATAGGAATGATTGCCGTTAACGATATGGAAAGTAATATTCTTGTTGTTTCTGAAAATGGTTATGGAAAGCGCTCAAAACTAGAAGATTATAGAATCACCAATAGAGGAGGAAAAGGTGTTAAGACCATTTCTATAACCGACAAAACCGGAAGTCTGGTAGCAATAAAAAATGTGACAGACTTAGATGATCTTATGATTATTAATAAATCTGGAATAGCTATAAGACTCTCTGTAGAAGATTTACGTGTTATGGGTCGAGCAACTCAAGGAGTTCGATTGATCAACCTTAAAGGGAAAGATTCTATAGCCGCTGTAGCAAAAGTAATGCATGACGAAGATGATATTGATGAGGATGGAAATGTAGATGAAACAATAAATCCTTCATCAGATTCTGAAACAGCTGGAGATGGCACGAATATTGATAAGGAAACCAAAGAATAATTAAATCCCATTTTAAAAAACTCAAGTAATGAAGACTAAATTTATCGTAGTATTATTTTTAACATTTAGTACTATTGGATTTTCTCAAAAACAAGCATTGAAATCTGCTACTAAAGCCTTAAAATCTGGAAACATTGAAGTAGCAAGTGAAGCATTAAAGTCGGCTGAAGGACAATTGGATGTTGCTGATGAAAAGATGAAGGTTCAGTATTATTTCTTAAAGGGGCAAGTTTTATCGGCTTCTGGTATTGATTCTTTAGATCAAATAGAAAAAGCTGCAGCCGCATATAATAAAGCTATCGAGATAGAAGCAGCAACCGGTGGTTCAAAATATACCGCCGAAGCTAACTTGAAAGTACAGACATTGCGTCAAACTTTGATAGAAAATGCGATTAAAGATCAGAATGCTAAGAATTACAAAGGAGCTTCAGAAAAGCTTTATGCAGGATATAAAACGAATAAGGCAGATACTACATATCTTTACTATGCTGCCGGAAATGCAGTTAATGGTAAAGATTATGAAACTGCACTTAAATATTATGAAGAGTTAAAAACTCTTGGGTATACCGGAATTACAACGGAATATGTAGCAACCAATAAGGAAAGTGGAGAGGTAGAACCTTTCGACTCAAAACAAACAAGAGATCTTATTGTAAAATCTGGTACACATATCAAACCAGAAGATCGTAAAACTGCATCTAAAAAAGCAGAAATAACTAAAAACATTGCTTTGATCTATATCAATCAAGGTAAAGATGAGGAAGCTATTAAAGCGATTGAAGATGCTAAACTGGAGAATCCTAATGATGCAGCATTAATGCAGTCAGAAGCAGATATGTACTATAAACTTGGAAACATCGAAAAGTACAAGGAGCTTATGGAAAAGATTGTTGCCAATGACCCAGAAAACCCTGATTTGTTATATAATTTGGGAGTAAGTGCTTCTAGACTTGGGGATAATGATCAGGCTATGGGATACTATAAAAAAGCGTTAGAGTTAAAACCGGATTATCCTGCTGCTCAAATTAATATGGCTGCTTTGATTTTAGGACGAGAAAAGGGTATCGTAGAAGAGATGAATAATCTTGGTACTTCTAGCAAAGATTATAAAAGATATGATGAGTTAAAAGGGCAAAGAATGGACTTGTATAGAAGTGCTGTTCCTTATTTAGAAGGAGCTTTGCAAAGCAACCCAGATAATGTAGAGGCCGTACGTACTCTAATGAACATCTTCTATCAATTAGATGATCCTAAGGCAGACGAGATGAAAAGTAAACTTAAAGCTCTTGAAGGAGGAAACTAATCTTTTGAGTAGTTTAAAAATAAAACCGGAGTTCTTTTAAAGAACTCCGGTTTTATTTTTTATTACCGTAAGGCTTGATTCTCACTTTGATTATATGGAATGTAGTTTTGCCATTTCCATGGAGTAAAAGAATCACCTAATGCAACTTCAAGAAGTTCTTTAAAAATACTTTCTCCATTATCACTATTAGTCATGAGCATAATTCCTTTTCCTGCTTCTGGAAATACTATAGAATAATGTTCAAATCCATTTGTATGCCCCTCTTTAAAAGCACCATTGCCATAAGGGGATTTTAATATTCCCCAACCAAGACCATAGCTTAATTTGATATTATCATTTAGAGTAGAATCCTTTTTTGATAGTGTACCGAACTGCATCACTGAGCGAATTCTGATTTGAGGTTCAAAAAGTTCATCCCAGGATTTTTGTGATATAATTTTTTTCTGTAAAACTGCTTCTAAGAATTTACTATAATCGCCAGTTGTAGTTTCTAGAGTACTTCCTCCTCTGGGCTCGTTGTCTATGTCTTTCTTATACATTTCTCCAGAACTGGAATGCCCGTAAGCAAAATTATCTTTAAAAGACGTTTTCCATTGATAACTTGAATGATTCATGCCGATAGGGTTAAATACTTTTTCCTGAGCAAGTTCTTCAAGGCTTTTGCCAAGTATTTTTTCTAATACTACTTGTAAATATACAAACCCTTCACCCGAATAATTGTACCGACTTCCTGGCTCTAGAAGTACTCTTAATTTATGATCAGACTCATCCCAACGCCAATTAGGAAATCCTGTGGTATGGTTCAAACACATACGGGCTGTTATTTTATGATATAAAGTATCTGTTTTTAAAGCAGAATAATCATCATGCCATCTTGTAAGGGGTTCATATTCGTATATTTTTTTTGGAAGATAGGATTCGAGAGGAGTATCAAGGTCGATTACTTTTTCTTCTACCAGTTTCATCACAAGTACCGCAAAAACGGCTTTGCTAAAAGAAGCGCCATACATGTTCGTAGATTCTGTTAGATCCAGTTTTTTTTCATAGTTTTTGTATCCAAAAGTATTTTGATATTGTATCCTGTTTTTATTAAATACAGTTACTCCAATTCCATGCACCTTTGCATCCCTAACTAGTTGTTCAATTTTATGATTCAAAGAATCGGTGGAGATTTTGGAGTTATCAAGTCTAGTAATATATTCTTGTGATTTTATTGTCGTACAACTACTCATGCTCAAGAGACCTACAAGAATTAATGCTGCAGTACTTTTTACTATATTATTTTTAGTCTTTTTTAAAAATGGGAAAGACAACGGATAATAACATTTGTGAGAGTTCACAGCAGAAATTACGTTAATGATCATCACTATAATTGCATAGGGTATGATGGCAATGAATAGAAAAAAACCTGCTCCTGGTAAAATAAGTAAAGCAATAAACGACAGTATATATAGGATCGTTGCTGTAATATGAAAGTTAATAATTGCTCTTCCGTGTATATCATAAATCGTATTGTCCTCTCTTTTGTGGATCCAAAGAAATAACGGAATTAATATATTACATAAAGGAATAACAAATCCAAGAATAGGAACACTATGCATTAGCAGTAACCACTTTTTTTGTATTACTTCTTCTTTTGGATTTTCTAGTATTAAAAGGTCTTCTACTTCAACTTCTAATGCAATGGCCAGTAGCTTAACAGTTTGTAAATGAGGATTAACTTCTCCTTTTTCAATACGTTGTATCGTTCGTATGGTTACTTGGGTCTTTTCTGACAATTCTTCTTGTGTGTACCCTTTAAGCTTACGTTGATAAACTAAATTTTTTGCTATTGATTGATGTTCCATAATTTTGATTTTTTGTTTAGAACAAAGCTATTGCGAGTTATCGGTTTTTGTTACGACATTTAGATGTCACCTATATGTCATTTAACCATTTTTAAAGGGTTTAAGCTTTAAATATATAGTTTTTTAAATCAAAAAACGCCCTGAATTACTTAAAGGCGTTTTGATTTATAATTTTATTGGATAGGTGTTTTTATCTCAATTCTGCACCTAATTTACTTTCAAAATTATGTTGCAGTTTCTTCATGATCTTATCAATTTGTTTATCGGTGAGCGTTTTGTTTTCGTCCTGTAAAGTAAAATTTACTGCATATGATTTTTTTCCTTTAGGGAGGTTTTTACCTTGATAAACATCAAATAGATTTATGTCCTTTAAAAGTTGTTTTTCGGTTTGCTTTGCAATGGTGTGTATATCTTCAAATTTTACAGACTCATCTAGCAATAATGCAAAGTCCCTACGTACTTCAGGAAATTTTGGAATGTCCTTGTACTTAATCTTTGTATGTTTTGCATAGTCTAAAACGGTATCCCAGTTAAAATCGGCATAGAGCACTTCTTGTGAGATAGAAAAGTATTTTAGAACCGATTTTTTGACTACTCCAAACTCTACAAGCTTTGCTTTTCCTAAGCTTAAAGAAACCCCTTCTGCAAACAGATCGTTTTTGATAGGAGTAGTTCTTAGTTTTTCTAAGCCCAGGCGACTTAGAATAGAGGAAACGACTCCTTTTAAATAAAAGAAATCACTTGTTTGTTGAGCAACTTTCCAACTTTCAACAGTCTTATTTCCAGAGACAATAATACTTAAATGCTTATTTTCTGCTCTTTCTTCACTATACTGATGATAGGTTTTTCCAAATTCAAAAAATTTAAGGTTAGATCTTTTTCTGTTAATGTTGTAGGATAAGGCCTCCAGACCCGAAAAAAGCATTGACTGTCTCATAACTGCTAAATCATTACTAAGGGGATTTAGCATCTCTACGTTATGATCAGATTTTAATTGCTCACTTAAACTTACATACTGAGGTGCAGTAAGTGAATTTGCCAACATTTCGTTGAAGCCTTGCCCTACCAACTGATTGGATATAGTATTTTGTACGTTGTAATCAGAAAACTTATCAATATTGGATATAGAGGCATTTAACTTTTGTGAAAACCCAATATTATTGTAACCATATACCCTTAAGATTTCTTCTATTACATCTGCTTCTCTTTGTACATCATTTCTATAGGCAGGAATTGTTAATCCAAGTCCACTTTCGGTTACATTATTTACTTTAATATCCAGAGATGCAAGGATGCTTTTTATGGTTTCTTGCGGAAGTTCTTCACCAATTAATTTTGTTGCATTTTCAAACGACAAAACAACTTGAAAATCGTCTATTTTTTTTGGGTACAGATCAATGATCTCGCTAGAAATGTTACCGCCAGCAAGTTCTTGGATTAGAAGCGCAGCTCTTTTTAAAGCATATTCGGTAATATTAGGATCAATACCTCGCTCGAACCTGAAAGAAGCATCGGTATTTAGGCCATGTCTTTTTGCAGTTTTACGAACACTAACGGGATTAAAATAAGCGCTTTCAAGGAAGATAGAAGTTGTCGTTTCGGTAACCCCCGAATTTACACCTCCAAAAACACCTGCGATACATAAAGGTTTTACAGCATCGCAAATCATTAGATCTTCACTATGAAGTTCTCTTTCAACTTCATCTAATGTTGTAAACTTGGTTCCGGATTCTAACGTTTTCACCTCAATTTTGTCACCTTCTATGTAATGTGCATCAAAGGCATGCAATGGTTGTCCTAATTCATGTAGCACATAGTTGGTAATATCAACAACATTATTTTTTGGAGTGATTCCTATGGCTCGAAGTCTATGTTGTAGCCAAGATGGGGATTCATCAACTTTAAGGTCGGTAATGGTCACTCCACAATATCTAGGTGCAAGATCAGGATTGTTAACCTCTACGTCAATTTTATTAAGTCTGTTTTCAACTCTGAAATTACTTACCGACGGCGTGATAAGCTCAATATTGATATCCTTTTGCGACAACCCCGCCTTAAGATCACGGGCTGTTCCCCAATGGCTCATAGCATCCGCTCTGTTGGGAGTTAATCCTATTTCAAAAATTTGATCATTCTCTATATCAAATATTTCTGAAGCCTTTGTTCCTACAGAGATATTAGTGTCAAGAACCATAATGCCATCATGGCTTTTTCCGAGACCTAATTCGTCTTCAGCACAGATCATACCATGACTCTCTTCTCCACGAATTTTTCCTTTCTTTATGGTCCATTCTTTCCCTTCGGCATCATATAACTTTGTTCCTATGGTGGCAACAGGAACTTTTTGACCCGCTGCCACGTTTGGAGCCCCACATACAATTTGTACCGGTTCACCACTACCCAAATCTACTCGGGTCACCTTTAATTTATCTGCATTCGGGTGTTTTTCACAATTCAAAACTTGACCTACAATTACTCCTTCTAGACCTCCTTTTACACTTTGATAGGTTTCGATTCCTTCTACTTCAAGTCCTAGATCTGTAAGCAATTCACCTGCTTTTTCAACATCCCAATCCAAATTAATGAACTGTTTTAACCAGTTATATGAAATTTTCATATTTGATCCTTCTAATTTTAGTCGGTAAAGATAATATATTGGATAGAGCTTGCAATGGGAAATTTTTCTAATTATGTACATGAATTCAATTTTAGATGTTTGCACATAAAACATGAACCCATAAATCATATAGGGCAGAGGTAAAAGTAATTTAAAATAGATTTTGAAGTAAGTTTTGATTAACTTTCCGGACTTCTTTATACAAATCACACATAATGAAAAAAATCAATCTTCTTATAATTTCAGTATTGCTTACTTTCGTTTCTTGCAAACAGGAAACAAAAAAGGAACCAGTAGAATTTATTAGCGGACCATGGAGAGCTACTTTAGAGGTTCAGGATAATTATCGGCTTCCTTTCTTATTTGAAGTAATGGATGATCAATCACTTACTATATTTAACGCTGAGGAAACTATCCAGGTAGATGAAGTTGAAATTGATGGAGATTCGATAACAATAAAATTTCCCGTTTTTGAAGGTTACGTGGCAGGAAAGTTTTTGGATTCAACAACAATTACTGGAAGTTTTATCAAAGAAAGCCTTAACAGGGTAGTTCCTTTTTATGCAACATATGGTGAACAAGACCGGTTTGAAGTATCTGCAAAGCCTGCATTCAATATTTCAGGAAACTGGGAAACAGTTTTTAGCAAGGACCAACCTGAAGACAAGTATATTGCTAAAGGAATTTTTAAACAAAATGGTAATATTGTTACAGGAACATTTAGAACCACCACTGGGGATTATAGATATCTCGAAGGGGTATTAAATAAGGATCAACTGCAATTATCTACTTTTGATGGAGCGCATGCCTTTTTATTTACAGCCAAAGTGACCGATAGCACTATTAATGGTCACTTTTATTCAGGTAATCACTGGAAAGAACCCTTTATAGCAAAGCGCAATGAAACCTATGAGCTGCCTTCGGCTGAATCATTGACTTTCCTAAAAGAGGGATACGAAACTTTGGATTTTAGCTTTCCAGATGCTGAAGGGAATCAAGTTTCACTAAAAGACGATAGATTTAAAAACAAGGTCGTTCTTGTACAAGTTATGGGAACATGGTGTCCTAATTGTATGGATGAAACCAAATATTATGTTGATTTTTATAATCGCAATAAAGGAAAAGATATAGAGATTGTCTCTTTGGCTTTTGAGTATGCAAAAACTCCCGAAAAAGCATTTAAATCTATAAAACGATTGCAACAAAAACTGAAGGTAGAGTATCCGGTTTTATTGGCTCAATATGGAACTTCAGATAAAAAGAAGGCCCAAGAAAAGCTGCCAATGCTTAATCATGTGCTATCCTATCCCACTACTATTTTTATTGATAAAAAAGGACAAGTTCGTAAAATTCATACAGGTTTTAATGGTCCGGCTACAGGGGATAAATACATCCAATTTAAGACAGAGTTTGAGAGTTTTGTTAATCAGTTGTTAAACGAATAGGACTGTTTAACAATCAATTATCACTTTTCTTCTGAGTTTAACACTACGGTAACATTAGGGTTAGTGATAACCTATTACCTTACTAGGAATTAGAAATCATTCCAGGTTTCTAAAATGATAGTCATTAATTCTAAAAAAGTCAGACATGAAACAAATCAACCTGTTTACATCATGCATCGTTTTAGCAATGCTGATGTTTACAAATCAAACAACTGCTCAATTGCAAACGCCTGAAGGGAGCCAGCGCGCGCAAGTAATGCAACGTATTGGAATTACAAACGTAACTATAGATTACGGTAGACCTAGCGTTAAAGAACGTGAAATCTGGGGTAAACTAGTGCCCTATGGATATAATAATCTGGGTTTTGGAACCTCAAAAGCAGCTCCTTGGAGAGCAGGAGCGAATATGAATTCTACTATCGAATTCACCCATGATGTTAAAGTAGAAGGAAAAGACATAAAAGCGGGTAAATATGGATTACATATCGCCTTAAAAGAAGGCGGAGGGGCCACAGTAATTTTTTCTAATAATTCTAATTCCTGGGGAAGTTATTTTTATGATGAAAAAGAAGATGCACTACGTGTTGATGTTCAAACCAGAGAAGCTGCTCATACCGAATTGTTGACCTTCTTATTCCCCGAGGTAGAAGCAAACAACGCTACAGCCGTATTGCGATGGGAGAAGAAAGAAATTCCTTTTAAGGTTGAAGTAAATGTACAGGATATTGTATTAAAAGGAATAACAAGTGATATGCGCAATGCTGCAGGTTTTACACAATCCAATTGGGATAATGCAGCCAATTATGCATTAAATGCCGGGAAGTTAGATTTGGCCTTAGAATGGGTGAATTCTTCAATAAGCGGTAGTTTCTTTAGTAAAGAAACATTTAGCAACCTTTCTCTTAAATCTCAAATTTTGGCAAAACAAGGTAAAACAGCAGAAGCTATGACCTTTGTAGATAAAGCAGCCAAATTAGGAAATACCTCTCAGGTATATCAGTTGGGTACAGGTCTTATTGGTTTAGGACAAAAAGACAAAGCATTATCGGTGTTAAAAGACAATGTCAAAAATAATAATGGAGCTTGGCCTTCTAATTATGGGTTGGCAAGAGCTTATTCTGCGACCGGTGATTATAAAAATGCTATTAAAGCTTTAAACATAGCAATGGGTAACGCTCCCGAAAGATTTAAGCCTCGACTTACAGGCGCTATGGAAAAATTGAAAAAGGGAGAGGATATTAACTAGGAGTTAAAAATCATAAGATTTATTTAAAAGGTTTAGGATTTTCCTAGGCCTTTTTTATTGAATTAAAAAAGATACTGTTAATGTTATGATAGTTTCCTATAAAGAGGTTTTATAGCCTTATAATTTTATGTTAAATTAGTGCATTGGCGTATCTTTGCGCCAACCAAATTTATGTACATGAGTAAAGCCGTTTATATTGCCACTATAGAACCTCATAGTGGTAAATCCATTGTAGTTTTGGGAATGATGCGTATGCTACTTGGTAAAATTGCCAAGGTAGGATACTTCAGACCGATTATCGATGATCCCAAAGAGGGAGAAGTTGATAATCATATTAATACTGTGATATCTCATTTCGAATTGGATATCAATTTTAAAAATGCGTATGCATTTACCAGGAGTGAAGTACTTCAGAAATATAACGAAGGAAGACCAGGCGAGATTATAGATGAAATTATTCGAAAGTATAAAAGGCTTGAGGAAAAATTTGATTTCATATTGGTAGAAGGAACTGATTTTTCTGACGAGGGGAATATTATCGAATTTGATATTAATGTCATCATTGCCAAAAACTTAGGAATACCTGCAGTTCTTGTTGCTAGTGGAATTGATAAAAAAAATACAGAGATCGTTGGTAACCTGAAGCTGGCCTTTGATACATTTAGTAGTAAAGATGTAGAAGTTTTGGCAATGGTTGCCAACAAAGTAACTCCTGGTTGTGAAGAAAAGCTTGAAGCCCATTTCCAGAAAAGTTTTAATAATGGCGTCGACCGAATCATTATACCAAGGATCAATTCATTAATAAACCCTACCATCAAAGAAATAGTTACTGAGTTGGATGGTACGGTGCTCTTTGGAAAGGAATATTTGAATAACCAAGCAGGTAATTTTGGAGTAGGAGCAATGCAGCTACGTAATTATCTAACACATCTTAAGGATAATAGTTTGGTGGTTACACCAGGAGATCGTGCAGATATTATACTTGGTGTTTTGCAAGCAAATATCTCTGATAACTATCCGAAAATTTCGGGAATCATACTTACGGGAGGGATCATTCCAGAACAACCAATATTGAAATTAATAGAAGGAGTTTCTTTGTCTTTTCCAATTGTTTCGGTGCCTAGTGGAACATTTTCAATTGCGAATCAAATAGGAGCAATCAAATCAAGAATTTATCTTGATAATCTTCAAAAAATAAATACGTCGATCAGCACATTCGAAAAATACGTGAATGAAGACCACTTAGCGGATAAGCTAATTACTTTCAAATCTGAAGGATTGACACCTCGAATGTTTCAATATAATCTATTAAGAAGGGCATTGCAACACAAAAAGCATATTGTGTTGCCTGAAGGATCAGACGAACGTATTCTAAGAGCAACATCTAGACTACAGGCTTCAAATGTTGTAGATATCACATTAATCGGAAACGAGAAAAAGATAAGAAGTAAGGCAATAAAACTTGATATTCCGATAGATTTTGATAATGTAAATATTGTTTTTCCAACCGAGTCTCCGTACTATGACGATTATGTTAATACTTTTTATGAATTAAGAAAACATAAAAACGTAAACATGGATATGGCCAAGGATATGATGGCCGATGTATCCTATTTTGGAACTATGATGATTTACAAAGGTCATGCAGATGGTATGGTTTCAGGTGCAGTGCATACTACACAGCACACTATACGACCAGCCTTACAGTTTATTAAAACCAAACCAGATGTAAATGTGGTATCCTCGGTGTTTTTTATGTGCTTAGAAGACAGAGTTTCAGTATTTGGTGATTGTGCTATTAACCCTAATCCAAATGCAGAACAATTGGCAGAAATTGCTATTTCTTCTTCAGAATCTGCGGCTGCGTTTGGTATAGAACCAAAGGTTGCCATGCTGTCATATTCTTCTGGGTCTTCTGGTAAAGGAGAGGACGTAGAGATAGTTCGTGCAGCTACGGCTATTGTAAAAGAAAAACGCCCAGATCTAAAAATTGAAGGACCGATACAGTATGATGCAGCAGTAGATATGAAAGTTGGTCAAAGTAAGCTTCCTGATTCTGAAGTTGCCGGGCAAGCCAGTGTGTTAATTTTCCCAGATTTGAATACAGGTAATAATACCTACAAAGCGGTACAAAGAGAAACGGGAGCATTGGCTATTGGTCCTATGTTACAAGGATTAAATAAACCAGTAAATGATTTGAGTAGAGGTTGTACGGTGGATGATGTTTATAATACAGTAATTATAACGGCTATTCAGGCACAAGGACTTTAAAAATATAAAAACATCAAGAAAAAGAGTATGCAAATATTGGTATTAAATTCTGGTAGTTCTTCAATAAAATTTCAATTATTTAAAATGCCAGAAGCTACTGTGATATGTTCTGGACTGGTAGAAAGAATAGGTTTAGAAAACGCAAGAATAAACTACAAAACCAACAGCGAAAAAGTAGAAAAAACAGATACAATTAATGATCATAAAGATGGTTTGCAATTGATCGCCAAATATTTGATGGATGATAATGTAGGAGTCATAAAGTCAGCCTCCGAAATTCAAGCTGTTGGACATCGAGTGGTACATGGAGGAAGTACATTTGCTGATACTGTAGAGGTTACCAATGAAGTGAAACAGAAGATAGAGAAACTTTCGGCCTTGGCTCCACTACATAATCCTGCAAATTTGCAAGGTATTTTAGTGGCAGAACAGATTTTTCCATCTGCAAAGCAAATTGCGGTATTTGATACTGCTTTTCATCAAACCATTCCTGTAGAAGCATACAAATATGCAATTCCCAACAAATTACTTAATGAAAACAATATTCGCTTATATGGTTTTCATGGTACTAGCCATAAATATGTCTCAGAAAAAGCAATCGAGTATCTAGAGAAAGAAAAATCCAAGATCATTACTATTCATTTAGGGAATGGTTGTAGTATGACGGCGATAAACGATGGTAAAAGTATAGATCATACCTTGGGGTTTGCACCAATGAACGGATTAATAATGGGTACCCGATCTGGTGATATTGATCCAGCGATTATCTTTTATATGGTGAATTCTTTGGGGTACTCATTGCACAAGGTAAATACCTTGCTACAAAAAGAAAGCGGAATGCTAGGACTAACAGGTTATAGTGATTTAAGAGACATTGAATCTGAAGCTCAAAAAGGAAATGCTGAATGTAGATTAGCTTTAAAAATGAACGCATATCGCATAAAAAAATTTATCGGTGCATATGCATCAGTATTGAATGGGTTAGATGCCATTGTTTTTACAGCCGGAATAGGAGAAAATTCTGATGTAATAAGAGAATTGGTCTGCGAGGACCAGGACTTTTTAGGAATCCAACTTGACAAAGAAAAGAATGCTATTCGATCAAAAGATATAAGAGATATTAGTTTACCCTCTTCAAAAGTTAGGATATTGGTCATACCAACTAATGAAGAATTAGAGATTGCAAAACAATCCTTCAAAATTCTTGTATAGCTTTTATAATAGAATGAACTTAAAAAATAATGCAATTACCCCCTCTTTCTGAACAATATCCGGGTACGCAAGAGCGCGTTCCTGAGTTATAAATGATTGTACATTTACGACTTCCACAGCATCGCACTCTAATGATTGTATCGGCTCCTTTAATTTGACCTTGTTGTTTTCGGTTTAATTTTTCTATTCCCGGAAGTTTTAAGAGTTTTTTCATTATTTATGGTTTATAATATTTATTGTAATAGTAAAAAAAGAGTTGAATCTATAGATTCAACTCTTCACTAATTTCTAAAGATCTAATAGAAAATACAACCAGACCAAGAACATCTTCCTGGTTCGCAGAAGCTTCCTCCAGACCAACTTACGCGACATTTATTGGCACTACAGCAACCGCTAAATCTAGCTCCTTTAATTTGACCTTGTTGTTCTCTACTTAGTTTTTGTACTCCTGTTACTTCTAAGATTTTTTTCATTGTGTATTGTTTTATGATTAATATTCAAAATGTCTATGCCCAAATGCAACCATTACGCACGCAGTATCCATAGTCACAGAATCTACCACCATTTGGTAAATTGATACAGCATTGACCAGGAGGTCCGCAGTATGGTCTATTAAAGTTGGCGCCCCTGATCTCTTGTTGTTCTACTTTTGATAATTGTTGAACCCCCGTTAGGTTTAAGATTTTTTTCATTGTGTAAAATTTAAGTTAGTACTGTATTATTATTTTGTACCTCAAGTCATTTAAAATTATTATAACAGATCACATATAACAAGCTTTTGTTATTGATATTTATAAATTTAAACCACTAGTTTCTGTAAACGATCCTTTGATTTTTGGAGTGCTTGCGAATAAAAATTGAAAGTAACGATAATAAAAAAGCAAACCGAATGGTTTGCTTTTTGTTTTTCTAGTAGAAAATACAACGTCCCCAACGATCACAACGACCAGGTTCACAGAAACTTTGCCCTCCAAAACTAATAAGACAACCTCTACCACTTGGGCAGCATGTAGCTCGATAAGAAGCTCCTTTGATTTCTTGTTGCTGTTCTCTACTTAATTTCTTTACTCCGTTTAGATTTAAGATTTTTTTCATTTTGTGTAATATATTTAAGTTAGTATTTAAATTTAATCTAAAAAATTGAAAATCAACTGCTTGAAAGCCGCAAAATTAATGTGGTTTTCGTTGCATTCATGTGTGCCAAACGTTATAATTATTAGGAACTATAGTTCTTATAAGATGTAAGAAATAACTTGTTAACAACTGTTAATTTTTTTAAATCATTGATATACAGTTGTTTGTTGTTCTTTTTTTTCGTAAATAATGGATTATCAACACGCTACATAACTATTTTATAACATTAAGGACTGGAAAATTTGAGAAAATAATTTTAGCTTCGGCCTGGTAAACAAACTAACTCACAACACAATGAAAAAAATATTACTATGGTTGGTATTGGCAATTACTATTTCTGGTTATTGTCAGATACCGGCGTATTACAACGATGTTAATCTTACTTTACCTGGGCAATCATTACAAAATGAGTTGGCCGCAAAGATAACAAATACGCATACCACATTTCTTACGTATACACCTGGGGTATGGGATGCTTTAAAACAAACAGATTTGGATCCTACCGATGCATCAAAAGTTATTTTGGTGTATGGATATAATGATAATGATGGCGATTCTACTAATGATAGAACGCGTGGAGTAAATAGTAATGGAGGTGGCTCTACAGATTGGAATAGGGAACACGTATACCCAAAATCATTAGGTAATCCAAATTTGGGAACCGAAGGGCCTGGTGCAGATGCACATCATCTTAGACCAGCCGATGTACAACGTAATTCTTCAAGAGGAAGTAGAAAATTTGCAGATGGTTCAGGAAACTCTGGGGCCACTTCGCAAGGACATTGGTATCCGGGAGATGAATGGAAAGGTGATGTAGCACGTATGATGATGTACATGTATCTTCGTTATGGCAATCGATGCTTACCTAAAAATGTGGGAGTAGGTACAACGGCAGCAAGTGATAGTAACATGCTTCAGGTATTTTTAGAATGGAATGCGGAAGATCCTGTTTCGCAACTAGAATTACAAAGAAATCCTCTTTTAGAAAATATACAAGGTAACCGAAATCCCTTTATCGATAATCCGGCATTTGCTACACAAATATGGGGCGGACCACAAGCTGAAGATCGATTTGGTGATACCGGTGGGGGTGGAGCAGATACTGTGGCCCCAAGCATACCTGCCAACCTTGTTGCTGCCAACACAACTGAAACTTCAACAGTATTATCCTGGAATGCTTCAACAGATAATGTGGGGGTAACGGGATATGACGTTTATAGAGATGGAGTAGCATTGGGTACAACCACCACCACAAGTTTTGAAGCTACTCAATTAACAGCAAATACAACCTATTCATTCAATGTTACTGCCAAAGATGCCGCTGGAAACATTTCCGCAGCAAGTGTTTCAATTACGGTAACTACGCAAGATAGTACCTCAGGAGGAGGATCTGCTACCGAATTATTCTTTTCTGAATATATAGAAGGTTCATCAAATAATAAGGCAGTAGAGATCGCAAATTTTACAGGATCATCGGTTAATCTTTCGGGATATTCATTAAAAAGGCAGACCAATGGAGGAGGTTCCTGGTCTTCACCACTTAATCTTTCTGGAACTGTAGTAAATAATGATGTATTTGTAACGGCAAACAGTTCTGCTTCTACCACAATTAAGAACGAGGCAGACCTCGTTACAGGATCATCGGTTTTAACGTTTAATGGAAATGATCCGGTAGGTTTATTTAAGGACAATGTCTTGATAGATATTATTGGAACATTTAACGGAGGATCATCAAACTTTGCTAAAGATGTTACTCTTCGTAGAAAAGTCGATGTCGGAACTCCTTCTACAACATATCAAACATCAGAATGGGATTCATACCCTCAAAATACTTTTGATGATTTGGGAAACCACACTTTCAATGGAGGAGGAAGTAATGTTGATACTCAGGCACCTTCAGTACCAACAAACCTGGCTGCATCAAATACCGGACAGACAAATACCAGTTTATCCTGGTCTATGTCTACCGATAATGTTGGTGTTGCAGGGTACAATATTTATCAGGATGGAATTTTCTTGGTGGCGACTTCAGGAACTACATATGACGTTTCCGGTTTAAGTGCAGGTACAAACTATACTTTTACAGTAAAGGCATACGATACTGTAGGGAACATCTCTGCTGTTAGTAACCCAGCAAATGTTAGTACGCAAGATAGTATACTTACGTATTGCTCTTCAAAAGGAAATACAGTAAATTATGAATATATTGATTATGTAGGTATAGGAGGAATTTCAAATGCCACAGGAGCAAATGGTGGATATGGTGATTTTACCTCGCAGATAGCAAACCTTTCCTATGGCTCGAATACTATTGTTTTAAGCATTGGTTTTGTAAGTGCATCGTATACCGAACATTGGGGAGTATGGATCGATTTTAATAAAAATGGTACTTTCGAGTCTTCAGAAAAAGTTGTGACTGGTTCTACATCAAGTTCAGGAAACCTATCTTACACCTTTACAATACCTTCTTCTGCAATGGGAGGCAATACAAGAATGAGAGTTTCGATGAAATGGAACGGAGCCCCATCTCCTTGTGAGACTTTTGGATATGGTGAAGTAGAAGATTATACTGTTATTATTGGGACTTCGGCAACAAGAGCAAAAGGTTTTTCTGAAGTAAAGGTTGATGGAGAGCTAGGAGTAGAAAGGAACCTTTTTTCTGCCAAAGTATTCCCTAATCCAGCAACAAAGTACCTTCAGATTGATATAAATGATAATAGGGATGCAAATTTTACTCTTACCAATACCCAAGGGCGCATAGTTAAGTCTGGAAGTGCTTCTGGAAATAGAGTAGGACTTCAGGGATTGGCACCTGGGGTATACTTTCTTAAAATTTCAGACGGTCAGAAGAGTATTTCAACGAAAAAAATCATCGTGAAATAAGTTTTTAAGTGATAAGGAATAAAGAAAACCCTGCTTATGTGGCAGGGTTTTCTTTTTATAAAGATTACGTTAATAAGCTCGTAGTAAATCCAATTTTTCTCTAATAAATTATGGTTTTCGCTTATTTTTGGTAAAAAGACACAAAAACTCTTAATAAAATATTAAAATTTTCATCAATACATACTTGTATTTTACGACGAAATACATATTTTTTCTGTTGAATTTGAGGTTATCCGTAATAAGATTAAATTTTTTGTAATCTATTTCTTATCATTTTTCATTGAGTTTATAAGGTTTTTAAAGAAAATGACAAATTAACCGCACTACAAATGTGGTTTTACCGTAATCATTTTGTGTCACCTATTAGTATATTGGATGAAAGAAAAAATCAACAGTTAAGATGTTGTTATTAAAATTTTTATGAATTAAAGAAATACTATATGAAAGAAAATTACTATACCTAAATTTACCTCGTATAATTTTCCACACATCCTTTATAGCTGGCTCTACTCTTAAGACTTCAATTCAAACGTAAACATCATTCTCACTTTTGCATTAGAGAGAATTAATCTCTTGTACTGAGCAACATCCCAAATTGTAATCAATGAAATGGTTGCTCTTATATAATTTGATGAATATTAAATTATCATCATATAAACTACTTGTGTAATTGGAAAAGAAAGAAAAAAATGAGTGTATCTATAAACTTTAATATGTTTTGTGAAAAATTAAAGGTTTCTGCCAAGAAGAAATCTATAATTTCTTTACGTTTTAAATCAATCTGTAAAAAATTGAATAATGACTTTTGGGACATAAATACTGATTTAGGTGGTATTTATGTAGGTTGCTATGGTAGAGAGACCGCAAATGATGGTATTGATAAAATCGAAATGATCTTTGAAATGCCATCTCATTTGCGGGAAAAATACTCAAAAAGCCAAAAAAACAGTCAATTTTTGTTCCTTGAAGATGTTAGAAGATCTATTGCAACCTTATATCCCAATACCTCTTTGGTTCATGATAAATTCGGAATTAATATTATCTTTTTTGACGGCATGAGTTTTAATATTGCTCCTGTTTTTTATAAAAATAATGACGAGCATATTTATGCCGATCCTCGAAAAGGGGGAAGCTGGGAAAGTAAAAATTTCAAAAAAGGAAAAGAGGAAATAAGAATAGGAGATACGGTTACAAATCACAACCTAAAAAGATTGTGCAGAATGATAAAGGCATGGAGAAGAAACTGCAATGTACCTATTAAAGAAATTTTGATCGATACATTGGCTTATGAGTTTCTAATGTCGTGGGATTCCAGAGAAACTTCGTATTCTTATTACGATGTCATGTGTCGAGATTTTTTTGAGTTTCTAATGAATCAGGAACCGTCTAAAAAGGAATGGAAAGCTATTGGAGATTTTCTAGTAATCCCAAATGAATTAAATTTTAGATACAAAGCAGTAATGGCTCATTATAAAGCGGAAAGCGCTATCACATTTGCAAAGAATAATGAGAATTGGCTTGCTGTTCATAAATGGAAAGAGGTTTTTGGTATCGATTTTCCTGATACTATACCTCTAGAGAATCAGCTTAAAACATTAGATGATACTACAAACAAAGTCTATGAGGCACAAAAGAAATGTGTACAGATTCTTGTAAAAAGAAGATTTTTTCTTACTTCGCTTCAGGTTATTTCGGCATTGTTAATTCCTCTAAGCCTTTTGGTAATAGAGTATACTCATAATTTTATTTCGGGGTTAATTTTGTTTTCATCATCCATAGCCCTTTTCATTATTAGTTTACGCTACAGAAGAGCGAATCAGATCAAAGTAATCTTAAAACACAAAGTTTCTACCAACCTAGCACTAACTATAAAAGAACAGATAAAGCAAGCATTAAATGACGTAACTTATAATGATATTGATATCAGTGAAGTAAGGTCTAGAAAAAATAAGATTGCCTTAAAGTTACAATCCATGTATACCGGAGCAACGCTAAATATTAGTAAAAAATATAGGAACGCCATTAAGGAATTAAATGCTATTCCAGAAGAAGGTAAATGTTCAATAAGGATCCCGTCATCGAATATACAAATACCTAATTGGAGTCAAAATAAATTTTCTGTTGATAATCATGTTCAAGAGGTCGTGAACTATAGAGATTAAAAAAAGTAGTACCATGATAGTATAGGGTTTGATATAATGTGATTTTAATTTTTTAACATTTTAAATGTAAATACTTATCTTGTAGAGAATAACCAACACATATCTCTGGGGATGATCGATTTTGCAAAGCTTAAAAAGCGCTTTAAAAACAAAGGGCTGTCTAACCTATTTCTCCTTATTGTACTTATAGGAATATTACCTGCTATTGAGGATTTCTCACTTTTTGCGGTTTTTGGATTTTCTATTACTAATTTCCAGATTAATGATGAATTCAGGTTGCTATATGCGTTACCGCTATATTTAATACCGATTGGTCTCATTTTGGTAATGGGAGGCAAAAATTATTATCGTATTTTGGGATTGCTTCCCGCTTTTTTTGCCGGATATGTACATTTGGTAGGAAGTTCTGAAGAAATTTCTCTCCAAAAATATGAGGCACTCATTGGGATCCTCCATTTTTTATGTTATAAAATTGCATTTCTTTATTTTATCGTCAAGGGAAAACTGCGTTCGATACCTTTTTTATTGACATTAATATTGATTTGGATTCTACTGGATTTGCAACATCTCCTGTTGTTTCTTACCTATACCATTCTTATTCGATTTTTATATTTGGCAATTAAGCAGAATATTGAAATTTTTAAAGAAACTGGATTTAAAAGAGCGAGCTTACTTGGAGCTAAGTCCTTTTTATATTGGTCTCCTTTGCTAATTTTTATTATTCCTGGGGCGATACTTAATAGTAAAATGAATAAAGCTTCAATAGATCAAATCTATGATAAAACTTTTATCATGTCTACCAATGAAGAGAGGAAGTATAAAAGAGATCAATTTGAAAAAGATCTTGAGTTCTCTTTGGAAGCCGAAGTAATATGCATGCAAGAGGCGGTGAAAAATGGAACAGGAAATATTAATACTATTGTCAAAAATAAGACAGACAATCTAGACGATTTGGTGACATTAGAATATAAAAAAATATTCAAGGAAACATTACCCGAAATGGCCCCGGTTTTTAAGGAAGAAGATTGTGGCTTCTGGGGAAAGCTTAATTTTCCCTGTCAGGCAAAGAATAGTGCAAAACGCAGTGTAAATCAATCGTATAAAACGAAGCGTGACAGTCTGTTGATAAGTTTGACGAATCAAGTTAGATCTTCTGCCAATAGCACACAGGAAGAGGTCAACCAATCTACAGAAAATATTAATCTAACTATCGAAGAACAAATAGGTTCGTTTATCGAAAAGCTTAAATTCACAATTCAATCTACTTTTGACACCATCACTTTTATCAATTTATTATTGGATATTGCTTTTGGCTTTTTGATTCTAAAGAGTTTTCTCTATGTATTTTCGAGGGTTGCTTTTTCTTCAGATGATGAAAATTACGTAACCCTATTAGAATCTGATTCGAACAACTCAAAAGGAATCTTACGTAAGTTTGGGAATCAATACACGATAGATCCAGATGCTACCAAAGAAAATTACTTTGTTTCAAGATCCTTCGAACCCAGTGGAAGAGCACCCAAATTTTCATTACCACAATGGAAAGCTGCAATACTGGCAAGGGTTTTTACACGTAATTATGCAATGAATAAAGTGCAGATGAGTTCGCGCCCCGAAAAAGTACATTTTAAGGCTATGGGCAGTCATGAATTTGTAGAGTGGGATATTAAAGAAGGAGAAGAGGTGGTATTTCACTTTAAGAATTTTGTAGGAATGAGTCAGGGAATCATAATTTCTGCCGTTGTAAGTCTACGTTTAACTTCGTTACTATTTGGTAGGGTAATATTTACAACGGCAAAAGGGCCAGGAAAATTGATTTTATTAACCAAAGGAGAACCTATTACCGCGGGTGAATCGGTAGCAGAATCCAGTATTGCAACCAGTAGGATCTTGGCCTGGCAAAAAAACACCAGGTTTAATGTAGAGTCAGAGCTAAACCTTGTCGATGTTTTTATGAGTGGTATTTACCTCAAGAAAAAGGAAGAGGATCTGATTTTGATTGATGCCGATGTAAAAGGGCCTTCAAAAAATGGGATTGTACGCTTTATAAAAAATTTCATCTTGCCGGTTTAGACAACTCAAAATTGTATGCTAGCAAGTAGCTTCCAAAAGAATACGAGTATCTTTGTTGTTTTTCCTAAAGAATACGTTACTTTTTGTTATGCAATTTAAATTAAGAGCCTGGAATATCGAAGACCTGAATAATTTGGTAAAATATGCCAATAATTATAAGATTGCGAGAAATCTTTCTGATAAATTCCCATATCCATATACCGAAGAAGATGGAAGAAGTTTTATAAACTTTGCCTCTGGAGAATCGGTTAATCACATCTTTGCTATAGAATTAGAAGGTAAAGCTTGCGGAGGAATTGGATTGCATCCACAATTTGACATACAGTGTAAAAATGCCGAACTGGGTTACTGGCTTGGCGAACCATTTTGGGGTAAGGGGATCATGTCTGAAGCAATAAAACAAGTGGTGCGCTATGGTTTTGCCAATATTGAAGTCGATAGAATTTTTGCCAGGTCCTTTGGTACCAATATAGCATCACAAAAGTTATTAGAAAAAACGGGATTTGTTCTTGAAGCTAAGTTTCAAAAAACATTGTATAAGTATGGCAAATATGAAGATGAATTGATTTACGCTGTTAGACGATCCTAACAGGATATGTAAATTAAACTCTGTCTGTTGTTTCAATTCCTCTGGGGCTAGCCCCAGAGGAATTGGTGTTTAAAATCA
>CANMDH010000034.1 GCA_947496555.1 uncultured Aquimarina sp. | reverse complement strand
CGTTTCATATCTAAAAATACAAACAACACAAATCGTATCAAAAAAAAAAGCTGCCTTTTTAGACAGCCTCTTTTTTAAATCTTTATATAAAATAGACTATTCAACCGTAACGGATTTTGCTAAATTTCTTGGCTGATCCACATTTTTTTCTAACATTACCGCAATGTGATATGATAATAATTGTAAAGGTATTGTTGTAAGCAAAGGTGTCAGGAACTCTTCGGTTTCAGGTATTTCTATTACATGATCCGCTAATTCTTTTACCGTAACGTCGCCTTCTGTAACAATTCCAATAATTTTTCCTTTTCTTGACTTAATTTCCTGGATATTGCTTACCACTTTATCATAATGCCCTTTTTTTGTAGCAATAACCACAACTGGCATCTGGTCATCAATAAGTGCAATAGGCCCATGTTTCATTTCAGCAGCAGGATACCCCTCTGCATGGATATAGGAAATCTCTTTAAGTTTTAAAGCCCCCTCTAGTGCAACAGGAAAGTTATAACCCCTACCTAAATACAAGAAGTTTTTTGCACTTTTATAGGTATCAGCTATTAATTTAATATGATCATCAGACTCTAGTGCTATCTTCACTTTTTCTGGAATTCTTTCTAATTCTTGTAAGAAATAATGGAAATCACTGTTGGAGATTGTTCCTTTACGTTCTGCTAGTTTTAATGCTATAAGCGACAGAATTGTAATCTGTGTTGTAAATGCTTTTGTAGAAGCAACTCCAATCTCTGGTCCGGCGTGTGTATATGCTCCTGCGTGAGTTTCTCTTGAAATAGAGGAACCAACTACATTACAGATACCGAAAACAAAAGCTCCTCTTTCTTTGGCCAATTTGATTGCGGCCATGGTATCTGCAGTCTCACCACTTTGAGATATTGCTATGACTACATCATCTTGATGTATAACAGGGTTTCGATATCTAAATTCTGAAGCATATTCTACTTCAACAGGAAGACGAACCAATTCTTCGAAAATATACTCTGCAACCAACCCAGCATGCCATGAGGTACCACATGCAATAATGATAATTCTCTTTGCATTAAGAAGTTTTGCTAAGTTATCATCGATTCCCGCCATCTTAATAATCCCTTCGGAAACTCGCATTCTACCCCTGAAAGTGTCGCTTATCGCATTGGGTTGCTCATATATCTCTTTAAGCATAAAATGGTCATATCCTCCTTTTTCTATCTGCTCTAAATTAATTTGTAATTCTTGCAGATATGGATCTACCATACTATCGTCCTTTATCTTTCGAACTTTGACACCTTTCTTCCTTCTTATTATTGCCATCTCTCCATCTTCAAGATAGATTGCATTATTAGTATATTCTAGAAAAGGAGAGGCATCAGAAGCTACAAAAAATTCATCCTCACCAACTCCTATGGCCAAAGGGCTACCCAATCTAGCAACTACAATTTCGTCTGGTTTTTCTTTATCAAAAACGGCAATCGCATACGCTCCAACTGTCTGGTTTAATGCCATTTGCACAGCTTTTCCAAGCTTAACGTTTTCTTTATTTTTTACATCTTCAATTAGGTTTACTAATACTTCAGTATCGGTTTCCGAAGTAAATGTATACCCTCTTTTTAGTAACTCTTTTCTAAGGGATTCATAATTTTCTATTATTCCATTATGAATAATTACTAAATTTCCTGAATTCGAATAATGCGGGTGAGAATTGACATCATTAGGCACCCCATGTGTTGCCCATCTTGTATGACCTATCCCTATATTTCCTTTTGTTGGAATTTCTTTTATCAACCGATCTTCAAGATCAACTACTTTCCCTTTTGTTTTTGATAACTTGATATCACTTCCATCGTAAAGAGCAATTCCCGCAGAATCATATCCTCTATACTCTAGTCTTTTTAACCCTTTTAATACAATTGGATATGCTTCTCTATGCCCTATATATCCTACTATTCCACACATTATTCAAGTTTTTAGAATGTTGTTATTTAATTGTTTTTTGATTCTGTATAAAAAATCTCCAGCTTTAAACGTTTCGATTCTGGAACATTTACTCCATTTCCATAGAGAATTGTTCCTTCGTGCGAAGTTATTGATGAGGTAGGGATAATCTCATCAGTAGAACTTGAAGTATCACCGATCGCATTGGTTACTATATTTACATTTTGCGAAACGGCTACTCCCAACTTGACGTTATCGATATCTTCGTTAAGAAGGTTGATTACATGTTGTGTAATTCTTATTTTGTAAAATTCTCCTGCATCATCAGAGTCTCTACTAATTCTTCCTAAATGGTTAAGAATAGAGTTTACGGGGTCACTTGTATTTGAAAGCTGAAAACTAACATCCAAACTATAATCAGCAAGGATTGCTCCAGTTTCTAGGTTAAAAATATAAATTCTTTCAGGTTCTGTATCTCCCGATGTGACTTGATCTTTATTGATATAAAACTTAAGGTTCGCATCATTAATTAACCAATTCTGCCTTTTTAAAAAATCAAGTTCATTTTCTTCTTCGCCATTTTCATTAATAACAGTACCTCCAAATAAATTTATTACTGCCAAGGAACCTTCTCCACCTTTCAAATATAAATTTTCTTCACCATTTACTTTATCCTGATTTTCTGTTTTTAATTCCTCGGCAATGGTAGGATCTAAGTCGGTTATTATAGAGTTTATCACGTTGTTTGCAAAAGATAAGATCAATTCTCCTTGATCTTCTATTCTATCTGTAGTATCATCGTTATCTTCATTGTTCGTATCATCTCTTTCGAACGTATAGTGCAAAGTAATATTTGCTTCTCTTATATTAAGATACAATAAATTACCTGTATTATTAATTGGCTCTGCCTTAAGATAAATTCCTCTAAAGTAATTATTAAAGTTACTTGTGTTGCTTAATTCTAAACTACCTTCTTTATCCAGAAATTGAGCAGTAAAAATATCAAGAATTGCTTTTTCTTGTTCGGTTTTATCTGAAAACGAAACTCTCAACCTTGGAGTTACTCTTGATCTATCTCTAGCCGTATTATCATCATTGCCATCTGGAACGGTGAGGATTAACTCCTCGTCTGAGGGAACAAAGGAATCATTTGTATATAATAATGTCTTCTCTACTTCTGAACCAAAATTGGTCCCAATGTCATTTGAATAATATATTTGTCTTTCTGTTGTAGCGGGGTCAAAATCTCTTAAAAAATAGTTAGATTGATATACAGAAAGTTTAAAAGCCTGGTTTTGATAAATAGAATCCAGTTCGTAAGTAGATACTGTCTCTGTAACCGTTACCGTTGTACCATCCTCGTTAATCAAATTTACCTCAACAGACTCTCTGTTAGTGACGCTACTTATATAAGGCATACTAATAACCACGCTATCTAAAACGGCCTTGTCTCCAAAACTAGGATCGAATTGATTAGGTTGAACCTGAGACAAAATACTATACACGGATTGGCCGTATACAGGGTCATTATATACGCCCAGGGGGTTAGCATGAAAAGTAAGTTGATTGTTTCCTTGTACTCCACTAATAAGGCTATTAGTTTGTACTTTCTCAAATTTCTTGCTGTATGCTACAGGAACAGAAGTGTATAGGTCGTCTTGAAATCCTACTTCACCAATAATCTCGCTACCAACTGTATTAAAATCATCATCACAAGACATAAAAGCAAGAACAACAGTTACTGTAACCGTTATTTTAATTAAAATTTTCCTCAATTTCATAAATAATTCGTTTTGCTTAAACCAATACCTCTTTTTGATAAAAGGCTTCATAGGCATCTGCAAATTCATCTGGTTTTTTATATTCTAATACTGGCTGGTCTATATTTTCTAAATGTTTCACAAGTTCTTCAGGAATACTCTCTGACCCCACAATAATGGCATCAGAATTGTCTACTGCTACCTTCATAACATTATTATAAGTAGGTTTCTCTAAATCACTTATTTTTTCTTCGGCAATTCCATCAAATTTCACCTTTGCCATCATATTTTTATCAAGTGTTCCTTCATAACCATGATCATAGACCGAAGTCACAATTTTACTATGACCAAAAAGCGGTTCATTGGCATAATAATTTTTAAGATAAAGAGGTAATAACGATGCTAACCACCCATGAACATGAATAACATCTGGTGACCAGTTAAGCTTCTTCACCGTCTCTATAACACCTTTGGCAAAAAATATGGCTCGCTCATCATTATCTGGAAATAAATTTCCCTCCTCATCAGTTAGTGTAGCCTTTCTTTTAAAATAATCTTCATTATCAATAAAATATACCTGCATTCGCTCCTTAGGGATTGAAGCTACTTTAATAATCAAAGGCATATCTAAATCATTAATAACTAAATTCATCCCTGATAGCCGAATCACTTCATGTAATTGATGTCTTCTTTCATTAATATTACCATATCTAGGCATAAAAATTCTAATTTGGCCTCCTTTACTATTCACCATTCTTGGTGCTTCAAAAGACATTGATGAAATTTCGGTCTCTGGTAGGTAAGGTATTACTTCTGATGATACATACAATATCCTCTTATCTTTCATATAATCGATACTTTTATCGTCCTCCTTTTTGGAATTAATTTTGCAAAATTACGAAAATTTATGCAGTCTGCCAGTAATATCTTATTTTTGCACCCCTTTAAGTTTTAGATCAATGCACATATACGAAAAAAGACGAGACTTAGTTTCTAGTGTTGCAACTCTTTTACAAGCTCAAAAAACTGTCGGCTTTGTTCCCACTATGGGAGCTTTACACAAAGGACATATGGCTTTGGTAGAAAGGGCTCTAAAAGAAAATGACATTGTCATTGTAAGTGTTTTTGTGAATCCTACGCAGTTTAATAATTCTGAAGATTTGGTCAATTATCCTCGTACTTTAACATCAGATGTTCAGCTTTTATCAGAATTATCAACTAACATTATGGTATTTGCACCTACGCCTCAAGAAGTATATGGTGAGCAAATGATTTCTACAAATTATGATTTTGAAGGACTAGAAAATGAAATGGAAGGTAAGTATAGACCCGGTCATTTTGATGGCGTGGGAACTGTGTTAAAACGCCTATTTAATATTGTATCTCCTACGAAGGCTTATTTTGGCGAAAAAGATTTTCAACAGCTTCAAATTGTAAAAAAACTAGTAGAAATTGAAAAAATGTCAGTGCAAATCATTGGTTGCCCTATTTTTAGAGAAGAAAGTGGATTAGCTTTAAGCTCTAGAAACAAAAGGCTAAACAAAAAGCAATTACAGGCTTCTCCTTTGATCTACAAGACCTTAAAACAGGTAAAGGCAGACTTTGGCACAAAAAGTGTATTAGAAATGAACGAATGGGTATCTGAACAATTTAAAAACGATGACATCCTTGAATTGGAATATTTCGAAATAGCCAAGATATCAGACCTGAAATCCATTAAAGAAAAACAAAAAGACACAAAATACAGAGCATTTATAGCAGTTTTTGCTGGTAAAATAAGACTCATTGATAACATTGCCCTAAACTAAAAATAACTAACTTTGTAACATGTTTGTACACGTAGTAAAATCAAAAATTCATCGCGTTAAAGTTACCGGAGCCGATCTAAATTATATCGGGAGTATTACCATTGACGAAGATTTAATGGATGCAGCCAATATAATTGAAGGTGAAAAAGTGCAGATTGTAAATAATAATAACGGAGAACGACTGGAAACATATGCTATTCCTGGACCCAGAAATAGTGGTGAAATTACACTAAATGGTGCCGCAGCACGTAAAGTGGCAAAAGGAGATGTGCTTATTTTAATCACCTATGCCATGATGGATATCGAGGCCGCCAAAAACTTCAAACCCAAGCTTCTTTTCCCTAACGAGGAAAACAACTTATTAAAATAGAAGTAAGTGCATCCTAAACTTATAAAAATTTTAAAAATAATACTCCCACTAGCGCTGGGAGTTTTTTTAATATGGTATTCTATTACATCTGCAACTCCTGAAGAAAGACAAAAAACACTTCAATATATTTCTCAAGCAGATCTTAAATGGGTTGTTTTTTCGGTAGTGATGGGGATTACCTCTCATCTTTCCAGAGCATATAGATGGAGATTCCTTCTGGAACCCATGGGATATTCTGTAAGATTATCAAACAGCTATATGGCCCTAATGGCAGGATATCTTGCAAATATGGGAATTCCAAGATCTGGGGAAGTTTTAAGAGGAGGTACCATCTCAACCTATGAACGTATCCCGTTTAAAAAAGCATTTGGTACCATTATAACCGAAAGAGTTATTGATTCTGTAATGTTATTGCTTGTCATGGCAATTACATTACTTTTTCAATCCAAGGACTTATTATCATATCTAGAAGAAAAAATCGCAAATACTTTTGTAATACTTATTGCTATAATAAGTGCAATTATTCTAGGGATACTATTCTTAAAAATCATAAGAAGATCAACAAATCCGTTTTTGATTAAAGTAAAAAATTTTGGAGAAGGGATTTTAGAAGGTGTTAAAAGCATCTCTAAACTAAAACAAAAAGGTGCGTTTGTTTTTCATACGCTACTCATTTGGATACTTTATGTCGCGATGTTTTATGTAATAAAATTTGCAGTTCCTGAAACATCACACTTATCCATTGGCCCTATGCTGGCAACTTTTGTAGCAGGGTCGATCGCAATGTCTACGACCAACGGAGGGATAGGAGCTTTCCCAATCGCAACGGCTGCTATTTTGATATTATTTGGTGTTGAAAAACCTGCCGGAGAGGCATTCGGCTGGATACTATGGGGCTCACAAACCGCAATAAATATAATAGTAGGTTCGTTATCTTTTTTGTTTCTACCAATTTTAAACAGAGAGAAATAAAGAAATAATTTAATATATTGTCCCTTGCTTAACCATAATCTTATTACTTATGAAAAAAAGTGTAACTCTTTTAATTGCTTGTATCTTTGTTGTTTCCGGCTATAGCCAAGCAATTTACGAGTCCTTTAGATCTATCAAATTAGATCAAAGTAGAGAATTAAAAATTCAACTACCACGTAACTATAAAAAGAATGTTGATAAAACATACCCTCTAATCATTGTACTAGATGGCGATTATTTATTTGAACCCGTTGCCGGAAATGTAGATTATTTTTCGTATTGGGAAGATATGCCAGAATCTATTGTTGTAGGCATAAACCAAAGGAAAACAAGAGAAGGGGACTGTGAATATGATAAAGCAGAATATTTACCTACCTTAAAAGGAGCCGAATTCTTCGAGTTTATAGGTCAGGAACTTGTGCCTTACCTAAATCAGACCTATCGTACAGCACAATTACAAATTATTGTTGGGCATGATTATACAGCTAATTTTATAAATTATTTCTTATTCAAGGACAATCCTATTTTTCATGGATACATATGTCTTAGTCCTGAATTAGCTCCCCAAATGGCAGAACGCATCACTACGAGACTAGCCAGTTCGTCAGACATCTGGTATTATCTAGCCACTGCTACTAATGATGCCGAAAGCATTAAAAAAGAAGTTCGCGGCTTGGACGAAAAAATGAAGGCCGTAGATAATCCAGACGTGCATTTTTTCTTTGATGACTTTGATGAGTCTTCACATTATACTTTGGTAGGAAGAGGAATTCCCAGAGCTCTTGAAACTATGTTCGAAATGTATCGCCCTATTACCAAAAAAACATATAAAGAAGTATTGTTACCCTTAGAAACTTCGACCTATGATTACTTAGTAGACATGTATAAAACTACCGAGCAATTGTATGGTATAAAACGTCAAGTACGAATCAATGATTTTATCGCGGTATCTACAGCTATTGAAAAAAACCAAAAATGGGAAGAGTTAGAACCTCTAGGAAAATTAGCAAATAAGGAGCATTCTGAAAAAATGCTGGGGTATTATTATTTGGGAATGTTCTATGAACAAACCGGAGAACCAAAAAAAGCAATGAGAGCTTATGAAAATGGATTTCAACTTGAAGAGGTAGCTTTTCTCACCAAAGATTATATGCTTGATAAAGTAAATAAGATCAAAGAGGATTTTGGATGGTAACTTTTTGGATAAAGTAAATTTAAAAAGGATCCCAAAAGGGATCTTTTTTATTTTTGCCCAAGTTAGTTTTCAATCTAAATAATAGTATTTTTACATCTCAGGATTTTTTTATGGCCAAGACTAAAACTGTTTTTTTTTGTCAGAATTGTGGAGCTCAATATGCCAAATGGCAAGGGCAATGTACTTCGTGTAAAGAATGGAATACTATTGCAGAAGAAGTAGTTCAAAAAGCAGAAAAAAGCGATTGGAAAAGTGCAACATCTGCAAAAACCACAAAAACAGCCAAACCATTACGAATTTCAGAAATTGATACCAGTCAAGAAGCCAGATATAATACCGATGACAATGAATTAAACCGTGTGCTGGGTGGTGGTTTGGTTCCTGGGTCATTAACATTATTGGGTGGAGAACCCGGTATTGGAAAGAGCACCTTGCTACTTCAGATTAGCCTAAAACTTCCGTATAAAACGTTATATGTTTCGGGTGAAGAAAGCCAGAAGCAAATCAAAATGCGAGCAGAACGTATACAATCAAAAACCGATAACTGTTTTATCCTTACCGAAACAAAAACTCAAAATATCTTTCGGCAAATTGAAGCTACAGAACCAGATATTGTAATCATTGATTCCATACAAACCCTACACAGTGATTATATTGAAAGTAGTGCCGGAAGCATCTCTCAGATAAGAGAATGTACTACAGAACTGATCAAATTTGCTAAAGAAACCGCAACTCCGGTTCTGCTCATCGGTCATATTACCAAAGATGGAAACATTGCCGGCCCCAAAATTCTGGAGCATATGGTTGACACTGTACTACAATTTGAAGGGGATCGCAATCACGTCTATAGGATCTTACGCGCTTTAAAAAATCGCTTTGGTTCTACATCAGAGCTCGGAATCTATGAAATGCAAGGAAGCGGATTAAGGGAAGTAAACAATCCTAGCGAAATTCTAATTTCTAAAAAAGATGAAGAATTAAGTGGCACGGCTATCTCGGCTACCCTAGAAGGTATGCGACCACTAATGATTGAAATACAAGCGCTGGTAAGTACCGCTGTATATGGCACTCCTCAACGCAGTGCTACAGGGTATAACTTAAAACGCCTAAACATGATCCTGGCAGTTCTCGAGAAACGTGCTGGCTTTAGGTTAGGAGCCAAAGATGTTTTCTTGAACATTACTGGCGGAATATCAGTTGATGATCCTGCTATTGACCTTGCGGTAGTTGCAGCGATATTATCGTCTAGCGAGGACATTCCTATCCCCAAAGATTATTGCTTTGCCGCCGAAGTAGGTCTTGCCGGAGAAATACGACCTGTTACCAAGGTAGAACAACGTATACAAGAAGCAGAGAAACTAGGTTTCTCTACCATCTTTGTTTCAAAATACAATAAAATATCACTACAAAATACCAAAATCAAAATTCAGCTTGTTGCCAAAATTGAAGATGTAGTTGCCTATCTTTTTGGATAGCTTAACATGAGTTATAAGAAAATTTACGTCAGTCAGAGTGATTTTCGATAGAAAATAGTATCCAAGACCAGTAAATTTTCAATCAAAAACCTAATTTCGATACAATTTTTCTTCATGTCATCTCGAGCAGAGTCGAGAGGTCACTATAAAAAATCACTCAATTTGATGGCTTTTGATTATACTTCAGCTTATCCCGAACTCACTTTAACTTAAGGCGCCGGATTTGGAATATTTTCATATACAGCTTCAATTTCTTTTAAAATTTCATCAGAAAGTGTAAGATGAATACTGTCAATATTCTCTTTAAGCTGTTCTAAATTAGTAGCCCCAATGATGTTGCTAGTCACAAACGGACGATCATTTACAAACGCCAACGCCATTTGCGTTAAACTAATACCATGCTTTTTGGCAATGTCATTATACGCTCTTGTGGCTTTAAACGAATTTTCGTTATGGTATCTAGAAAACTGCGGGAACAATGTCACACGTGCATTTTTTGGTGTCTCCTCTAGATATTTACCCGTTAACTGCCCAAAACCAAGTGGCGAATACGGTAGATGACCAACATTTTCGCGATGTAATACTTCGCTAAGTCCTACCTCATCCTTTCGGTTTAATAAATTATATGGGTTCTGAACCGTAATCATTTTGGGAGCTCCTTTTCTAGATTCTTCAGCATAACGCATCATTCCGTAAGCCGTTTCATTAGAAGCTCCAATCTGCCTGATTTTTCCTTCCTTTATAAAATCCTGAAGATAGCTTAGTACCTCAGCAAAATTATCATTCCATTTTTCTCCTTCATCATGTTGATACCCGCGCACTCCAAAGAAATTGGTATTACGCTCTGGCCAATGTAATTGGTATAAATCGATATAATCTGTTTGCAATCGCTGTAAACTTTTATTGATTGCATCTGCAAATTCGATTTTAGTAAATCCTCCGGTTCGAATATGTTTTACAAAATCACGAGGCCCCACAATTTTTGTTGCTAGTACAACATCGCTTCTCTTGCCGGTTTTCTTTAACCAGGTTCCTATAATTTTCTCGGTACTTCCTTGTGTATTCTTGTTGGCGGGTACAGAATATAATTCGGCAGTATCAATAAAATTTACTCCTTGTGCTATTGCATAATCTAATTGCTGGTGACCTTCTTCTTCGGTATTTTGCTCTCCCCAGGTCATGGATCCCAGGCATATTTTACTTACTTTGATATTGGTGTTGGGTAGGGTAGTATACTTCATTATGTAGTACTCTAGTGTTTTAATGGATTAAAGATTTCAAAAGTAGAAACTCTTCCCTTAAACTAATGTAAAAATTATCATAATAAATTAAACATACGCCTGGGTAGTAGTGTGGATGTTCTCTACAATTGACCCGTTTTATCTACAATTTCTGAAATGAATCTCATTTTGACAAAGGAACTTAGTGTTCTAAAAATCAATACTTTACAATATTTTGTTTTTTAAATTATCTTTCGGAATGATTATTTCTATATACTACTATGAAAATGCCATAGACTCAAATGCTAGATGAGAATGGTGTGATTTTAATGATAGGGGTGATTTCTGACTTTACCCTATTTGACCGGAAAAGAGCTTCTAAACAGAGGCTCTTTTTTGAATTAAAAAACGGACATAGCTACCCCATTACTATGTCCGTTTTACACAACTAACCAACCTAAAACCTAATACTCCTTCATGTTCAACCTCTTAGTTTTATAGGTATGTGATAAAGGTATGACGAAAGGATCTGCTATGAAATGTAGAATGAGGGAAAGGAGGTTTTGAGTGAGGGAAGTTGAAATTTCTTGAGTATTAGAGAGCCTGATACTATTTATAAATAAAAAAAGCGCCTAATGCGCTATAATTAAGACATGGGGAGTATTTTGATTACTCTTCCATATACATTTTTGGTCCAACCATTAAGGCGACCTCGGTTATTACCGATTAGTAATCCTCGTTTTACATTTTTGCCTTTTACCAAATGTGTAAAACAGTTACCTCTTACTTTACAAAAAACAATATCTCCTGTTTTACAATCTTCCCAAGATATGGGTTCAAGTACTACAGGTTGTTTTGATTTCAAGATAGGTAACATCGAATTACCTGGTTCTTTGGAGACGATCGTCTCTCCATTCAATAGTTTTTGAATTTTCCAATTCATCATATATAGTTTTAAAAATTAAACATTAATTCAAAAACTATGGAGTATGGTTTTTACAAAGAACAAATGTCTTAAGACGATACGAAGATAGACATTTACAAATAAATCTAATAGTAGGCTTTCCTTCTATCCCAAAATAAAACCAAGAATACTATTCCTTATTCACTTTTTTGGAGATACCACATTTTCTACGGACCGTTCTTTCGGCAAGCGTTGCGACATTTCTGGCCTCATCCTCGGAGCCTCCGTTGTTAATAACCTCATTGTAGACGGTTTTGTTTTCTATAAGACCATGTAGGATACAGACAAACCCTGGGCTGTCTTTACCCTTGTAAGGATTCTTTTTGCTGGGTTTTGCAATCAACTCCCTGAACAAGCGATCTTTTAATATTATATCTTTTTGGACCTCTACTACCAATTTATTTAGGACATTTTGATCTTCCGGATACATATCATTTACCTTATCCAAGGCGTTAGCATACTCATCATTGGTGAAACTAAAATAGTTATAAATGTCAAAGTAGTTGTTTTCTCCTTGTTCATCCTCCTGCACTTCTTCTTCACTTTGTATTTCTTCTTCGTTCTGGTACTCTTCTTCGCTTTCTTGGCTCATTCCTTTAAACACAGATACTAGTACTAGTACAAAAATGGATAGCTTCTTCATTTGTTCAATGGTTTTAAATTAATTGGGGTATTATAAACGTCTTGCAAGGTCCTTTTGTCACCTGTCTTATTTATTTTTATGCTTTTACACTATACATAATTAAGGATTTTATTTTTGTTTACTAAATTCGTGGCACACTTTTTGGTTTTTATCAAATAAATTGAGTATTTTGACTCGCTTTTTAAGGTTATTTTAACAATAAAAACAAATTTGTCCCGTTAAGTAACCGGTGTAATTAACCTATAAACTTTTAATACATTTTAACACCCAAACATTATGAAAAAATTATTTCTACTTCTATTCGTGCTAGGCGCAGGATTATCAGTTCAGGCTCAGGTAACTTGGGACGAAATGGAAAGAATCTTTGATGAAGAATTATATCCTTTAGCAAAAGATGTTTCTGAAATGACTGACAAAGTTATCGCACAAGGTAATGTAGTATCTATTGTCAAGGACACAGGAACTACATCAGTGCAAAAAAAGAAGGACAAGTCGGTTCCTGTTGATTATTATGATTATTTTCTATTAACCTCAACAGGTAGACAAATAGGTCCTTTAGAAGCAATGCAAGCCCACAAAGTGGTGCACAAATTTTTAGATGTTCTCAGGCGAGTTAAAGAAAATGCCTCAGAGGATAACACAAAAGAAATCGAAAGTATACTTAATAGTTTATAAGACATTCGATATATAGCACAAAAAAGAGCTTCCTACTGGGAAGCTCTTTTTTATTATTTTATTTGTTTTGCTATATTATTTAGATATCATTCAACAACTTAGTGATCTCATCCAGTTTGGGAGTTAGGATCACCTCAATTCGTCTGTTTTTGCTCTTACCCTCGCCAGTATCATTACTTGCTACAGGAGCGTACTCACCTCTACCCGCTGCGGTAAGATTTTGTGGATCAATTTGATTATTTTCTAATAAAATATTGACAATAGCCGTTGCTCTTTTGGTCGACAGATCCCAGTTGCCCGATAATTGTGCATTGCCCGTGTATGGTACGTTATCGGTGTGTCCTTCGATCAATACCGCTATATCAGGATTTTGAGCCAATACTTTTCCTAATTGCTTAACCGCTTTGCGTCCCTGTGATCCAACGGCCCAACTACCAGATTCGAACAATAGCTTGTTTTCCATAGAAATGTATACTTTGCCATTACGTTCTTCTACAGTAAGTCCTTTACCTTCAAAATTACGTAGCGCTTTGGATATGGCATTTTTTAATGCTTGCATTTTGGCATCTTTGGCAGCAATTAGTCCTTCTAACTCATCTACACGTTTTGAGCGTGCATCCAAATCTCTTTGCAGTTTGTCCAAACGTGTACGTTCTTGTGCCAATGTGCGCTCTTTCTCTTCTAACTGGCCAAGTAGTTCTCTGTTCTTTTTACTATTGGCTGCAATCGCTGCAGAGCTGTTTTTCTCAAGAGCGTCGTAAGAATTCTTTAGATTCTCATAATTTGCTACAGCGGCATCGTATTTTCTCTGTAACTCATCTCTTTCAGCCATTGTTTTTTGATACTGCGCATCAAGCTGCTGCAGTGCTTTTTTATCTGCCTTACTTTCTTTTTCTAACGCAGTCAGGTCATCTTCCATCTTGCGATTTTCACGTTTTAGATTGGCATACTTGCTTTCTAGATCCTTGTAGACTTTTGATGTTACACAGGAAGAAAACAGTATTCCCACTAGCATGATACCTGCAATTTTTTTGATCATCATTACTTGTTTATTTTATTAAAATTTACGGTTTGCGTCAGGGATAGCAGTGTAAATCCCACAGTATTGTCATCCTGAGCTTGTCGAAGGGTAGACAATGCGAGGAATTGAAACGAATAGCCCGCCCGGACGCCTTAATAATTATTATCTTTTATTATTTCTGATTCTAATCACACTTCGACAAGCTCAGTGTGACCAATAAGCTTACACATTCAGTTCTACCACAATCGGGCAATGATCACTGTGTTTTGCTTCTGATAGTATAACGGCTCTTTTTAGTTTATCTTGTAACGGTTGTGACACCATACCATAATCCAATCGCCATCCTTTGTTATTAGCTCTGGAGTTAGCCCTATAACTCCACCAGGAATAATTATGGGGTTCTTTATTAAAATGCCTGAAAGAATCTATGAATCCGCTATCCATAAAATTGCCAATCCACTCTCGCTCTACCGGTAAAAACCCAGACACATTTTTGTTGCGCACCGGATCATGAATATCAATAGCCTGATGACAAATATTATAATCCCCTAATATGACAAGATTTGGATATTGCTGCTTTAAAGAATTAATGTACTCTTGAAAATCGGCCATATACTTCAGCTTATGTTCTAGGCGTTCGATGTTCGTTCCACTTGGCAGGTATAAGCTCATTATAGATACTCCATTAAAATCTGCTCTTAGGTTACGGCCTTCAAAATCCATATAATCAATCCCGGTTCCGTACTCAATATGATCAGGTGCTGTTTTAGACAAAATTGCTACTCCGCTATATCCCTTTTTCTGGGCGCTGTACCAATAATTATGGGGGTACCCAGCCGCTGCAAACACATCAAGATCCAATTGATCTTTGTTGGCTTTTATTTCCTGAAGACAAATTACATCTGGGTCTGCCTGCTGCAACCAGTCTAAAAAACCTTTGTTTATTGCTGCGCGAATCCCGTTTACGTTATAGGAGATGATTTTCATGAAGTATAGATTTTAATTTTTTAGTAAAAATAAAATTTACAACGAATCCATTGTTCTAAATACATCATAAACTTTGAAGTGTTGCAAACAAATAAGGTATTAAAACCCTATCTTTATAAAAGCAATCACAAATCATGAAAATTATGTATAGAATAGCTTGCTTTGTCGCTATCCTTAGCCTGTATACTTGCTCAACAACAAAACAAACAAAAACTACCGATACTGCTGAAGCGAAAACAGAGGCTCAAACTATAACTTCTAAAGAAATGATAGAAAAAGGATTTAGCAAAGGAACTATCACGGTGAGTAAATCAAAAGATTGCCCTTATATTCTTACTGTAGAAGAATATAAAGACAAACTTGACCCAATTAATCTGGGTGAATTTTTTAAGGACAGTGAAGTTCCTGCCCAGGTTTGGATAAAATTTTCTAGTCTCAGAATGCCAAGCAGGTGTAATGAAGCGCGCCCGGTTTCTATTACTGAGATAAACAAACGCTCTCAATAAATTTATAGCACGCCAAACCCTGCAACATTGTTTTTACTGTTACCAAGCCTAACAAAATAGATGCCTGATCTGGCAAAAGACATATCTAATTCATAGGTAAAAGTATTGTTCCTATCTTTCTTTAACAGATTAGAAGCAACTATCTGACCACTAATATTAAATATATATATTCTTTCTTCTTCGGGAGCGTTAGGAGCCGTTTTGGTGATCAAAAACTGATTTCCTGGTTGCGAAATAACCGTAAGATTGGTTTCGACATTAGGATCTGGACCCAAAGGTTCATCAACAATGACTACAGTGTAATCGTGTGTGGTTCCAAATTGCATAGACCCGCAAGGTTCTCTAAGAAGTGCGCCATTATTTGTATTGGTATCACCACCTCTGATTCTAAGCAAGTGCGTACCTAGGGCAGCATCGCTACTCAGAGAAAATGTAAAACTTTGATCTGTGTTAATTTCAGTAATTACCTGATTATCCAATATTAGTTCGGAAGATTCAAACACATTATCGTCATTGAAATCTATCCAAATAGAAAATCGCTCCGCTCCTGCATCATCTGCAAAGCCGGACCGTACTGTTACCTCAAATTCTTCTTCTGCTCTATTAAGTTCGATAGTAAAATCTCCTGTAAAATCCTCGTATCCTGTATCGCAACTTATTTGAGCGTTGGTAACATTTGACAATTGAAAAGAAGTGATTCCATCTCCAAACTGAGCACAATCAGAAGTAGGGGCACAGAGTGCATTTTCAACGGTTCTTGTTATAGAATCATTATTAGGATCCTCATCACCAGAAAGTATTGTTCCCATTTGGAAATTATAATCTCTAAATTCTAAAAGATCTGCTGTTGCTGTAAACGTATAATCTACCGATTCTTGTGCAGCCAATGTACCTGTAAACACTTCATTTATCGATGCACCGCCATTAAGTGTATAAAAAACAGGAATGTTTGATTGTGGGGTACCTCCATAATTAAAAATGGTAATGGTTATTTCTTCCTGGTTGGTAAACTGACCGCTTGAAGTTGGTGAAATCAAAGCAGTTACCCCAACGTCATTTGCAAATAAATTTCTGATATCGTCCTTAGTGGCACAATCATTTTCAGGAGTGGTATCCCCCACTAAATTGGTCTCTGCAGTTATGTTGTAGGTTCTATCTGCTGTAAGATCAGCTTTTGTAGCAAACGAAAAAGAAGCCGTTTGTCCAGCATTGAGCGGTCCTGCAAACAATTCTGTAACCGGAGTGCCCCCATTGACCGAATAACTCACTGGGATATCGGTTTGTGTAGCAGAACCAAAATTTTTGATCGTTACAGTAATTGTTTCTTCTGTCGTTAAAACTGCATCTACCGGAGTATCAATACGTATTACTCCTACATCACTAGTTACATCATTAGCAATTTTGAAGACACCAACAACATTTCTTGCATTTGCTCCGGTATCCTGAAAATATTCGGCTATATGCCAAAATGTTTGATCATCTACAGGGTCAACTGTTAATTGTGCATAATCTCCATAACGATTTTGATCGGTATTATTAATTCCTGTCCCAATGGCAATATTTTCTTCGGGAAAAGTCATTGTACCCAAAGGATCATCCACTAATCTTCCTGTGTAATGTATAGATACAAAGCTATCTTCGGTAGCCAGGTTAGCGGTTGTACCAATGGTAGAATATCCCATGCCAATATTACCAAAAATATCCATTGCCATACTAGCACACCAGGCACTTTTACCGTTTGTTGAAGTATACGTTCCTTCTTGGAAGACCGTCCATGGTTGTCCATCTCCATTTTGTCTCAACTCGTACCATCTTATCCCGGAAACATTATCAGAATCTTGCCTGTCATCTATATCGACAGCAAAATTAAGTACTACTGCATTATAATCACAAAATCTTCGATAATTGGTAGCATACATTACTGCTCCTTGCAGTACATCGATATCCTGACCGTCATTAGGTTGAGGAAGGTTACCAAAAGAACCTCCATCAAAAGTAGAATCAAATGCATTAATTGCACCACTGCTTACTGTTAATTCTTCAGATTCGGCAATCGTAGATTCTTCAAGATCTACCCAGTCAACTTCTATTGTCCATAATTTCAATGCATCTTCAGTAACTCCTTGCCATGCATCATCTTGATAGTAAATAATCCTTGCATCTCCTTCGGGCGGTAAGGTATTACCTATTGCATTAAATGAAGCTGGGCTGTAGAATCCACCAATTCTAGCTCCAGGAAGAGGAAATCCTACCATTTTTGCATTTTCGTCTCCTGCCAGCATTTTTTCTCGTTCGATTACAAATACAACTTCATCGTTTTGTAACGAACTTTGATCTTTATTGGCCGTTACATAATACCCATCTGACCAGATAGAAAATTTTGTGTAATCCGGAAAACTTCCAGTATTGAATCGGTAAGTAAACCAACCATCATTTACAGGGTCCGACCCTTTACATACAGCTACCAAAAACCCATTGGGTGAATTAGAAAATTGAGTCACTACAAATCGATCTGCAAAACTATCATAGAATACGATAGGGTCACCTAGATTTTCTCCTGGGAATAAATTAGAAAGATCTGCCGAAGCTACCAAAACATTTCCTGCTCGATCGTGTATTGCAAATTCAAAATTTTTAGCACTTACATAATGATTAGGACCAATCGCTCCTGTTGGATCAGAAGGAGCTCTAGAGCTAGTGTTTGCTTCAAAAGTTAATGAAGGCGCTTTACTCGCTCTTAAAGCCTGTGCATTCTTTTGTCTTCTTATCAGTGGATCTGGCCCTTTGGATCCTTTTCCTGGAACAATTTTATTACCATCGGTTCTCCTAGGGTTAATTTTACCTTGTCTCGGTTTTCCGGGAATGAGAGTTTTTCCTGCCAAAGGCTCTATATCCTTAACATAAATAGCTTCACCAACAAAAGTGGCTTTTTTAATTTGTTTTTTGGATGTGCTTTGAGAAAACCCAACAGCAACAAAACATATAAAAACAAAAACTAATATCTTTTTCAATAGCATAAAACGGGCATTTAATAAGTATCTAAACTCTTTTTCTTTTTGACTAAAATACGATTAAACTTCAAGATACGATAATCATCAAATAGTTATTCTCTTAAATCATAAAAAAACAAGTCAATTCTCTAGGATATTTACATTTCTGAATTGCTTCATATATCCGTAATTTCATCGTTTATACAAACATAAAGCCGCCATTTATACATGACAGCTTTATAATAAAACGGGCAATTTATACATTTATTTCAGCCAATATTCTGCATCAGTTTTTTCAGAAATAATGGCTTTTAGATCTGCAATCGGAACTCGTTTTTGTTCCATTGTATCTCTATCTCTAATGGTTACTGTTTGATCATTTAATGTATCATGATCCACAGTAATACAAAATGGCGTTCCGTTGGCATCTTGTCTTCGATAACGACGACCTATGGCATCTTTTTCGTCATATATTACATTAAATTTCCATTTTAGATCATCTACGATCTGCTTAGCCACTTCGGGCAATCCATCCTTTTTTATCAAAGGAAGAATTGCAGCTTTTATAGGGGCCACAACAGCAGGAAGTTTCAAAACAACTCTGCTCGTTCCGTCCTCAAGATTCTCTTCTTGTAGCGCCGTAGAAAATACTGCCAGGAACATTCTATCCAAACCTACCGATGTTTCTACCACATAAGGAACATAGCTTTCTTGAAGTTCTGGATCAAAAAATTGTAGCTTCTTTCCAGAATATTCTTCGTGTGCCTTCAGGTCAAAATCGGTTCTTGAGTGGATCCCTTCTAATTCTTTAAATCCAAATGGAAAATTAAACTCTATATCTGCAGCTGCATTAGCATAATGTGCTAATTTATCATGATCATGGAAACGATAATTTTCTTGACCTAGTCCTAAAGAAAGATGCCATTTCAGACGAGTTTCTTTCCAGTATTCGTACCATTTCATTTCATCCCCTGGTCGCACAAAAAATTGCATCTCCATTTGTTCAAACTCCCGCATTCTGAAAATAAACTGTCGAGCAACAATTTCGTTTCTGAAAGCTTTACCCGTTTGGGCAATCCCAAAAGGTATTTTCATGCGGCCTGTTTTTTGGACATTAAGAAAATTTACAAATATTCCTTGGGCCGTTTCTGGGCGTAAGAATAGATCTGTGGCAGTATCTGCTGAAGCTCCCAGCTTTGTACCAAACATTAGGTTAAACTGTCGAACTTCTGTCCAATTTTTTGATCCTGTTTCTGGGTCTGCGATACCAAGTTCTTCGATCAATGCTTTTACATCGACAAGATCCTCTTTCTCCAAAGATGAAGCCATTCGTTTTAATACTGCTTCCTTTTCTGATAGATACTTTACAACCCTTGGATTTGTAGACACAAATTGTTCTTCATTAAAAGTGTCCCCAAAGCGTTTTTTTGCTTTAGTGATCTCTTTTTGAGCCTTTTGATTAAGCTTTTCGGCATAATCTTCTAAAAGCACATCTGCTCTATATCTTTTTTTGGAGTCTTTATTATCGATAAGGGGATCATTAAAAGCATCTACGTGTCCAGACGCTTTCCATGTAGTAGGATGCATAAATATGGCTGCATCCAGACCTACTATATTTTGATGCATGTTGACCATGCTTTTCCACCAATATTCTCGTATATTCTTTTTAAGTTCTACTCCGTTTTGACCATAGTCGTATACGGCACTTAAGCCATCATAAATCTCACTAGAACCAAAAATGTACCCATACTCTTTTGCATGGGCTATAACCTTTTTAAATTTATCTTCTTGCTTTGCCATTGCGCAAAAATAATCGAATTTATCAAATTAACGACCTTCAAAATTAATTTCTGTTGAATGCATAAAAAAACCGCCGTATTTTTAGTGAATACAGCGGTTTAATTTATATGATTATAAAAGAATTATTTCAATTCAAATTGTGTGTTAGAAATCATTCTAGGTCCAGAGAACAGGTTCACTACATAGTTACCTTTTACTAATTCTCCTTCGGCAGCATCAACCAATACACATACGTCTAAAGCTTCATTTTCATAAAAAACTTTGTTACGACCACTATAGGTAAGAATAGCATCATCAAAGTTTACAGAAACTTTATCACCAATTAGATTGTTTTCAGGATTAACAACCTGAACAAAAAGTTCTTTATCTCCTCTTTCTGTTAATTTGTTTGGTGAAAGTGTAAAGCACACTCTTACTTTTTCAGCTCTACTTGCTTTAGAAGAACTAGATATTTTACCACTATTACGTACTCTTACTCCTTCAGCTTTGATATTAGCTGCAGTAAGTGCAGATCCTCTTTCTACGATCTCAGCAAGTTTTGAGTTTTGTGTTTGTAAAGAATCAGAATAAATAATTCTTCTATTTAACTCTACCGATGTACTATCAAGGTCTGTTGCCAATTGCGTATTAGCAGTGGTAAGACTATCTGCAAGTTTAAATAATCTCTCACGCTCTTTCTTCAACTTTCCAACCTCTCTTCTGTATCTAGAAATTAGTGCTAGGTTTGCATCGTTGTCTTTTACACTATCTAATAGTACTACGATACGTTCTTTGGCTTTAAGTAAGTGATCATCCATTACTTCATTAAGAGCGATAGCATTGTCATATTTTGTGATCAATTCTCCTAATTCACTTTCGATAAGATCCTTTTCTTGTTGCAAAATTGCTTTATTTTGCTTCTCTTCGTTGTAAAACTTATACGTAAAAATCCCTAGAATAAGCAACAGTGCTCCTAGAACACCAATAAGAATTTTAAGGGTTAAGTTATTGTTTTGAGTTGTCATAATAATTAATTTCTAATTTAGATGGTTATTTCAATAGCTAAAATATAATAATTAATGGTAATCACCCTAATAAAATGCTAAGAGACTTTCTCTATTTATTCTATCCTACATATTGCGCTGCCTGTAATAATGCACTACACAAAAATGAAAGGTTGCTATGTACTTCCTGTCGACATGAGCTTCCTTTGGGTAATTTCCATAACGTAAACGCAAAAAAAATTGAAAAAGTATTTTACGGGCGTGTCAATATTGAAAATGCCGCTTCTCTATTTGTGTTTCAGAAGAACGGTTTGGTACAGAATCTAATACACAATCTTAAATATAAGGGAAGAGAGGAAATCGGAGAGGAACTAGGTAGGTGGCTTGGAGAAAAATTATTGCAAAATACTGATTATCAAGATATTGACTCTGTTGTGCCTGTCCCATTGCATAAAAAACGACTTAGAGAAAGAGGTTATAATCAAGTAGAGAAGTTTGGTCTGGAAATTGCCAAAAAACTAAATATCGAATATATTGATGCTGTGCTCAAAAAAAAGTTATACAATACAAAACAATCCAAGCGAAATAGGGATAGTAGATGGGTTAATACTTCTGAAACATTTGATATTGAAAATGCGTCTTTATTAGAAAACAAGCACATTTTGTTGGTTGATGATATCGTAACCACGGGAGCCACTATTGAAGCATGCGCACATGCCTTAAAATCTATCCCAAATATTAAAATAAGCATTGCCACTATGGCAATTACGGAATAGATAGAAAAATGATTACAATAAATTCAAATTTTGAATTTGAGATCCCGTTATAAAAACGGGATTAACCTGCCTGCCGGCATAGGCAGGTTCAACTTACTGTTTTAGAGAACTAACAAAACTGTTCTCTAAAACAGAGTTTCATTAAGTTTTTTTGTTTTTCAATATAGTTGTTTCTTTGTGTCTTATAAATAGTAAAGGAGATATGAACAAAAGATTAGAAATGTTATTGCTTACCTTGGTATTGCTAGCCTTTGTGATTAGCTGTGCAAAAAAAGGATCAATAACCGGAGGAGAAAAAGATGAAACCCCTCCTGTATTTGTAAAAGCTTTTCCTCCTAATTTTTCTACAAATTTTGATAAAAATGAGATTCGTATTTACTTTGATGAGTATGTAAAACTGAAAGATGCTCAAAAGCAAATTATTATCTCTCCTCCCATGGATCCACCGCCTACAATTACTCCATTGGGAAGTGCGGCTAAGTATATAAAAATTACATTTGAGGACACCTTATTGCAAAACACTACCTATAGTATAAATTTTGGCGAAAGTGTCGAGGATAATAATGAGGGTAACAAATATCCTTTCTTTAGATATGTTTTCTCTACAGGAGATTTTCTTGATTCGTTAAGCGTAAAAGGAAGCGTAAACAATTCAATACAAAAAAAGATCGATCCTTATATTACGGTTGCGTTGTATGAAATTGACGAGAACTATTCTGATTCTATGGTGTTTAATACCGTACCAAGATATGTAACCAATACTTTGGATAGTACTTCTTTTGACTTTTATAATCTGAAAGAAGGAAAATTTAAGCTCATTGCTTTAAAAGATGCTTCTTCAAACTACCTTTATGATCCAAAACAGGATAAAATTGGTTTTCATGAAGAAATTATAACGCTCCCTGCAGACACTGCCAAGGTTTTTAATATTGAAATATTTAAAGAAATCTCTGAATTTAAGGCACTTTTACCAAAACAAGTCTCAAAAAATGAATTTTTGTTTCCTTATTCGGGTGAAGCTGATAGCATGAAGATCAGATTACTAAGTGATGCACCCGACGACTTTGAAACATTAGTATTACAAGATAAAGAAAAAGATACCCTGCACTATTGGTTTAAACCTTTTTTTGAGGCAGATTCTCTAATCTTTGAAGTTACTAATATCAAAAATTATCAAGATACCCTGGTACCAAGATTTAAGGACCAATACAAGGATTCACTTCTGGTCGATTCAAAATTTAGATCTGTATTACCGTTAAATGAAAATTTTACTATTTCTGCAAATACCCCAATTGACAGCATTACCAAAGAGTTTATTTCATTAACCGATAAAGATACATTGGCAGTTCCTTTTTCTATTGAATTGGATAAAATTAAAAACGAAGCCCAAATAACCTTTGAAAAAACTGAAAATAATGCTTATGCATTGCAAATGCTTCCTGAAGCTATCAAAGACTTTATTGGCAATGTAAACGACACCATTAATTTTAATTTCAGAACAAAAAAACTAGCGGATTATGGCACCATTTTCCTTACACTACAAAATGTTGATGCGTATCCTGTAATCGTAGAAGTTACTGATGAAAAAGATGAAGTGATAACAGAAAAAATAGTACCAAAAGAAGAATTGATCACCTTCGATTATCTTAACCCTGGTAAATATTATATACGGGTGATTCTGGATGCCAATAAAAATGGTAAATGGGATACCGGTCATTTCTTAAAAGGAATTCAACCAGAAGAAATTAAATATTTTCCAGAGGCTATCGATGTTCGTGCTAATTGGGAACTAAAACAAACATTTATCCTAGAGTAATTTGAAATGATCCCTGTCTTCTAGAAAAGATAATTTTTCTCTTATGGTATATATATGAGATTTATCTATGATTGCATATACAATCGTTTCTTTTTCCAAAGGGTTTTCATCAATTACAGAATTTCCTAAAACATCATATACGGCAGAGTGGCCATTGTATTCATAACCCTTACCATCGGTACCTACACGATTTACACCAATGCAATAACTCATATTTTCGATCGCTCTGGCCTGTAATAATGTATCCCACGCATTGATTCTTGGTTTTGGCCAACTGGCCACATACAATAGAACATCATAATCTGAAGTATTTCTGGCCCAAACCGGAAATCTGAGATCGTAGCAAATCTGTGGTTTAATTTTCCAGCCCATATAGTCGATAATCACCTCTTTTTGACCCGCTGTAAATACTTCTTGCTCCTTGGCTAATGTAAAAAGCTGATGTTTGTCGTAGGTATGATATTCGCCATTGGGTAACATAAAAATTAAACGATTATAGTACTTTTTATTTTCTTCAACAATAATACTTCCGGTAATAGCACAACCTTTTGTTTTTGAAACACCTTTTAACCATTGCATCGTTTCTCCTTCCATAGTCTCTGCAACCTCAGCAGCATTCATAGTGAATCCTGTTGTAAACATTTCTGGTAAAACGACAAGATCGACATCCTGATGTATATCGTTGATTTTTTGTGTAAAAGCTTTTCGGTTCTCGAGAGCATTTTCCCAAATCAGATCAGGTTGAATTAAGGTTATTTGTAATGTTTCCTTCATGAGATAAAAATAGTAAAATCTAATCGCGAATAATGATTTTAGTATTACAAAGAATACTTTTCGATAATTACATTTAGATCTTTTTCCTCTTCTAAATAAATTGGCAGATGAAACTCGTCTAATTTTTTTAAAGTTCTCAATAATATTATCTGTTCACTTTTTGTTAGGCAACCACTCACTGTTTTTGCCGCTTTATGGGCTTCAGCATATGCTTTTATAACATTTTCTTCTCCATATTTGGTTAATCGTAATAATTTACCTCTTTTATCATTGGGATTCGGAAATTGTTCGATAATCCCGTTTTTTAGCAATCGTTTAATTACTTCCATCCCCGAAGATTTGTCATACGCCATTTTCCTGATCAAATCAGTTTTTCCTATAGGTCCGGCTCTGTGAAGAATAGCAGTAAATGCAAAATCCATGTCGGTAGCAAAGGGTAAATCAACCATTGCAGATTTAATATATGTATTAGAATACCTACTCATTCTACCAATATGTGCCGCTATTTCTGCTTCTATACTATGCCCTGTGATCTCATACTCCTCAGTAGAAACTGTTCCATCCATACGTTTAGACAGCCAATTTGTAAATGATTTTATATGAATATCCTTATCCATTCTACCTTTTACAAACTCTCCTGTGAGATCAACTAATTGTTTTATTAACTCATAAATCTTCATCAAAAACTACTTTTTAACACTAAATTACAATAATTTATTATTATATAATACTTATTTGTTTAATATTTGCACGAAAATATTAAACAATTTATTCTAAAAACACTTTAAAACCATTGAAAACCTATAATTATGAATATTAAAAATATTGTTTTAGTACTTTCTCTACTACTTGTCTCTAACATGTATGCTCAAGTTTATGGCGAACTGTCTGGAAATGTAACCGACCAAACTGGCCAACCTGTTTTAGGGGCTTCTGTTTTTCTTGAAGGAACACAAAAAGGAGCACAAACCGATTTTGATGGTAATTACCGCATCGAAAACGTTACTCCAGGGTCTTATAACCTTATTGTTAGTTATGTTGGTTTCGAAACACAAACCAAATTTAACGTTATTGTAAGATCTAAAGGAACTCCTGCTTATAATTTTATCCTAAAAGAATCTGCAGAAGCATTGGATGAAGTTGTAATAAGTAATGCCAACAAAATAAGTAGACCCAAAGAAACCCCATTGTCTACGCAATCCTTATCGGCTGTAGAAATCGCTACCTACCCAGGAAGTAATAATGACGTAGTGCAGGTTGCCCAAACGCTGCCAGGAGTTTCTCCCTCAATTGGTGGCTTTCGTAATGATTTGATAATTCGGGGTGGTGCCCCCAACGAAACTGTTTATTATCTAGACGGTATGGAAGTCCCAAATATCAACCATTTCAGTACACAAGGAAGTGCGGGAGGGCCTGTTGGCCTAATTAATGTATCATTCATAGATAATGTTACCTTGTCTACCTCAGCGTTTGGCGCCCAATATGACAATCCTCTTTCGGGAGTATTACAGTTTAGTCAACGCACAGGAAACAACAGAGATTTTAGTGGTAATTTTCGTGTAAGTGCCAGTGAAGCAGCACTTACATTAGAAGGACCTCTTTTTAGAGGTAAAAATGAAGAAGCAAAAACTACTTTTTTGGTATCAGCAAGGCGTAGTTACCTTCAATTTTTGTTTGAAGTCATTGGCCTTCCCTTTAGACCCAACTATTGGGATTATCAATATAAAATAAACCACAAAATTGATGCTTACAATGATATCAATTTTATAGGCCTAGGGTCTATCGATGATTTTTCGGTAGAAGCACCTGATGATTTTGACGCAGAACAACAGGCACAATTAGAACAAGCACCTTTTATAAATCAGCGTACCAATGCCATTGGTTTATCCTGGAAACGACGTTTTAAAGACGGGTCTGGTTTTATGGAAACTACCGTAAGCAATAACACTTTGGTTAATGAATTTACCAGATATGAAGATCCTGAAAATGAAACTGGGGTAATTTTTAGTAACGATGCAACCGAATCTGAAACCAAACTGCGATATCAACTCACAAAATTCCTTCGTGACTGGAAACTTACTACAGGTTTTAATACGCAGTATTCAGACTACAGTAATGAAACAGTCAACCTAACGGATAATAATATTTTTAATACCGATATAGACTTTTTTAAATACGGGTTGTTTGCCAATATGACCAAATCATTTTTTAATGATAAATTAGATTTCTCTTTTGGTTTTAGAATGGATGATGATAGCTTCACAGAAGATAATAATATCCTGTCCACGTTCTCTCCTAGATTCTCTCTATCGTACGAATTTAAAGAAAACTGGAGGTTAAATGGTTCTCTGGGCAGATACTATAAGTTACCTCCTTATACGATTTTAGGATTTAGAGATAATGACAATGTTCTGGTGAATCAAGATGTGGATTATACTGTGAGTGATCATTATGTACTTGGTTTGCAACACTATTTCGGTCCATCGTCAAGTATTTCTTTGGAAGGGTTTTACAAGCGTTACGACGATTATCCCGTTTCAGTTCTAGATGGTGTCTCTCTTGCCAATAAAGGAGCCGACTTCGAAATTTTGGGAAGTGAAGATGTCGCTACTGTAGGTAAAGGAAGAAGCTATGGAGCCGAGCTTCAGTTTCAGCAAAAACTAACTAATAATTTTTACGGCATCTTTGCATATACGTGGTTTTATAGTGAATTTACCGGTTTTGACAGAGATATTTATCTGCCTTCAGTATGGGATAGCCGTCACCTTGTTTCATTTACCGGTGGTTATAAACTAAAGAACAATTGGGAAGTAAGCGCCAGATATCGCTTTGCAGGAAACACTCCTTTTGTACCTACCGATCTTGATGCTACTCTTACTAATTATCCCGAAGTTATTTTGGATTATGGCCGTTTGGGAGAAGAAAAATTCGATACTTTCAGTCAACTCGACCTGCGTATTGATAAAAAATGGAATTTTAAAAACCTGTCGTTAAATGTATTTGTAGAAGCTCAAAACGTTTTAGGACAAGAAATACCAGAACCTACTCAATTTGGGCTTAATAGAGATCCCACCGGAGCTATTGTAGAACCTAGAAGTCTGACTGCTATCGAAACAGATACAGGACAAATTATACCTAGTATAGGAATTGTTGTTGATTTCTAAACATCTCATTTTTAAAAAAACCCTTCGTAAAATTTTACGAAGGGTTTAACTATCTGTTATTTTAAATTTATGCACATCTTACGCCATTAATGCATCTGCCTCCTACGTCGCACCATATTGGATCACCACCATAGTAAATAACGATACAACAATTACCCCCTTGCATTACACATCCGATACCGCCTAAAACGGTTTTTTGCTGATTCTTTTTAAGCTCTTTTACTCCTTCGAGTTTCAAAATTTTTTTTAACATGATATTAAAGTTTAAGTTTTAAGAATTGGCCCGAACAATTAAAGACACTCAAGCCTTGTGTCTATCGTGAAAAAATTATATAGAGTTTGTTTGAAACCAAATAAACCTAATATTTATAAAAACTCCTTTAACCCATGTCCCAATTATTTGTACATAAGTTCCAAATCAATAAACATATAGCAGATACACTTAAAATGTGATCGCTAACAAACGATTTTAAAACAACATATTATAATACTGTCATGTGTTTATCTGCTCCTAGAAGGTATCTGGTTGATTTTGGATGCATTTTCTGTACTTTTTTGGCCAAAAATCAAAGACTTTGTTAAAAATTCTTATTTGACGCATATTAATTTTACATAGCCCTTCAATTTGGTCTCTCTTTTTCAAGAAAATCCTTATTTTCGCAGACTTAATAGAAAGATCGATCAAATGAGCACTAAGTTTCCTGAATATAAAGGACTTGACTTACCAAAAGTTGCCGATGAAATACTAGATTTCTGGCAGCAGAATAACATTTTTGAAAAAAGTGTTACAGAGCGTGAGGGCGCAGCACCATATGTCTTTTTTGAAGGGCCTCCTTCAGCAAACGGACTGCCTGGTATTCACCACGTGATGGCTCGTGCGATTAAAGATATTTTTTGTCGATACAAAACTCAAAAAGGATACCAGGTAAAACGCAAAGCTGGATGGGATACTCATGGACTTCCGGTCGAACTTGGTGTAGAAAAAGAACTTGGGATCACCAAAGAAGATATTGGTAAAAAGATTACGATTGAAGAATATAATGAGGCTTGTAAAAAAGCCGTGATGCGTTATACCGATATCTGGAATGACCTTACTCAAAAAATTGGATATTGGGTAGATATGGATGATCCATATATCACCTACAAATCCAAATATATGGAGAGTGTTTGGTGGTTGCTTTCTCAGATATACAAAAAAGGATTACTCTATAAAGGATATACCATACAACCATATTCGCCAAAGGCGGGTACCGGACTAAGTTCTCATGAGCTTAACCAACCGGGAACGTACCAGGATGTAACCGATACTACAGTCGTAGCACAGTTTAAAGCTAAAGAAGAGACCTTCCCTTCATTCTTAAAAGATGTAGAAGGAAATATCTACTTTTTGGCCTGGACGACCACACCCTGGACACTTCCATCGAATACGGCACTTACTGTAGGATCCAAAATAGACTATGTTGTAGTAAAAACATTCAATCAATACACCTTTGAGCCAATCAATGTAATTTTGGCCAAAAATCTTGTTGGAAAACAATTCTCTGGTAAGTTTACTCAAGTTGAAACTGAAACAGAATTAAGTGCTTTCAAGCAAGGAGATAAAAAAGTTCCTTATTTCATTTTAAAGGAATGTAAAGGAGCCGATCTAGTAGAGATTCGATATGAGCAATTACTTGATTTTGTTCAGCCTTATCACAATCCTGAAAATGCCTTTAGAGTAATCTCAGGAGATTTTGTGACTACCGAAGATGGTACCGGTATCGTACATACGGCGCCTACTTTTGGGGCCGATGATGCCATGGTGGCAAAACAAGCTACTCCAGAGGTTCCTGCCCTGTTGGTAAAAGATGATAACGATAATTTAGTTCCACTTGTTGATCTGCAGGGTAGATTTACAAAGCATGTTGGCGAATTTGCCGGAAAATATGTTAAAAACGAATATTACAATGATGGTGAAGCTCCCGAAAAGTCGGTAGATGTAGAAATTGCCATCAAACTTAAGATAGAAAACAAAGCTTTCAAGGTTGAAAAATATATGCACAGCTACCCTAACTGTTGGCGTACCGATAAGCCTGTTTTATATTATCCATTAGATTCCTGGTTTATTAAAGTGACCGATTTCAAAGATCGTATGCACGAACTTAATCTAGGTATTAACTGGAAACCAAAGGCTACGGGCGAAGGACGTTTTGGCAATTGGCTGGCTAATGCCAATGACTGGAACCTTTCTCGTTCTCGTTTCTGGGGAATTCCGTTACCGATCTGGAGAACAGATGATGGTAAAGAAGAAATCATCATCGGTTCTGTTGAAGAATTAAAAGCAGAAATGACCAAAGCCGTTGAAGCAGGAGTACTTGAAGCTGATGTTTTTGCCGATTTTGCGATAGGTGATATGAGTGAGGAGAATTATGAAAAAGTAGATCTTCATAAAAATGTAGTGGATCAAATTACCTTGGTATCTCCTTCTGGAAAACCAATGAAACGTGAAAGCGACTTGATCGATGTATGGTTCGACTCTGGATCTATGCCGTATGCACAGTGGCACTATCCTTTTGAAAACAAGGATAAGATAGAAAATGGTGAAAGAAAAGCCGATTTCATAGCCGAAGGAGTAGATCAAACACGTGGGTGGTTCTATACACTACATGCTATAGCAACCATGATTTTTGATGATGTGGCCTATAAAAATGTGGTGTCTAATGGATTGGTACTCGATAAAAATGGCCAAAAGATGTCAAAGAGATTAGGAAATGCCGCCGATCCTTTTGAAACGTTAAAAACTTATGGTCCAGATGCCACACGTTGGTATATGATCAGTAATGCCAATCCTTGGGATAATCTAAAATTTGATATTGAGGGCATTGGTGAAGTACGACGTAAGTTCTTTGGTACCTTATATAATACATATTCATTCTTTACGCTCTATGCTAATATCGATAACTTTACCTATGCCGAAGACGATATTCCATTAACAGAACGTCCAGAAATTGATCGATGGATTCTTAGCGAACTACACACATTGATCAAAAATGTAGACGAATATTATAACGACTATGAGCCTACCAAAGCAACTAGAGCAATATCGGAGTTTGTACAAGAATACCTAAGTAACTGGTTTGTAAGATTAAGCAGAAGAAGATATTGGAAAGGTGATTATCAAAAAGATAAGATCTCTGCTTACCAAACTTTGTATACTTGTATGGTTACTGTTGCAAAGCTGGGAGCTCCTGTAGCACCATTCTTTATGGATAGACTATACAAAGATCTCGTTGCAGGAACACAGAAAGAAACGTTTGAAAGTGTTCACCTGGCAAATTTCCCAGAGTACAATGAAACACTTGTTGATAAGGCTTTAGAACATAAAATGCAAAAGGCACAAAACATCACTTCGTTGGCTCTTTCTTTGCGTCAAAAGGAAAAGATCAAAGTTCGTCAACCTTTACAGCGAATGATGATTCCTGTATTGAATGAAGCTGAAAAAAATGAGATCGAGGACATCGCCCATCTGGTAAAAAGTGAAGTAAATATTAAAGAAATAGAGCTTCTCGATGATGCATCTGGTATATTAGTAAAGCAAATAAGGCCAAATTTCAAAGCTTTAGGCCCTCGTTTTGGGAAAGATATGAAGTTGATAGCCAATAAGATACAAGGATTTAATCAAGAAAGCATCAAAATTCTTGAACAAACTGGCAGTTTTGATATAGAAATTAATGATAAAATTATTACATTAGGAACCGATGATGTAGAAATTAGCTCTCAAGATATCGAGGGCTGGTTGGTAGCAAATTCGGGTCCCTTGACGGTGGCATTGGACATTACAATTACCCCTGAGCTGAAAAAAGAAGGAATCGCCAGAGAGCTTGTAAATCGAATCCAGAACATGCGCAAAGATAGTGGGCTTGAAGTGACTGATAAAATAGAAATCGTTTTTAAGGAAAACGCAACTATACAGGAGGCAGTTACTACCAATGAGGCTTACATTAAAAACGAAACCTTAACCGAGACAATTGAATTTGCAACAGATGTAATAAATGGTACAGAAATTGCGTTTGATGACATTGCAACCCAATTGATAATAAAAAAACATTAAACAACATGGCAGGAGATGTAAAAGTAAGGTACAGCGACTCTGACTTAGAAAAATTCAGAGAAATAATCGTTGAGAAAATGGAAAAAGCACAAAAAGATTTAGAGTTAATTCAAAGTGCTTACAAAAATGATGGAAATAATGGTACAGATGACACTTCACCCACATTTAAAGCATTCGAGGAAGGAAGTGAAACCATGTCTAAAGAAGCTAACACACAGCTTGCGATTAGGCAGGAGAAATTTGTACGCGATTTAAAGAATGCTTTGTTACGAATAGAAAACAAAACCTATGGTATTTGCCGTGTAACCGGAAAACTAATTAATCCAGAGCGATTAAAACTGGTTCCACATGCTACGTTAAGTATCGAAGCAAAAAATATGCAGAGCTAACAAACTGTAAAATATTGTAAATTTAAAGTGCTTTCCAGATAGGAAAGCACTTTTTTTATATCCTAATGTAACCTTTTTAAAAAACTTAGGTATTACTAATAGAAACTAACCAAAAGAGTAACATCTTGAAAAATGTAAGTGACGAAGAATTAATGATTCTAGTATCTGGTGGAAACTTAGATATGATGAGCATCTTGTTTGACAGATATCATGCACGAATCTATAATTTTTTACTAAAAATGACCAGAGATCGAGACGTTAGCCAAGATATTACTCAAGAAGTTTTTTATAAAGCTATAAAGTATAGAAACTCGTATAAAAGAGGAAAGTTCTCATCATGGATCTATACCATTGCCAGAAACATATTTTCTGATCATTATCAAAAACAAAAAAACAAAGATCAACGATTAGAAGATGTACAATATAAAACTGAAGAGCAGAACACCTATAGTATAGAAGATAATGAAACCAAAGAACAATTACATCTGGCATTAGAACAACTAAGTCAAAGCGATAAAGAGCTCATTATTATGAACAGATATCAGGGAATCAAATACCAGGAAATCGCAGAGATCATTGGCTCTACAGAAGGTGCCGTAAAAACAAAAGTGCATCGAGCCATACATAAATTAAAAGAGTATTATTTACAAAAGATATAATATCATGAACTGCCAGCAAATAGAAGATCAACTTATCGATTATATCGATTACAATCTGGATCAAGAAGTGCATCAAACAGTTGAAGCACATCTTAAAGATTGCCAAAGTTGCAGTAATGCTTTACAAGAGCTCCAAGAAGTTTTTAAAGCTATCGATAACGATCCAATAGAGCTGCCAAATGCAAATATGAAATTTAATTTTGATCAGATGCTTGAGAAAGAAAAAGCATCATTGCAGGGCTCTAAGGTAGTTTCACTAGAAAAAAGATCAAAAAATTCTTGGAAAACGGCCCTACAAATTGCGGCCACAATCACATTGGTAGTTTCGGCATATTTTTTCGGAAAAAATCAAACCAATGAATCCTTTACCAAAGAAATAGCAGTGCTGGAAAAACAAAAAATTGAGATGAAGCAAACGATGACCATTTCACTTATAGAAAATGAATCTGCAAGTAAACGGTTGCAAGCAGTGAACTATGCCGAGGAATTTGAAAAACCAGGAAATGACATCTTAAAAGCTTTGATCAATAAAATGCATTACGACGACCATATCAATGTGCGACTGGCTGCAGCAGAAGCACTGGTAAAATTTTCAGATTCAGAAATGGTTCGTAAAGCATTAATCAATGCCTTGGATAAAGAACAAGATCCAAGCATGCAAATTGAATTAATTCAAATATTAGTTTCCATTCAGGAAAAACGCGCGGTTCCTTCAATGGAAAAATTACTTCAGGAAGAAAAAACTCCTGATTATGTTAAAGATCAGGTAAAAGTTGGTCTGCCAAGTTTAATTTAAAAATTCAGTCAAAAAACAAATAGTCATGAAAAAAATAGCAATCATACTAATAGTATTCTTAGCCATTGGGCAATTAAGGGCCCAGGATTATACACAATCTTTACAAGGAGTTAAAAAAGTGAAGATTAGTTCAGAATCAGGGGTAGAAATAAAAACTCACAATCAAAATGAACTTAGGATTGTTGGAGACGGTCATGAAATACCTGAAAAAGCAAAAGGTTTAAAGGCAGTTTATGCAGGTGGAAGTGATAATACAGGTCTAGGTATGTATGTTCAAAAAGAAGGAGAAATCCTGGTTATTAAAAACTTAAAAGGCATGCATAGTGAATTGCTAGAAATTTATCTTCCAAAAACTATAAATATTGTTGTCGAAAGGAGTAACCTAGGCGATGTATCCATGAGTGGATTTACATCAGAAATTGAAGTCTCTTCTAATGTTGGGAGCATTACATTAAAAGATGTTACAGGCCCAATTGTTGCCAGAACCGCTACGGGAGAAATTAATATAATCTTCAATAAAGTAAACCAGAACTCTCCTATTTCGATCATGTCGTCTACAGGAGCGGTAGATGTAAGTTTACCATCAGGCACACCAGCCAATTTAGAGTTAAAAACTTCAATGGGCGAAATCTACACAGATTTTGATATCAAGTTTCCGGTAGAAGATAATAATATGAAATTGGTAAGAGGAAAAAGAGCTATAAAAACCGAATTAAATAACGGAGGGGTAGAGATAAGTTTAAGATCTTCTACAGGAAATATTTACCTAAGAAAACAATAAAAAAGTCATCAATAATCAACATATCTCGATTCTTATAATTAGGATCGAGATCAAAAAACGAACAATATGAAAAATTTAATAATCCTAGTCGTATTTTGTCTTGTTTCAATACAAATACAAGCACAAAAAGTAATCGAAAAAGAGATCAATACTTCTGCAGACGAAGTAAAAGTAGAATTTAAATTCGCAGAAGATATTACCATAAAAACCTGGGATAAAAACAGTGTTTACTTAAAGGCCGAGATAAGTATACGAAACGGAGAGTTTGACGACTATTTTAATTTAAAAATAGACAATTCTTCCTCGGTGCTAGATATAGAATCTGATTATGGGGATCTATTTGATATGTGGAAGAAAGAAAGGGGTTCGAACAAAGGGAACAATTGGGATCCGTGCAATAATCTTAATATCGATGCTTTTTACACATTGTATGTTCCTAAAAATATGAGGTTACGAGTAAAAAGTATATCAGGAAGCGTGAAATCTGAAAACTATCAGGGAGAGCTCATCGTTGACATCATAAGTGGAAATATTGACATAAAAAATTATGCCGGGGATTTAAATCTTAAAACAATAAGTGGAGATATTGATATTAATGTTGCTAAATCTCGCTTAAAAGCAGAAACCATTTCTGGGATGATTTATTCTGACAAGGACATGCAATTTGATCATGGTAAAAACCGAATGGTAGGTAGTAAAGTAACCGGTACCTTTGGTGATGTAAGAAGTGAATTATTGCTAAAAACCATAAGCGGTAGTATCTTTATCAGGAAGCAGTAACAAACTTTATTTAAAGTGTTAGTAATAGCATCCTCATCTTAATATTAAGATGAGGATGCTATTTTTAATTTTTATTTAGCTCTTTGTGTTATATGCAAACAGATAAGTGTTTGTAAAACAAAATAAAACACTATTTTTGTCCGGCGCTTTTAATACCTAGGCAAACCCGTTTATTTATGTCTTTAAAGAAATCTATTTTAGTTATAATTTTAGTTTTATTGATTGACCAGATCACCAAGATTTATATTAAAACTCATTTCAGTCTTCATGAAGAGGTAAAAGTATTTGATTGGTTTCGTATTGTATTTGTTGAAAACAAAGGAATGGCCTGGGGTTTTGAGCTACCAGGCAATTATGGAAAACTTGTTCTTACTCTCTTCAGACTAGTTGCCATAACGGGTATTGGGTATTGGTTATATGATTCGGTTCGTAAAAACAGTCCCGCGATACTTACTTTTTGTATCGCTTTGATCTTTGCAGGCGCATTTGGAAATATTATAGATTCTCTATTTTATGGTATTTTCTTTGGTGAAAGCACGAATATATCGGTAGCAAGTTTTTTACCTGAAGAAGGAGGGTATGAGAGTATTTTTTACGGTAAAGTAGTGGATATGATTCAGTTTACTTTTTATGATGATACGTTGCCCGAATGGATTCCCTTTTTTGGAGGAGATCATTTTTCTTTCTTTGACCCAGTATTTAATATTGCGGATTCTGCGATTAGCGTAGGAGTATTTTTATTGATAATTTTTTACAAAAAAGCATTCCCAAAACAACCGGAAGCATAAATACATTTATACCAAGATCCTTTCAAAATCATCTATTTTAATGGGTTTGGCAATATAGTCTGATACAACGTCTATGGATTTTGCTCGTTCAATATCTCTTGAATCTATTGAAGAACTTACCACATAAAGATCTATGTTTTCGCTTATTTTATTTTTTATTTTCGAAAATTCGCTTAAAAACTGCCAACCATCCATTACCGGCATATTGATATCAAGAAAAATTACCTGAGGGACTTCGGGTTTTTCATTATTTTCTATAGATTCCTGAAAAAAATCCATAGCTTCTTTACCATTGTTGAATACGATAACCGTTTCAGACAATCGTCTTAATTCAATAATCTTACTAACTAAATTTATGTAAATATTATCATCGTCGATGATACAAACGCTTTCTATATTTTGGGACATTCTTAGGGGTAATATTCAATAATAATCCTCGAATATAGTATAAACTAACTTTGAATACAAGAAATGTTAATTAATTCTTAAAATTATGTGTTTCTTCTGGAGTAACACAAAGGTCAAGCCGCATATCTGATGGAATTATTCCTATAATTTCTTCTTCTGGACCAAAAAACGATAATCCTATTTTTAAGGTTTCCGGATTACATTTTGCTAAAAACTTGTCATAAAATCCTTTGCCATAACCTGTGCGATTTCCTTTTTTATCAAAGGCCAATAACGGAACAAAAATTACCTCTAATTTGTTTTCAGGAATTGGGATTCCGTCTATTGGTTCAGGAATACCCCATTCATTTATTTTTAACGTAGTACTGTCTGTAAGCAAAAAATGTTCTAATATGCTATTTTCAAAATTGCTTTTTGAAACTACTACATGCTTATCCTTACCCTGAAGGATATTCATTATAAATTCTGTATTAACTTCTCTTTGTTTTGCTATCGGTAAAAAGATATGATAATACGTTTTATCCCAAATTGATAATTGTAAAAGCTGATTGGCAATTTCTATACTCAAATCATCAATTTCTTCATCACTTAATCCAGATCTAAGCGCTTTGTATTTTGTTCGCAATTCTTTCTTATTCATGCACCAATTCTTTGGTTATTCTAAATATTGCATCACCTTTATATACAATTGGTGCTTCATTAACATTAATTACATATCCTTCGTTACTGGCTTTAACAACGTGTCTCATTTTACCATATGGATCGGTGATTGTAGCCAGAATCTCTCCTTTTTCTACATGTTTTCCTATAGGTATTTTGATATGCAACAAGCCACTATATTTGGCACGCATCCAAAAGCTCTTTTTTATCAGTAAGCTTTCAGAATGTGGAACAGGGACTTCGAATTCCTGATCAAGCATATCAAGATGATGCAGAACACGCATGGTTCCTTGTACACCTTCTATTGCAATTTCCTTACTACTGTTTTGAGATTTTCCCCCTTCAAATAGTAAGATATCTTTTCCAATTTTGGAGCAAGTGGCTCGATATGAACCTTCTAAATTTTTGGACAACAATGTAAAGGGGGCATTAAAAACCTTTGCCAATTCAACCAGCTTTGTATTTTTGGGATCCACCCTTATATGTGGTGCATTAAACCGGCTGGATCCACCGGTATGAAAATCAAGGCAAAAATCGGCTGCCGGTAATATTTCATTAATAAATTGATAGGCAAATCGACTTGCTAATGATCCATTTTTGGTGCCTGGAAAAACACGGTTAAGATCTCTCCCGTCTGGAAAAAATCGATCCATGCTCAAAAACCCAAATACATTAAGTACTGGGATACAAATGATGGTTCCATTTGCAGGCTTGTTAATCTTTTTGGCAATGATCTGTCGTACTACCTCAACACCATTAATCTCGTCACCATGAATCCCCGCTGTAATCAGCACTGTTGGTCCAGGATTTATAGATCTCTCAATAATAATCGGTATTTCTACTTTGGTAGACGTATATAATTTGGCAATATTAAAATTAATAGTTGTACTAGTGCCTGGCGATACTTCTTTACCAAGAATATTTAGTATATTTTTTTCAGCCTTCTTTGTCATAATCCTACAAACTTCTTTCTATATATTTGATAATAGATTTTGCAATGTCTTTTCCTGTAGCATTTTCTATACCTTCGAGTCCTGGCGAAGAATTCACTTCAAGTATAAGTGGCCCTCGTTTACTTTGAAGCATGTCTACTCCCGCAACTCCCATTTTTAAAGCTTTTGCAGCCAGTATCGCAGCTTGCTCTTGGTGTCTGGTAAGTCTTATTATTGAAGCTGTTCCTCCTCTGTGCAAATTAGATCTAAACTCACCCTTTTTGGCCTGTCTTTTCATAGCGCCAACTACTTCTCCATCAACCACAAGGGCTCTAATATCTGCCCCTTTGGCTTCTGGTATAAACTCTTGAACGATTACCCTGGCTTGCAATCCATTAAAAGCTTCTAATACCGATGCTGCAGCAGTAGTTGTTTCGGCAAGGACAACACCCAATCCTTGGGTGCCTTCAAGAAGTTTAATAATTAACGGAGCTCCTCCTACATGTGATATTACCTCCGAAACATCTTTAGAATAATTTGTAAATACTGTTTTTGGGAGTCCTAGTCCTGCTTTTGATAAAATTTGCAAACTTCTAAGTTTATCTCTTGACTGTATTAGTGCTTGGGATTTTAGTGTAGTAAATACATTCATCATCTCGAATTGTCTTACCACTGCTGTCCCATAAAATGTGGTAGAGGCTCCAATCCTGGGAATTACAGCATCTACATGATCCAATTTTCTTCCTCGATAATATATTTCGGGCTTTTGGCGTTCGATAATGATGTCGCAGTTTAACGGATCAATCACTTGAACATTGTGTTTGCGCTTTACCGCAGCTTGAACAAGTGCATCGGTAGAATACAAATTTGTACTACGCGACAAGATTTTGATATTCATTATAATTTTTGATTGTAAGACTGATTTTCTAATTGAGGGTCTACCAAAAATTTTCCGCTTAAGAATTTGCGCCCAATCAATACAGGAAAACGCATATCGTCCCGCGGAGATAATGTAAAAGTAATAGGATATGTTTTATTAAACACTACTATTTGCGTTCTTACGGCATAACGCATTTCTACTTTTCCTTTACTACTTCTTACAGCAGACATATCATAATTTTCGAAAGTAAATTTTTTGCCGTTATACTCAGGGTGAGTGGCATCTAGAAAACTACAGTGCAAGGTTTGGTCTATTTCACGAATATCAACACAATGTATAGAAGATGTATAAGCACCCGTATCGATTTTGGCATCGATATCCGATAATTCTAAAACCGGAAAATCCACTTTATCTGTGCGACCTATTATTTCCTTTTTTTTCTCCAAAGAAATAGTATTGATATTTGAACTACTAATGTAAGAAAAATCAAAATGTATTGTATGATTAACGGCATTTTTAATAGAAATTGATATTTTGATCAGGATTTAACAAAATTTAAACCTTTGATATATTTACAAACGGGGTAAACTCTTAACTTTACCATTGGAATATGCAAGAAGCCTCATTAAACATACAACTTAAAACACTACCTACCAGTCCTGGAGTTTATCAATATTATGACAAAGATGATAAATTATTATATGTAGGAAAGGCTAAGAATCTTAAGAAAAGAGTTGTCTCTTACTTTAACAAAAATCATGACAACTATAAAACAAAGGTACTGGTAAAAAAGATTCACTCGATCAAACATATTGTTGTTGAAACCGAAACCGATGCTTTATTACTTGAAAATAATCTAATCAAAAAGCATCAACCTCGTTTTAATGTGATGCTTAAAGATGATAAAACCTACCCCTGGATTTGCATCAAAAAAGAACGTTTTCCTCGGGTTTTTCCTACTCGAAATTTAATTAAAGATGGTTCTGAATATTATGGTCCTTATACAAATTTTAAAACAGTAAATACATTGTTGGACCTCATAAAAGGCTTATACCAGCTTAGAACCTGCAATTATGATTTATCTCAGGAAAAAATAGACAATGGCAAATACAAAGTTTGTCTAGAATATCACTTAGGCAACTGCATGGGCCCTTGTGAAGGCTTACAGGATGAAAATGAGTACAACGAGAATCTAAATGCGATTCGACAAATTGTAAAAGGGAACTTTAAAGATTCCCTAGGTCGTTTTAAAAAACAAATGGGTGATCATGCAGCCAAAATGGAATTTGAGGATGCCCAAAGAATTAAAGAAAAAATCGAAGTTCTCGAGAAATATCAGGCCAAGTCTACGGTGGTTAACCCCAAAATAAGCAATGTAGATGTATTCTCAATCATATCAGACGAGTCATATGGTTATATCAATTTTTTTCAACTTTCCTATGGCTCGATTATACGATCACATACCATCGAAATTAAAAAGAAGCTGGGAGAATCTGATAAAGAACTTTTGGAATTAGCCATTATCGAGCTTCGCCAACGATTTGGATCTACCTCAAAAGAGATCTATGTTCCTTTTGAGGTGGAGGTCGGTGAAGAACTAAAAATAACCGTCCCACAGCTAGGTGATAAAAGGAAAATTGTAGATCTGTCGTTGAGAAATGCAAAGTATTTTAGACAAGAGCGTTTTAAGCAAATCAAGATCATTGATCCCGATCGCCATGTAAAACGATTAATGGCACAAATGAAAAAAGACCTACGATTGCCAGAAGAACCCAGGCATATTGAATGTTTTGATAATTCTAATATCCAAGGAACAAATCCAGTAGCCGCATGTGTTGTCTTCAAAAATGGAAAACCCAGTAAAAAAGAATATCGCAAATTCAATATAAAAACCGTAGAGGGTCCTAATGATTTTGCATCTATGGAAGAAGTCGTATACCGAAGGTATAAAAGGTTGTTAGACGAAGAGCAACCCCTACCACAACTTGTTATTGTTGATGGTGGAAAAGGGCAATTGTCTTCGGGATTAAAAGCTTTAGACACATTAGACCTAAGAGGAAAAATCACCATCATCGGTATTGCAAAGAGGCTAGAAGAAATCTATTATCCCGGAGATTCTATACCGCTTTATTTGGACAAAAAATCAGAATCCCTAAAAGTAATACAGCACCTTCGAAACGAAGCACATAGATTTGGAATCACTTTTCATCGACAAAAAAGAAGTAAATCGGCTTTAGACACAGAACTGGATTCAATCCCTGGAGTTGGAGAAAAAACCGTTGTAGAATTACTGAAACATTTTAGATCCGTAAAAAGAATTAGCGAAGCAACCATGGATGAACTGACCCAGGTTGTAGGAAATTCGCGCGCAACCAAAGTATTTAATTACTATCTTTCTAAAAAGGATTCATTGTGAACACATGCAATCTCTTACAGATTTCTCTGATTAGAATATCAATTCTTATGATATTCCTCTGCGCTACTTCGAATTGGTCTCAGGAAAAAGAAATGCCAGAAATCCATGACGATCCTGCACAAGAGGATCTAAAAGTTGGATTGGTATTAAGTGGCGGTGGTGCAAAAGGGCTAGCACATATTGGAGCACTAAAAATAATTGAAGAAGCCGGAGTTCGAATCGATTATATAGGAGGGACTAGTATGGGTGCTATCGTGGGAGCATTGTATGCCTCTGGCTATCGTGCTCAGGAGCTTGATTCTATCTTTAGATCGGTAGATTTTGACACGTTTATTCAAGATTTATTACCTAGAGATGCAAAAACGTTTTACGAAAGAGAAGACTCTGAAAAGTATGCTTTGACATTGCCTTTTGACAATTTCAAAATAGGTCTCCCAAAAGGATTATCAAAAGGTCAAAACTTTTATAACCAATTTTCCAGGTTTACGGCGCATGTAAACGATATTAATGATTTTGATGACCTTCCGATACCTTTTTTCTGTATGGCTACTAATATTGAAACCGGGCAACAAGTGCTTCTTGACAAAGGGTACTTGCCCGAAGCGGTGGCTGCAAGCGGAGCTTTACCTTCAATTTTTAGCCCTGTAGAATTAAATGGCATTTTAATGACCGATGGAGGTGTAGCAAACAATTATCCAGTGAATGAAATTAAAGAGAAAGGTGCCGAAATTGTAATAGGGATTGACGTTCAGGATAGTTTAATATCTAAGGAAGAACTGAATTCGGTGACCAACATTATGCTACAGATCAGCAATTTCAGGACTTTTAATGCTATGAAGGATAAAGTTTCAGAGACCGATGTATACATAAAACCTTCGATTATGGATTTTTCGGTTATGTCATTTGATAGAGCCGACGAAATCATAAAAAGTGGAGAAAAAGCAGCCTTTTCTAATTATGAAAAATTAAAGGAAATTGCAGAGCGCCAAAAACCCACAGAACCTAGAAAAAAAGTTCCTGAAAATTCTGAAAACCTATTAATAAGCAATCTATACATTACAGGTAATAAGAGATATACAAGGTCTTATATCAAGGGAAAACTAAAGTTGAAAACACCAAGAGTTACCACCTATGAAAAATTAAATGAAGGTATCAATAACTTATCAGCTACCGGAAATTTTGATCGTGTAAGTCATAGGCTAATTGATGGCGACGAAGGCAAAGAACTTGCTCTTAATGTTAAGGAGAGTGAGAATAAAATGCTATTGCGATTTGCCATGCACTATGATGATTTGTATCAAACTGCAGCATTAGTAAATGTTACCAGAAAAAGTCTATTATTTAATAATGACGTTCTTTCACTAGATATAGCTTTGGGTGATAATATCAGATATAATTTGGATTATTATATTGATAAAGGTTTTTATTGGAGTACAGGATTAAAATATAGGTATACAAACTTTAAAAAAGATTTTGATTTTGATTTTATAGGCCAGTTTGGAGAAATCCCAGACTTAAATATCAACACTATAGATGTAGATTACACAGATTTTAATGTGCAGGCATATGCTGAAACGCTTTTAAATCAAACTTTTTCGGTGGGTTTAGGAGCAGAATATAAAAGACTGCGTATCATTTCTGAAACCTTTGGAGAGGATGAAAACCAAATTCCGAGAACTGTCTTTGATGATAGTGATTATTGGAGCGCTTTCGGGTATTTCAAATTTGACACTTACGATAACAAATACTTCCCAAAAAGAGGATTATTATTCGAAGGCGACATTCACACCTATCTTTTTTCTTCAGATTTCACCAATAGTTTTGATGAATTTTCGATCGCCAAAGCTCATCTGGGTTATGCAAGACCACTATTTCAAAATGCATCGATGAATATTAGTTTTGAGGCAGGCACTAAAATCGGAAATAACGCAATTAACTCTCTTGACTTTTTACTTGGCGGATTTGGAGCAAGAACGATTAATAACTTTATTCCTTTTTATGGATATGATTTTTTATCCATTGCCGGGCAAAGTTTTATGAAAGGATTAATTTCTGTTGACTATGAAATCTTCAAAAAAAACCATGTCAATGTTTCTGCCAACTTCGCCAATGTTGGTAATAAGCTATTTAGTACCGGAAGATGGTTTGAAGACCCTGAATTTACCGGGTATGCTTTAGGGTATGGATTGGATACTTTTGCTGGACCCGTACAAATAAAATATTCGTATTCTCCAGAAATAGAAGAAAGTAATTGGTTCTTCAGTATTGGTTTTTGGTTTTAATAACAAATTAAAAGAGATAGTAGAGCAAAGAAAATAGATAAAAAATATCCAAAACCCTACATCAATCCTATAATCATTGATCCAAAGACCACAAAATCTATAATCTTTTCTCTTTCATCTTTTCTCTTTAATAATAGAAATATTTCCGATATTTGTAGTATTATGAGCTTGTTTTGGCAAGATTTACTACTACTATTACATTACCTTATCAAACGCAATCCGGAATAAGGCAACTTTGCTATTTATTATTTTAAAAAAGTAGTTAATCTCTTAAATTTTAATAATCATGCCTTTTTATCATACATTAGGGAATATACCTCCCAAACGCCACACCATCTTTAAAAAACCAGATGGAGGCTTGTATTATGAACAATTGTTTGGCACCATTGGTTTTGACGGTATGTCTACCAACATGTACCATTGTCAAAGACCTACTCAAGTAAAAGAAATTAAAGGTAGTTATAGTGTTGCACCTAAAATTGCAATTGGAAATAATATAAAATCGTATCGATTTCATGGTTTCAAAGTTGATCCCGAAAAGGATTACCTCAAGAGCAGAAAAAATGTATTAACCAATAGTGATGTTAGTATTTTATTATCTGCTCCACAAGAATCAACAACCAATTATTTTTATAAAAACACAGATGCAGATGAATTGATTTTTGTACATCGAGGAAGTGGAAAATTTAGAAGCCACCTTGGCAACCTTGATTTTAAATATGGTGATTATATTTTAATCCCCAGAGGAACGATTTACAAACTGGATTTTGATACTAGTGATAACCGGCTATTTATTGTGGAATCCAGAAGACCTATTTACACTCCCAAAAGATATCGTAACTGGTTTGGGCAATTATTAGAACACTCTCCTTTTTGTGAACGTGACCTTAGAGCTCCTTACGAATTAGAAACTAATGATGAAAAAGGAGACTTTTTGATCAAAGTAAAAAAACAGGACGAGATTTTTGATATGATCTATGCTACGCATCCTTTTGACGTTGTTGGTTATGATGGGTTTAATTTCCCCTATGCATTTTCGATTCATGATTTTGAACCGATAACCGGGAGAGTACATCAACCACCTCCAGTGCATCAAACTTTTGAAACCGATGCTTTTGTAGTTTGTTCTTTTGTTCCCAGATTATATGACTATCATCCAGACGCCATACCGGCCCCATATAATCATAGTAATATAGATAGTGACGAAGTTTTATACTATGTAGATGGGGATTTTATGAGTAGAAATGATATTGATGCAGGGCATATTTCTTTACACCCCGCTGGAATACCACACGGACCTCATCCTGGAGCTGTAGAAAGAAGCATTGGCCAGACCAAAACCGATGAGTTAGCTGTGATGGTAGATACTTTTAAACCGTTAAAAGTTACCGAAGAAGCTATGAAAATAGCCGATGAAGATTATCATAAATCTTGGTTAGAGTAGTAATCAATGAGAAAATAACTTTAATGAAGCAATTAAAAAATGTTGAATTATAGAATTGATATAACCCCTCATTTGAGAGCGATGTGGTAATTTCTTATTTAAGATTATACCACAATTTATTTATAGAGAACATTTTCTCATTATCTAATTAACACATTTACTAATTATTTAATTAACAAAATCATGTCAACCAATATAACACCTCAGGATTTAGAAAAAGTGGTTCCGCAAGCAGAAGATTTTTTGCCCTTGTTAGGAACCGATTATGTAGAACTTTATGTAGGCAATGCCAAACAGGCCGCCTACTATTATCAAACCGCATGGGGGTTTCAGCCTATTGCTTATGCCGGACTGGAAACGGGGCGAAAGGATAGTGTTTCCTATGTGCTTCAACAAGATAAAATAAGACTAGTGCTTACTTCTCCCCTTCAACCCGATGGAGATATCAATAAACATATCAATGCACATGGAGATGGTGTAAAAGTAGTAGCTCTTTGGGTAGATGATGCTACAAAAAGTTATGAAGAAACTGTAAAACGCGGGGCCCAATCGTATATGAAACCTACTGTTGAAGAAGATAAACACGGAAAAGTAGTGTTTTCAGGAATCCACACGTATGGAGAAACTGTACACATTTTTGTAGAGCGAAAAAATTATCATGGTACTTTTTTACCAGGATACATGGCCTGGAACAAACCCTACAAAACAAAATCTACAGGTCTAAAATATATTGATCATATGGTTGGAAATGTAGGATGGAACGAAATGAATAAGTGGTGTGAGTTTTATGCCAAAGTTATGGGATTTGCACAATTGGTTTCTTTTGACGACAAAGATATCTCTACAGAATATACCGCGCTAATGAGTAAAGTGATGAGCAATGGTAATGGGCGAATTAAATTTCCTATAAACGAACCTGCCGAGGGAAGAAAGAAATCCCAGATCGAAGAATATATCGATTTCTATAACGGAGCTGGCGTTCAACACATGGCATTGTCTACCGATAATATTATTGAAACAGTTTCTGAGCTTCAAAACAGAGGAGTGGAATTTCTTACAGTTCCTGCTAGTTATTATGAAACAGTTTTAGATAGAGTGGGTGAAATTGATGAAGATCTCGAGCCATTAAGAGATTTAGGAATTTTAATCGATCGCGATGATGAGGGGTATTTGCTTCAAATTTTTACCAAACCTGTTTTAGACAGACCAACGATGTTTTTTGAAATAATACAGCGTAAAGGAGCACAATCTTTTGGGAAAGGTAATTTTAAAGCACTTTTTGAAGCTATAGAACGAGAACAGGAACAAAGAGGAACTTTATAAATCTACGATTTAATAATTCATAAATAACCTCGTTAAAGTGTCCCTTTTATTGAACTATTGTAATTATTTATATAAGTTTTTGTTAAATTTCATAATAAAAAAACGTTTTCGATTGATAATTATTCAAAAAAAGTTCATATTTGCAAAGTAAGTGGAGTGGTTACCACTTATATCTAAAACAATAATTATTCTCATAATTTAAGTTTTTAGTTGGTTAATAAAAGTAAAAAAAGAGAGCTGTGGTGGCTCTCTTTTTTGTTTACATTTTTATATTTATTAATAGTATTCATTTTTATCTCAGTGTATTATATAGTATTTTTGGAATGGATATTGTTAGAACATAATTAATTATAATTGCGTCAAATAGCATAATGCCCAAAACCATGAAAAAGTTTTTTTTAATACTACTTTTGATCTTGTTTGCATATCCGGCTTTTGCCCAGGATGCTCATAGCGCTTTCGATTCTGGAGAATGGTTCAAATTTAGAATTCACTATGGGGTTTTTACTGCAAGTTATGCCACATTAGAAGTTAAAGAAGATGTTATTGACAACATGCCTGTCCATCATGTAGTGGGTATAGGTAAATCTACTGGACTTTTAAGTCTGTTTTTCAAAGTTGAAGATTACTACGAAACCTACATAGATAAAAATGAAGTAAAACCGTATAGGTTTATTCGAAAAATAAATGAAGGAGGCCATACCAAGGATATAGAAATCAATTTTGATCATACACAAAATGAGGCCCTGGTTTTCAACAAAAAATATAATACCAAAAAGAAATTCGCTATTAAGTCAAATGTACAGGACATGATGTCTTCTTTCTATTATTTACGAAATAACATTAAGACAACTTCATTAAAAAAAGGAGACGAACAGTATGTAACTATGTTTTTTGACAATGAAAATTACCGTTTTAAGTTAAAATTCTTAGGAAGAGAAATTATTAAAACCAAAATGGGTAAAATTGCATGTTTAAAATTCAGACCTTATGTGCAGGCAGATCGAATCTTTAAAGAAGAGGAAAGTATGACCGTTTGGGTAAGCGATGATGATAATCGCATGCCTGTAAGAATAAAAGCAGATATATTAGTAGGCTCAATAAAAGCAGATTTAGACGCATTTAAAGGTCTTAAACACCCTTTTAAAATTGTAGTAGATTAATGGACCAACCTGTAAAACCAGAGATTGCTGAAAAAATAAAGCAATTAGAAACAAAATTTAAAAATTCGGGCCAGAATCTTGGTTCTTATCTAGATGGCCTTCTTCACGATAGGTATTTAACATATTGGGATTATATACACCTAGATACCCTTCTAAGTTTACAAATTCCCAGAACCCATTTTCCAGACGAAGAAATTTTCATTACCTATCATCAAATAACCGAGCTTTATTTTAAACTTATAATTCATGAATTAAAGCAAATTATCGATGACAAGTTACAAACCGCAAAATTTTTCACTGCAAAATTAGCACGTGTAAATCGATATTTCAGAGTATTGATCAACTCTTTTGATGTTATGATCAAAGGGATGGATAGAGCTCAGTTTCTTAACTACAGAATGTCATTATTGCCTGCCAGTGGATTTCAATCTGTGCAATTTAGACTGATCGAGATTTACGCAACTCCATTGGCCCATTTAGTTAGTGCCAAAGAAAGAGGTCAATTTTCTGAAGATGATGCTCTTGAAGAAGTGTTTGAACATTTGTATTGGAAATCGGGTGCTACAGATATTAAAACTGGTGAGAAAACGCTTACTCTAAAGCAATTTGAATACCGTTACACTCCTAGAATGATGCGTATTGCAAACCAGGTAAAAAACAGCACAATCTTTCATAAATATCTCGAACTACCAGAAAAAGAGCAAAATAATGTGCACCTTATCGAAGCATTGCGTACTTTTGACACCAATGTGAATATTAATTGGTTATTAATGCACATGGGCGCTGCCTTTAGATATCTTAATAAAGAGAAAGGTGAAGTTCTGGCCACTGGTGGAACTAATTGGAAAAACTTTTTACCCCCTAGTTTCCAAAGAATTATGTTTTTTCCTAATCTTTGGAGCAAAGAAGAGAAAGAAAACTGGGGTCAGCAATGGGTTGCTCATCAATTTAATACCGCAAAATAAAATTGTCGTCAGTTGAAGCAAATAGGTTACTTACTACTACTAGTGGTAGTATTATTTTCATGTAAAAAAGAAAAAAAAGCAGCAAAAGTTGTCGTTCCTGAAGTTATTAAGGAAGAAAAAGCCCCTCCCTTAATTAAGGAATTTGGTTATGTTCTTGATGATTTCAAAGTAGTCAAGGACACCATCAAGCCTGGTGATAGCTTTGGTGCAATCATGGATACTCACGGTATTAGTAGAGCCAAGGTGTTCGAAATCACCAATAAAATAAAAGACACCTTCAATGTAGCTCGCATTATGGCCGGAAAACCATACATGCTTCTTAAATCCAAAGACACTACAGAAAAAGCTCAGGTATTTGTTTATCAAAACAACAAAATAGATTATACTGTAATTGATTTCAGAGATAGTATCATTGCCAAGAAACGTAAAAAACCGGTAAAATTGATTGAAAAAACTGCGTCTGGTGTTATTAACAGCAGCCTGATGCAAACTTTTGACGACTTAGACCTTAACTTTTTGGTAGCCTACAACATGGCCGATATTTATGCCTGGACCATAGATTTTACCAGATTACAAGCTGGAGATCGATTTAAAGTAATTTATACCGAAAAATTTATAGACGATACTATACCTGCAGGTATTGATCAGGTAAAAGCATCTTATTTCGAACATCGAGGAAAACCAATTTTTGCATTCAGATTTCAGGATGACTCTATAAATGGCGGGGTTGATTATTTTGATGATGAAGCAAATAATTTGCGTAGAGCATTCTTGAGAGCTCCTGTGAAGTTTAGTAGAATTTCTTCAAGATATAATTTGAGACGTAGAATTAAGTATTATGGTAATAAAATAAGACCCCATAGAGGAACTGATTTTGCAGCTCCCGTAGGCACACCAATATTGGCCACTGCAGATGGAATTATTACCAAATCAGAACGTAGAGGTGGTAATGGTAAATATGTAAAAATTAGGCATAACGCTACCTATGACACCCAATACCTACACATGAGTAGACAAGCTGTAAAAGTAGGCCAATTTGTACGACAAGGTGATGTTATTGGTTACATTGGTATGACCGGAAACACTAGTGGTCCCCATGTATGTTACAGGTTTTGGAAAAACGGAAGAGAAGTAGATCCATTTAAGCAAGATCTTCCCGCTTCTAAACCCTTATCCGATAGTTTGAGACCAAAATTTTTCAAGTATATAGAACCCATAAAAGCTACACTAGATAGTATTCAATTTAAACCACAAGAAATTTTATAAAAATGGCGTTACCAACTATTAACCCCACCACCACAAAAGCTTGGGAAGCTTTAAAATCCCATTATGAGAATATTAAAGACAAACACCTTAAAGATCTTTTTGCTCAAAACCCTGATCGCGCTTCTAATTTTTCAATAGTATGGAACGATTTTTACATCGACTATTCAAAAAATCGCATTGATCAAACTACTAAAAAATTACTAATAGAACTGGCCAAGGAAGTAAAACTGGACCTGGCAATACAAGATTATTTTGCCGGAGGCAGCATAAACGAAACAGAAGAAAGAGCTGTGCTTCATACGGCATTACGGGTTCCTTTTGATCACAATATCCTGGTAGATGGTCAAAATGTAATTCCAGAAATTAATAAGGTAAAAGAAAAAATAAAGAATTTTAGTGATCAGGTTATTTCTGGAGATCTGAAAGGATATACAGGAAAACCATTTACCGATATTGTAAATATTGGTATTGGTGGATCTGACCTGGGCCCTGCAATGATTACAGAATCGTTAGAATTTTATAAAAACCATCTTAATGTACATTTTATCTCAAATGTAGATGGAGATCATGTACATCAAAATCTAAAAGACTTGGATCCTGAAACTACTCTTTTTGTAGTTGTGTCCAAAACTTTCTCAACTCAAGAAACTTTGTCTAATGCTACTACAGCAAGAAACTGGTTTACCAAACAAGCACCAAAAGATGCTGTAGGGCAACATTTTGTTGCAGTGTCCAGCAATATTCCTAATGTAACCAGTTTTGGTATCGCCGAAGAAAACATATTTCCATTATGGGACTGGGTTGGGGGTCGTTTCTCATTATGGAGTGCTGTTGGATTATCAATAAGTCTATCCATTGGATACAAAAACTTTGAATCATTACTTGCAGGAGCACATGAAATGGATGAGCATTTCAAAAACACACCTTTTGAAGAAAACATCCCAGTTATTCTAGGAATGCTAAGTATTTGGTACAACAATTTCTTCGATGCAGAAAGTGAAGCTATTATCCCATATTCTCAATATCTGCACAGACTACCAGCCTACCTTCAACAAGGAATCATGGAAAGTAATGGAAAAAGTGTAGATAGAAATGGTGACCCTGTTAACTATCAAACGGGAACTATTATCTGGGGAGAACCAGGCACCAACGCACAGCATGCTTTCTTTCAATTAATTCATCAAGGAACTAAGCTCATTCCTGCCGAATTTATTGGTTTTAAACATTCTTTATTTGGAGATCAGGACCACCAGGACAAATTGATGGCCAATTTCTTTGCTCAGACCGAGGCGCTCATGAATGGAAAAACCGAAGCTGAAGTTCTTGAAGAACTCGCTTCCAAAAAGCTGCCAGAAGAAAAACTAAAGCAGCTAACTCCTTTCAAAATATTTGAAGGAAATAAACCTACAACTACAGTTTTAATTGATAAACTTACTCCAAAAAGCCTGGGAGCATTAGTCTCTATGTATGAGCAGCGTATTTTTGTTCAAGGAATGGTGTGGAATATCTTCAGTTATGACCAATGGGGAGTAGAATTAGGTAAACAATTGGCCACAAAAATCTTATCAGAAATTAACAATTCTGAAAATTATCAACATGACTCTTCAACTCAAAAACTTTTAGAACAGTATTTAAACAAATAAAAAAATACCCTGCATAATGATCATTATGTAGGGTATTTTTAACATTTCGACTCTTTTGAAATGTTAAAGTTGCACAACTAAAGAGTAGTATTAATTAACATTTCTTTAGTTAATAACTTTTGAATATCTTCAACTCCCTGACAACCAATATAATTGTAAAATACAATTACTTTTATTTCGCAGTTTTTTTGTTAAAAACTCTTAACATTAAATTAAACTTAGTTTGCATAAAGATTCGTTCTTTTGCGGCGATTAATTAACTCAATTATTTATAATGAAAAAGATTACATTTTTATTAGTTGTAATCCTTCTAGCATTCGTTGGGGAAACGTATGCGCAAGGGGTAACAACCTCTGCCTTGGGAGGTAAAGTAACAGACAACACCGGAGGTCCTCTTCCAGGAGCAACCGTTATTGCAATTCATCAACCATCGGGTACCAAGTATGGAGCGACTACAGATTTTGATGGATTTTATAGAATTTCTGGTATGCGTACCGGAGGACCATACCGTATCACCATAACCTATGTTGGTTTTCAAGGTTTCGTGAAAGATGGTGTATTTCTTCAACTCGGTCAATCTGAAAGAATTAGTACACAAATGGTTGAATCTGCAACTGCATTAGAAGAAGTTGTTATACAAGCCACAAATACGGGTGTATTCAATTCTAATAAAACAGGAGCCGAAACGAACATTTCTCAGCGAGATATCCAAACGCTGCCTCAAACTTCGAGATCTATTGCTGATTTTGTGAGAATTACACCACAAGCGCAAATAACTGAAGGGAATGATGGTTTTAGTATTTCTTTGGCAGGTCAAAACAACAGATACAATGCTATTTATATAGATGGAGCTATCAACAATGATGTTTTTGGTCTTGCAGGTTCAGGAACTAACGGTGGCCAAACTGGTGTGAATCCATTTTCTGTTGATGCTATCGAGACATTTCAAGTAAACCTTGCTCCTTTTGATGTAAAAATATCAGGATTTGCAGGAGGTGCGGTAAGTGCGGTAACTAGATCTGGTTCTAATCAAACCCAAGGTTCTGCATATACCTTTTATCGAAATCAAGATTTGGCTGGAAAAACTCCACCCGATCTTGCAAGTGGAGACAGAGAAAAATTACCAGAATTTTCTTCTTTAACATACGGTGTAAGAGTTGGAGGCCCTATCATTAAGGATAAATTGTTCTACTTTGTTAATTACGAAAGACAAGATGAAGAGACACCTCAACCTTATGATTTTGATGCAAGATACACTGGTGATGCTTCTCTAGCACAAATAAACAACTTAAGAGATTTCGTAAGAACACGTTATAATTATGATGTTGGTAACTTCGAAGAAGCAAGAACATTAGTAAGTGATAAACTTACTGCTCGATTTGATTACAACGTTAATGATAACAATAAATTAGCCCTTACATATAGATTTGTAAATGGAGATAATTTAGAAGCACGAAACTCAAATAATACAAGAGTCGCATTCAGCAACGGATCTGAAGCTTTTAAAACTACCACAAACTCAGCATCTTTAGAGTGGAACTACCAAAGTGATAAAATAGGGAATAGTTTAATATTAGGATATACAAGAGTCCGAGATGATAGAGATCCTGATGGCTCTCCTTTTCCTTCTGTTGTAATTGCTGATGGATTAAATCCATTTTCTAATCAAGGAATACAATTTGGTGCAGAGCGCTTTTCAACGGCTAACTTATTAGATCAGGACATTTTTACACTAACTAACAATTTTGAAATCTATAAAGGTAGTCATACCATCACTATTGGAACACATAATGAGTATTCTAAAATCAAGAATTTATTCTTTGCTTCCAATTATGGATTTTACATCTTTGATTCAATAGATCAATTTATAAACGAAGAAGCCGCAAGCGACTATGAAAGAGGTTATTCTCTTGTAGGAAGTAATGCGGTTGGAGATGAGTCTGATGGGGCTGCCGAGTTCGAATTATTTCAAACAGGTTTCTATGTACAAGATGAAGTTAATTTCTCTGATGATTTCAAAATAACTGCTGGTTTACGTTTTGACATTCCATTTTGGGAAGATGGCCGTGTAAATGAAGATTTTAATACGAATGCTGTGGCATTGCTTGAAGCAGCTGGTAAAGATTTACAAGGTGCGCGTGTAGGAAAAGGAATTAATCCAAGACTTCACATTTCTCCAAGAATTGGCTTTAACTGGGATGTAAATGGTGAACGTAAAACACAAATACGAGGAGGTTTGGGTATTTTTACTTCCAGACTTCCATTAGTATGGCCTGGAGGTACTTATAACAATAACGGTGTTACCGGAGGATTTAGCGATGAAGGAGACTTAGGAGGTACCGTATTCTTTAATCCAGATGTAAATAATCAACCAGTTCACGTAGCACCAAATACAGGTGGTTTTGGTGGTAATGTTGACTTATTTGCTCCAGATTTTATGCTGCCTCAACGTTTCAGAGTAAATGCTGCGATAGACCAAACGCTTCCATTATGGGGGCTTGTCGTAAGTGCAGACTTAATGTGGAATGAACATATTACCGACGTTTACTACGAAAATCTTAATATCGCAGGTCCTATAGGAGCATACCAAGGTGCCGATAATAGACCTTTTTATAGCAGAAATCGAATTGCCGGAGATTATAACAGAATTATCTTAGGTTCAAATACCGGTGGAGGGGACTCATGGAATGCTACTGTTACCCTAAGAAAACCTTTTTCTAATGGTTTCCAGGGTAGCATATCTTATTCTTATGGAGAATCAAATGCCATATTTGATGGTACCTCTTCTCAAAACAGCTCGCAATGGAGAAACATACAAACAGTGAACGGTAAAAATTCAGACCTACCCGTAACAACATCTGACTTTAACCAAGGACATAGAATTATATCCAATATTTCTTATGAACATACTTGGAACGAAAACTTTAAAACTACAATTGGACTCTTTTACGAAGGTTCTCAAGATGCTCCATATTCATTTATTTATAATGAAGGAAGAGACCTTTTAGGAGATGATTCCAGAGATAACGCTCTTATATACATTCCTAGAAATCAAAGCGAAATCAATTTAGTGCCATTTAGAAATCGTGATGGAGATATTATTCCTGGGTCTCCTACTCCAGTCGAACAATGGGCTGCTTTAAACGCATTTATTGAGGGTAATGACTATTTAAGAGGAAGAAGAGGACAATATGCAGAACGCAACGGAGACCAAGGACCTTGGAGCCATGTAGTTGACCTACGTTTCCTTCAAGATTTTGCCCTGAATATAGGTGAGAACAGACATGCATTTCAATTCAGTTTTGATATTTTTAACTTCACCAATTTAATCAATGAAGATTGGGGTAAGCGTAAGATTATCCCTGGTAGTGAAGTTAGTTTAATTGAGACTGTAAGTACTGGTGCAACTCCAGAATTCACATTTGATCCAGAGCAATTTGAAAATGGTATTGAAGATTTAGATGATCTAGGTATCCAATCTTCAAGATGGCAAATGCAAGTTGGATTACGATATTTATTCAACTAAGAATACCATATAAACATTATTTAAAAACCTCCTTCTTAATTTAAGGAGGTTTTTTTATTATGGAATCTAGAAAGTTATTTAGGTTGTCCAAGTAGTATAACAACCGTTGGTTGAATAATCATAATCATTACACTTATCTCCTAAATAAGGGTAGCTAATGGTATCATCCGTAGTATTTCCACCCTTAACTTTACTCAAATCGAGATCCAGAAGCCTGGCAATTTTAGTTTTTTTGAGTTCCAACGAATTTAATTTGAATTTTTTCATGATACTATATTTTTATTAGTTAATACATTAATATACCTACTTTCAAAAAATAGTGACGTTACCAAAACATCAATTAACGCAATATTGTATAACCATTAACAAAAATTATAAAGATTTAAAAATCAACATTTTTAACTTCATTACTCTAAATTACAAAGAGTATAAAGAGTAGCTAGTTGCTTAATTTTACCATCGAATAATCGAAAAAACACTATCTGACATATATGAAACAAGAAATACAAGATTTTGTAAACAAATGGAAGAAGAAACCTGATGTAATAGGAATAGTTATATCTGGGAGCTATGCTACAGGATTGAGTAAAAAAGAATCTGATGTTGATGCACGAATTATTATAAAAACAAATAATACTTTTTGTAAGGGGGTAGAATCAATTAATGGAATCCCTTTTTCCTTTATTCTTGGAAACATTGAAGACTTTTTAAGCACTATCCATAGCCAATTCTTTAACAATTTAAAATTTGAAGCAAGAGTCTTTTATATAGGAAATATTCTTCTAGACAAAACTGGAGAAATACAGTCCTTAAAAGAAAAGGCTGGTAAAATAATTGATTTGGATTTTGAAAGTATCTCTACAGAATCACTAGTTTTAAGAAAATATATGTTACATAATAATTTGTCATATTTTAGTAAAACCTCGAACTCTTCTCTACTCTTCAATTATCATTATTTTCAATTTTTAAGTCACATTTTCAAGGCTTACAGTAGCTATTTGTGTTTTGAAGTGCCTAATGAAGAAAAATTAGAAACTGTTTTATTTGATCAAGAGTATCAAGAGAAAAATTTTTTTAAGGATTTTCCTGACAAAGAGTTTATGAACTTATGGTTAAAGGCAATTCAAGCTGATAAAAAAAACTTCAAATCAACCTGTAATGTGCTATATGAACACGTGCAAGAAGCATGGGGAAGTTTTAATGCTAATGCATTTTTAGTGAATATAAAATAAACAAGTTTTACGAGGCTGTAAACTGAACTCTGTCTGAGTTAAATTTTAATCATTAATTTTATTCAGACAGAATCATGACAAACGAAGA
>CANMDH010000033.1 GCA_947496555.1 uncultured Aquimarina sp. | reverse complement strand
AGAGAAAAAAGTGAGACCAAGGACTCCTAAACATAAAAATATAATTCTGCTACATTTCATCTTTTTATAATTTTAATGGTTTGCCCCTTTCTTTTGGAGGTCATCTTAAGGATGTAGATCCCTGATTCAAGAAACGATAGGTCCATAATGTTCTCCCTTTCTGTAAACCTTGCCCTTTTTACAAGTCTTCCCACAAGGGTATAGATCCGTGCATCAAGGGAATCGCTCTCGGTCAAAATGGTAATAAAAGAAGAGGTTATCGTTGGATATACCTCCGCCAGAACGCTGTTCATAAAAAAACTATCGGTAATCTTGCCCTGACAGTCGTTTCTCCCTGAAATAACAACGTCCGTATGACCGTACAGGTTTTCCAATTGTATGCTCTGGGGGCCCTTGTCCTCAAAAGAGAAGTCCATTTTCTCTCCGTTGACAGAAACCTGGTAACGGTCACTTCCCCGTACAACATACCTAGCTTTACCTTGTTTAAGATCAAGGGACTCCCTTCTGCCACTAACCGAACCTATCTCATTGACCGTGACCCCAAAAGTACGTTCAAAGGATATTTCTGGTATGGTAACGGTAACCGTATAACTGCCAACTCCTAAGCCATCGATTTCAAAATTGGTACTGGAAGCGATGCCCTGAAAAAAACGATTCTCCATGGTATCGCCCTCTATCGAAATATCCATAAGATATCCGGGGATATCCATGATCACCTCTACCGAACCATCGGCACTGCCCGTGCAGCTCGGGGTCATCACCAGCACCCGTAATGCATCGTTGTCGTCTTCTCTGGTATCTCCTGTGATGGTCCACCCATAAACGCCTGTCAGTTCTCCCCTGTAAACGGCTCCTATTTGCTTGTATACCAATCCATCTGCTCCCAGGGCGACCCCTGTGGGGGTATTGGGAAAGTCCGCCCAACCCTGTAATGTATCTCCATAATTGGCTACAGACAAGCCGCTATCGTTCAACATACTTCTCATATCGGTGACCTTGCTTATGTCCCAATTGCCTATGTCCTGGTTGAATGAAGTAGCTCCCTCGAACATTCCTGTCATGTATTTTACCTTACTCACATCCCAACCACTTATATCCTGATTGAATGAAGTAGCTCCATCAAACATCGAAGTTGTGCTTTCTACATTGCTCATATCCCAACGACTTATATCCTGGTTGAACGAAGTAGCATCCTTGAACATCCCCAACATGGATGTTGAGCTACTTACATTCCAATCACTAATATCCTGATTGAACGAAGCAGCTTCTTCGAACATCCAGGTTATTGATGTTACCTTACTTACATCCCAACTACCGATGTCTTGATTGAATGAAGTAGCTTTCCAAAACATATTACGCATGATTTCTACATTGCTTACATCCCAATTGCTTATATCCTGGTTAAAAGCAGTTGCTCCTTGAAACATTGCATGCATGTTTATTACTTTGCTCACATCCCAACTGCCTATATCCTGATTGAATGAAGTAGCCCCACTGAACATTTCTGACATAGATTCTACCTTGCTCACATCCCAACCACTTATATCTTGATTAAAAGTGGCAGCCCCACTGAACATCCCATTTAAGCTTGTTACCTTTCTCAGATCCCATCTACTTATGTCCTGGTTGAACGAAGTAGCTCCCTCGAACATCTCTTGCATATTGGTTACATTGCTTACCTTATCCCCCCAACTACCTATGTCCTGATTGAATGAAATAGCATCTCTGAACACCCGACGCATGAGGATTACACTACTCACATCCCAACCACTTATATCCTGGTTGAATGAAGTAGCATTTTGAAACATAGATTCTAAACTTTCTACGTTGCTCATATCCCAACCACCTATATCCTGATTGAATGAAGTTGCATCCCTGAACATCTCTGACAGAAATACTACTTGTGACAAATCAGGTACATCTGTGGCGATGATTTCCAGGTTGCTACATCCTTTGAAGGCTCCCGCCATGCTCTCCCACTTAATGTCTCCCCACTGCTCGACGGTCTGTATTTTGTCCGATCCCTCACGACCATTAAAATGAATATGAGGAAAATCTCCAGAGATTTTTACCACGTGCTCTCCCGGGCTGGAATACTCGTGGGCAGCATTGCCGGTTTGGTTAGTATCAATAGTACCATCACCCCAATCGACGGTGTAGTTGTAAGTACCACTGCCACTATTGATAGGGATGGTGATTTTCTCGTTTTGCGCTGTTGTTTTCCAGGTGGTCACAAAAGGTTCACACCATGTACTGAATATATCCTCGGAGATGGTCCACCCCCGATCGAGGAGCTTTGCTCGGGCATCTGTGGCCCGTGAACCATAGGTTCTGCCAGTAACTCCTAAATTGACATCTCTAACAGATGTATTGGCTTCCCATCCAATCAGGGTGGATGAGTAATTGGAACAATCCAAGCCTGAGCCATCGAACATGTCATGTCTATTGATAGCATGAGACGTCCAGCTCCCCAGGTCCTGATTGAAAGCCGCAGCTCCTTCGAACATCCCTTTCATGTTTGTTACATTGCCTACATCCCAACTGCTTATATCCTGATTGAATGAAGTAGCCCCACTGAACATTTCTAACATAGATTCTACTTGTGACAAATCAGGTACGTCGGCAGCGGTGATTTCCAGGTTGCTACATCCTGCAAAGGCCTCCTTCATACTTTTCCACTTAATGATTCCCCACTGCTCGACCGCCTGTATTTTGTCTGATCCCTCACGACCATTAAAATGAATATGAGGAAAATCTCCAGTGATTTTTATCTCGTACTCTCCTGCGGCTGTATACGTGTGAGTAGCATTTTCAGTCAGACTTTCTTCTGCTGGAGTACCATCACCCCAATCGACGGTGTAGTTGTATTGACCGCTGCTACTATTGGTAGGGATGGTAATTTCCTCGTTATCCGCCGTTGTCTGCCAGACAGTAATGAAGCTTGAGTTTTCTTTTGTTGTAAAAAAAACTGAAGCAGTATAAGCAAAAATACTATTGTCTGGGCATTTACTCCTTACCTGCACTTCGTATTGAGTACCCCTTTCCAGGCCACTTAGCTCAAAAAAAGAAGCACTAGAAGAGGAAACAGTTGCCCAGTTAGTTGATCCTAATTTTCTATATCTTATATCATAGGTAGCATTTGGAATGGAGTTCCATGATATGGTAGCTGTGTTCCACCCCAGAGTGTCGAGATTAAGATTAGTAGGAGTACCAGTCATACCGCAACTAATATTCACTCCTGTGACGATTAGTGAATAGTGCTGAGATCCGCCTGAAAGTGAACCCTTGTGAGTAACAGTAACGATGTAATCGCCACCGGCTCCTTTCACATCAACGCGTTCATATGGGTCTACGATGTTGTCCCCTTGATCATTGGTATCTACACCAGTCAACCGATAAGGGAAGAAGGTACTGGAGGCCTGGGTTACTCTAATGTCCAGGTCATTGACTAATGTGGGTGTAGAGTTGTTGGGAGCAGTAAGCGGCATAACTTCTCCAGGAGGATCCGTCCATGAAATAGAAGCTATCAAATCATTGACCCCATCTGCCTCAACTGGCAAGGAGTATGATTGGCCTGGGGTTAAGGTGAGCTCAGAGATGATAGAAGTTGCGCCATTGTCTGTAATGGCCTGCGCAGCGGCTTTTGCGTTGAGCAGTCCCCACCCAAAGATGGCATCAGGTCCTGGCGTGCCTGCATCGTCTGCGGTATGCAAGGCCAGACCTTTTAGTGTAGCCGCTAGCATAAATGAACTATTCAGAGTATTGTAATGTTGCTGTAGCAGTAATAGACTTCCTGTTACGTTTGGAGCTGCCATAGAAGTTCCTGACGCGCCACGATAATCTGCATCATTGTCAACATCTGTGGAGTATACCCCCGTTCCATTCCCAGTAATCTCTGGTTTGATTCTGAAATCATCTGTAGGGCCCTGACTGCTTCCGGAATTAATTGAGACATTTATCAATGAGCCGTCGTCTGTAACGCTAGCGTCTAGTGCGTTAGCCACCACTAGATTGTTTTTAGCGGTTTGCCAGCCCGATAACTTGTCAAAAGCCGGATTACCATTTAACGGAGCATCATTGCCACTATAGTTTCCGTCATTTCCGGCAGCAAACACAGGCAAGTACGCAGGGGCACTGTACATCAATTCATCCCAGACCCTTGCCGTACCCTCATATGCTCCAAAGTTCAAGCTGGAAAGGAACTGGGGATCCAATCCATAAGAGTGATTGGACAAGAGCATGCCCGTACCCGCTGCGATGGTCGCTTCTCCCAGGTCATTCCCCCAATCATGGGTAAACACTTGTGCCAGGGGAGCCATGCCTTTGGCATTGGGCCGTACACCAGCTGCCAGAATGGTCCCGGTCACGTGTTGTGCATGCCAGCTATTATGATTCCGTGTTGTTACACCATCATTAATGATCACTCTAGGGTTAGTCTGGTCATTAAATTCCTGGTGGGTGGGCCGGGTAGCTCCTCCATCCCATACATAAACTTTCATCCTCTGTCCATTTAAATCAAGTCCCAGCGAACCGCCTGTATTCAAGTGATTTGTACGCGTTGACTTGGCGGCAGCTACGTTATACAGTGTATAATAAATGGGACTGCCATCATCCCTGACCCCCATGAGCTCATCGAAGGTGCCATCGGCATTGTACTTAATTGGCTCCCATCTAAGTATTTTAGCCAGCGCTAGCGCTTCCTGTTTATTTGCATGAGCAGTAGCAGTAAATTCTTTAGCCATTACCTGAAGCTTGTTATGATCGTAATCCCGGGTAATCGCACGACGCTGCATGGGGGTCTGAGCCTGCACTAAAGCATGAGAAAGAAGAACTGCTAGTAGTAGTATTAACTTTTCGAAACTTAATATGTTATTTTGTTTCATATCTTCTTTAAAAATTGCACATATAGTTTTTTAACGTTACTCCCTTTATCCATTATAAAGTGTACTGTAGTTTTTATATACTTTTAAATATTATTTAACAAACAAAGAATGATTATCAAGGGAAGTATCCAACAATTAGTGTCCAATGCCTTTAAACATGGGATGTTATATGGTGTTTTAGGGATAATAGGAGCCGTATAATGTTTTTTATTTTATACCTCGTGGGCTGAGCGTAGTCGAAGCCCAGGAACCTCGGAGTCGAAGCACTGGTGAGAGCATCTCGCTCTATTCATGTAACAAGATACTCGAGTTAGCGGGGTCTTTTGCCATGTATAGGTGCTTCGAAGTATTAAAGAGATCATCCCGCGCCATCATGAGGTAGTTTTAGGCCGGATCATTGTAGTCTTAAGCAGTAAAAAGCTGCTTTTAGGCCAGACAGAGGTAGTGCCAAGCCACACCAAGGTAGTTCGAACCACCTTTTTTTGGATTGTCATGCCTTATCTTCATCCAAAAAAACATCAATATATGACCTCGAAGCCGCAAGGTATCAAAAATAAGGGGGAATGCATGGCCTCGAAGCCATAATGAGTGCCAGAGAAGCATTAACTCGCGGCCTCGAACTACCTTTTTGCGGGTTCGACCCCTATACATTACTCCTAGTCAACTACCCTGGGGCAAGCCTCCTTTAGCATTTAAATCTCGCGGGCCGGGGCAGGGTTATCGAGTAAAGAAGGATTTTATCAAATACATTGGTTTTTGCACTACATTTAACTCTAGTTACTAAATGCGTTGTACTTCATTTGAATATCCGTAATCCTTCTATCTTAACGTCATCCTTCTATCTTAACGTCATCCTGAATACTGAAACAAGCCCGTGCTGAACTCGTTTCAGTATTCAGGGTGACGTATGAATTATGAGTCTTAACGAACATTCACTATTTATTCATTTATCCATTCATTTATCTGTGACAGTGTGGCTTATTGTATCATTACTCGCTTAACCACTCTCTCCCCAGCCTTGGTTTCTATTACCAGCATATACATACCGCTTGGCAAATGGCTTACATCTATTTGTAAGGCGCGTGCAGAATGCACATGGGCACCCTGGGCATTGTATATATTTACCTGTTGTAAGGCTTCACCATCACCCAATGCAATGTTGATGTAATCTTGTACGGGATTAGGATACACCGTGACATCATTTATATGGGCAGGTGTTACTTCGCTTTTTACAGTGGATGCTTTAGCACTGGTACCCTGTACCACGGCACTCTGTGCGGCCACCGCTGCTTCCGTAATGGATTTAAAGCCTGTCCACCCTGCGGCCAGATATGCTTCTTTAGTGCCCGGAGGCACTATCAAGTCTATTTGGTCGCGGTATGCATTTTGAAAGGCATCTGGATGGAGCGATGGGGGATCGGTGGCCTTTACAGTCACAGTCTCCAGGTTTGGGTTATTTTCAAAAGCCCCTTCCTCGATACTGGTGACACTGTCCGGTATGGTCACACTGGTCAGTCCATGGTTGTAAAAAGCTCTGCTAGCAATAGCGGTCACTGTATAGGTGCTCAGTCCAAAAAAATCCACTGTAGGGGGGATGGTCATCGCTCCCGTAATGTTATAGTAGTTGTATGGTGGCACCTTAACTTTATTAGGATTCAAGGAAGTAACTTCGTAATATATATTATCGACAGGGAAGCCTTGTGGTGGATCCGGGAAAATGCCTATGAAGTAGTCATTCCACCTCCCCTCTGCAGTCCAATATGCATCTATAGAGCCCAAAGGGACTATCAAATTGATTTTGTAAGTCCAAACAGGGAAGGTGTTGTTTCCGTGGAGTGTTGGCGGAACGGTGGCCTTCATCACCACGATCACAAGGTCTTGGTTAACTGCAAAAGCATATTCTCCGATACTTGTTATACTGTTCCCTATGGTGACACGGGTCAATTCGTTGACCGAAAAAGCTCGATATCCAATACTGGTGACATTGTTGGGTATGATCACCTCGGTCAATCGGTTGTTATCAAAAGCCCACTCCCCAATACTGGTGACACCATCGGGTATGGTCACCTCGGTCAATTGGTTCCCCGAAAATGCATGATCTCCAATACTGGTCACACTGTTTGGTATGGCCACACTGGTCAATCCTTTATCTTTAAAGACTTCGTTACCAATAGCGGTCACCGTGAAGAGCCCATTAACTGTGTTTACTATTTCGGGAATGTTTACATGGGTGGCCGTACCCGTATAGTATATAGCTTTTACAGTATTGGGCTCCAATGATGTGATTAGGTATATGATGTCACCATCGGTAAAGGTATTTCCTACGTCGTAGGGCTCTGTAATGGATCTGAAACCCGTCCACCCCGCATTCAGATATGCGTCTTTAGTGCCCTCGGGAACAATCACATCTATTTGGCTACGGCCTTGATTTTGAAAGGAAGTTGGATGCAGTATTGGTGGATCATCGGCCTCTACCCTCACCAAGCTCACCGAGTAAGGATATTGGCCAAAAAATTCCCCTATGCTGGTCACCATGTACGTGTTCAGGCCGTGATCCACCGTTGGGGGGATGGTCACTATTCGACCACCCACAGTGTTATAATCTGTTGCCTCAACTTCATAAGGTGCTAAAGAAGTAATCTTGTATGTGATATTATCGGCAACGAACGTGTCCCCGATCTCCACAACCTCCTTGATGGATTTGAAGCCCGTCCATCCGTTGACCGGATTGATATAAGTATCCCGGGTACCCTTGGGAACGACCACATCTATTTGGTGACGAAGATCACTGTGCGTGCCTTGAAAGGCATTTGGATCCAGCGCTGGGGGATCGTTACGCTCGACCCTCACCAAGCCAAGATTTGGGTTATCATAAAAGGCCTGGTACCCTATACTTTCCACACTGGCCGGTATGGTAACCTCGGTTAATTGGTTGGCGGCAAAGACCCATTGCCCAATACTGGTGACACCATCGGGTATGGTCACACTGTCTAATTGGTTGGTACCAAAAGCACGTTGCCCGATACTGGTCACACTTTCGGGTATGACAACACTGGTCAATTGGTTGTTCCAAAATGCATCTTCCCCAATACTGGTCACCGTGTAGGTGTTTGTGTTTGGGACATGATCCACCGTTGGAGGGATGATCATCCCTCCTCCCGTAACGCTATAGCCTATAACCGCTACCTCTTTATCGGGGACTATTTCAGTAATTTTGTATGTGATATTATCGACACTGAAGGTGTCCCCAAGCTCTACAACCTCCTTGATGGATTTGAAGCCCGTCCACCCATGATCTAAATAAACTTGTCTCTTTCCCTTGGGAACAAACACATCTATTTGATGACGAAAATCGATGTTGTTTATTAAATCCCGAAAGGCATCTTCGTGGAGTGTTGGAGGATTGGAGGGCTCTACAATCAACGTAACAAGGTCTGGATTGACTGCAAAAGCCCATCCGCCAATACTGGTCACATTGCCCGGTATGGTAACCTCGGTCAATTGGTTGCCGGCAAAAACATAATCCTTAATACTCGTTACACTGTTCGGTATGGTCACGCTGCTCAATTGGTTGTTCAGAAAAGCCCGTTCCCCAATAGTGGCCACACTATTCGGTATGGTCACACTGGTCAAGTCGCTGTTTTCAAAAGCACCATCGCCAATACTGATAACCTCAAAGTCATTAGGCCCATAGGTTATGGTTTGAAGGATGTTTATACTGGTAGCCGTACCCTCGTAACCTTCAATCCTCACGGTGTTGAGACTACCAAGTGCCGTTATTTTATAGGTAATGCCTTGAACTGTAAAGGTGTCGTTAATCTCCAGTTCTTCCGTGATGGATTTGAACCCTACCCACTCGGCATGGTTCTGATAACTGCCTAGGGCACCCCTGGGCACCACCACATCTATTTGGTCACGGTTTCCAAAGGTGTTTGTTTGAATTGATGGGGGATCTGTGCCCTCTGGCACCACTATGGCAAGGTCCGGATTGCCGTTAAAAGCATTGGCACCAATACTGGCAACGCCATCGGGAATGGTCACATGGGTCAATTGATTAAAGGCAAAAGCTTCATCCTCGATACCCGTAACACTAAAGTCATTGCCCCCTCTGGTTATGGTCCCGGGTATGATAAGATTCCCTGTATTTGTATTGTTCGTTATGGTGACCGTCTTGGTGGAACCCAGCCCCGTTACTTTATAGGTGATCCCTTCAACTGTAAAGGTATCGTTAATCTCCAGTACTTCTGTGATGGATTTAAAATCCATGCCCCAGTTGGTTTCATAAGCGGTTTTGGTACTACCGGCAGGGACACCTTTGGGGACTATCACATCTATTAGGTTACGGTTTCCAAAGGAGCTTGTTTGAATTGATGGGGGATTTGCGCGCTCTGACACTACTGTGGCCAATGGATTGTTGGCAAAAGCACTATTCCCAATACTGGTCACACTACTTGGTATGGTCACACTAGTCAATTGGTTGTTCTCAAAAATACCACCCCCAATACTGGTCACACTGTTCGGTAGGGTTACACTCGTCAATTGATTATGACTAAAAGCATTATCCCCAATATGGGTTACACTGTTAGGTAGGGTTACAATCGTTAATTGGTTATGCATAAAAGCATTATCCCCAATACGGGTTACACTGTTCGGTAGGGTCACACTACTTAATTGATTCTTAAAAAAAGCATAATCCCCAATACGGGTTACACTGTTCGGTAGGGTTACACTCGTCAATTGATTACTATCAAAAGCGTCATCACCAATACGGGTAACCTCAAAGCCATTAGGCCCATAGTTTACGGATCCGGGTATGGTGAGGTCCCCTGTATTTGTATTGTCTATTATGGTGACCGTGTTGGGGCCCAGCGCCGTTACTTTATAGGTAATGCCTTGAACTGTAAAGGTGTCGTTAATCTCTAGTTCTTCCGTGATGGATTTGAATCCTACCCACTCGGCATGGTTCTGATAACTACCTAGGGCACCCCTGGGCACCACCACATCTATTTGGTTACGGTTTCCAAAGGTGTTTTCTTCTATTGATGGGGGATCTGCAGCCTCCAGTACCACTGTGGCAAGATTCAGATTGCCGTTAAAAGCATTGGCACCAATACCGGTAATGCTAGCAGGAATGGTGACACGGGTCAATTGATTAAAGGTAAAAGCTTCATCCTCGATACCCGTAACCTCAAAGCCATTAGGCCCATAGTTTACGGATCCGGGTATGGTGAGGTCCCCTGTATTTGTATTGTCCGTTATGGTGACGGTGTTGGTGGAACCTAGCCCCGTTACTTTATAGGTGATGCCTTCAACCGTAAAGCTGTCGTTAATCCCCAGTACTTCTGTAATGGATTTGAACTCTGTCCACTCGGCATGGTTCTGATAACTACCTAGGGCACCCCTGGGAACAAACACATCTATTTGATTATGGTTTCCAAAGGTGTTTGTTTGAATTGATGGGGGATCTGTGCGCTCCAGCACCACTGTGGCCAATAGATTGTTGGCAAAAGCATTTTCCTTAATACTGGTAACGCCTTCGGGAATGATTACACTGGTCAAGGCATTATCCTCAAAAGCACCACTCCCAATAGTGGTCATACTGTTGGGAATCTCGACACTGGTCAATTGATTGTTACTAAAAGTACTTTGCGCAATACTAATCACACTGTTGGGAATGGTCACGCCGGTCAACTGATTGTTATCAAAAGCATTACTCCCAATACTGGTCACACTGTTGGGAATCTCGACACTGGTCAATTGATTGTTACTAAAAGTACTTTGCGCAATACTGGTTACACCATCGGGTATGGTCACCTCGGTCAATTGATTGTTCCTAAAAGCACTACTCCCAATACTGGTCACACTGTTGGGTAGGGTCACACTGGCCAATTGGTTGTTTTCAAAAGCACTGTTACCAATACTGGTCACAGCACAGTCCTGCCCATAAAACACCGTACCGGGTATGGTTATATCGGTATCCGTTGAGCTACCGGTCCTTCCGGTCACCGCCACTTTTCCAGGGTTTACGGACGTTATTCGATAACCAATACCGTTGCCCGTAAAGGCTGTTCCTACCCCAAATTGCGTGATGTCCTTAAAAGCATACCTATTGCCCCAAGCAGGATTACTTTCATAAGTGGTTTTGTTACCAACGGGCACCACTACTTCTATTATACCCGGATTTGAAAAAGTATCATTTGCGGGAAGGCTTGGAGGTACATTGGCCAATACCAGTACGCTGGTCAGGGGGTTGTCCTTAAAAGCACCCGTCGCAATAAGGGTAACGTTTTCGGGAATGGTCACACTCTCCAAGGTGGTGTTCCTAAATGCATCGGTCCCAATAATTTTAATACTGTTGGGGATTCTCACACTGGTCAAGGCCTTGTCCTTAAAAGCATGGGGACCAATAATGGTAACGCTAAAGTTATTACCCTGATAGGTTACGGTTTCGGGCATTGTCAGGGCTCCTCCTGTATTTGTACTGCTTTGTATGGTCACTTCTTTGTTGAGGACAAGTTTCGTTACTCGATACGTGACATTGTCATAAGTAAACACGTCACCCATTTGTTGCCCATAGCCGATAAGGCCCGCCAGAACCATAAGAATCGTAGATACTATTAATTGTAATTGTTTTTTCATTTCGATGCTTTTTTGCTTTTTGCATATTATTTCAACCATAAATAATGTCCATGTAGCAGAAAAATCCAATAATTAGTGCTGAACTTCCTTGAAAATGGGATAGTATACGGCGTTTTTGGGATAATGGAACAAGCGGGTACTATACACCCCTAGTCAGTGCCGGGAACAACTATAAACAAACGATGTTCAAAAAATATGTCTTTCATGCCTATATCACTTTTAACAACCTGTTTGTCCCGGTTTTATCCGATGTGGGCACATTATATTGTCCACTCCCATGCTAAACACCACTTTTGTAAATATAACGAAGGGTTGCACCCAACAAAAGTATTCCCAATGGAGTGATACTGTAGAGTCAAATCAATCATTGGTTTTATAAAGGGTAAGCGTTTTCATGATTTATTGAGTTAATAGTAACGACGGGGATTTACAATAACGATTCCCGTCGTTTTTTGTGGAACAAGGTCCGATACCAAAGATGCCTATGATACACAGTTCAAAAGTATTTAAAAACCTGATGTATGTCTTTATATGATGTCATTGGTTTAACAGGATTATACGATGTTGATATCATATCGCTCATCAAATGAATTTACAGTATTAAAAGGAGAATTTCTTGAAATTCTGAAGTCTACAAAACGAGTAAATCTTCACCACAACTCCACCGTATTATACTTAAGCAATTATTGTTTTACTATTTCTTCTTCTAAATTTAATACTTATTCACTTATTCAAGTCTAAAGAAACTTATTCATTACAAACATAGAGAAAGATAAGCTAATGAACTTCTTCGACTCCGATAATTACCGAAATGCACTAAATAACATTCTCCAAGGACTTACACCATTTAATAACTGTACTATTTACTATATCTAGCCAGGTACTTATTAAAGGTCGACATTATTAATATTAAAAATAGAATAACCATAAATAATGCAGGTATTTGTACTATTTTTTTAAATCTTAAGTCATTTATCAATTTTCCTCTATTAGGAAAATCAGAAACTATATTGATGATATTTTTTGTATTTGCCTTCTCTATGTTTACCTCAGTTTTTTCTTCTTTTAATTTTTCTATTTGTTCGAATAACTCAAATTCTGGGGCTTGCTTTATTTTATTATTTGCCTAATTAATATTAGTTGTTCCTACTCCTACCGATTGTTGCGCTTCTAAAATTCTTATTTCTTTATAAAGCGATTGTAATTTATTGATTTCCTTTAGCTGTTCACTAATCATAGTATCTTTAACTGCCAAATTATCATCATTAACCTTTTTTTGAAGCTTGAAATATTCATTGGTTTTTACAGAGGCTACTATTACATTTTGGCATTGTTTTGCTATTTCAGGTGCTGTTGCCTCTATTTGGATTTCATGAAATTCTGAATTAATTTCATTAAAGTTCTTTAAGTAATCTTGATAATTTATGTTCTTTCGTGTAATAGAATCCAGATCTTTAATAAACTCATCAAACTTTATAATTTTTTGTCCTCTATCTATTAATGCTATTATTTTAATATTTTTTATACTTTATGCTCCTGACTGAGGAATATGTAATACTCTTGCCAACTTTTCACTTTCTTTTTCTTTTACCAATTGATTGTAAAATTGAATATTACTATATAGCTGCCATACACTATCAAAATTAGGTCGTACAATCATAGAAGATTTATATATACAATTCATTATAATCTAAGTAACCCCCAAGTTCAATGCCTAATATAGCCGCCAAACAAAACTTAAAAAAATGAACTCTAAGGAAGAGAATACATAAAATAGAAAGGTGATATATGGCTTTCAAACTATTATAAACGCGGTTACAAAATGTATTAATTGTGTTTCCTATAAGTTTGAACAGTTGTCCTAAATCTATTTCTTCTGATGTATTTTCTTTTGTATGCATATCTTATTTTATATTTCATAATTGTTTCCCTGTTCCGGGATGGAAACATGGGAGTGATCTTGTATCCCAAAATGTCCGCCGACGGGAATCTATCGCCCGTTTTGAACTTGGGCATGACCAGCGGAATTTGATGAACTGATCCCCAAAAGAACTAAGAATGACAAATCCACTCCATCAGCTTTTAGTATAGTAATCAAAAACAAAGAATGATCACACAAGAGAAGCATCCAATAATTAGTGTTAAAATTCATTAAAAGTGGGATAGCATACAATGTTTTTGGGATAATAGAACAGGTAAGCACTATATGCCTTTGTAAGGGAAAAAAGAACGGCTAGTGTCGGGAACGACAATAAACAAACGATGTTCAAAAATACATCTTCCATGCCCTTATCACTTTTAACAGACTGTTTGTCCCGGTTTTAACCGATATGGACACATTTTATGATTCGGTCTTGTACTAAAACCCCATTTTTGTTACCAAGAACGGTTTATTCAACAAAAAGCATGCTCGATGAAGTAATGGTGTAGAGCTAAATCAGACATTGGTCTTATATATAAGGGTAAATTTTTTTGAGTTAGTTTTAGGTTTTTAACAACGGCGGGGATTTACAACAAAGGTTCCCGTCTTTTTTTTTGCGGAACAAGGTCTAAATCAATGATGTCCACAATGCACAACTTAAGGTATTTGAAAACCCGAGGGATGTCATTGGTTTAACAGGGATTATACGATGTTGCTCCACAATTACTCACAGTCTTACTTCTCTTTATCTTTAAAACGTTCCAACAGATTGTTTTATCAAATTCTCAATAGTTTTAATACGCTTGTCTACCATTTGTAGTTCAGCCTTGTTTAACTTGATCATCTACTCTAGATTAAGACTTATAGTCTTTTTGCTGAGTCAGCAACTTTTTTCGCATCTTAATTCTGGAGTCCCTCTCTAACAAAACGACTTTAATCTATATTATCAAATAGGAATATCAATAAATATTTAACACATAAACACTTGTGAAAACTGTTTTGTAAAGTCCCTTAAAACCGTTTTTTAGTCCCCATTTTAACACGCTTAAACACATTTTTTTACAAGAATTGATAATTAGGATGAATATTAGCGTAGAAATTAAAACTGAAACTGAAACCGAAGTTTTTTAATCTCATCATTTATAATTTAAAGTATTACATAGACAAATACAACCCTTATCAAAACGTAAAATAAAATTATCCATGCTTAATAGATAATTATCCATGTTTTAGCATGAAAAATGAAGGTAGTTTTGTCTATAAATAATAACGATATGCGTGTCGTTATCTTGGCATTAAGTTGGATAGGTCAAATTTAATATTCTCCCTTAATGACCTCAATTTCCAAATCAAGTAAGGGCACGCTTATTTTTCACCTTAGTATGTAGATGCTAAGGTTTTAAAAAAAGTAGCAACGAGGTTTTTGATCTTATAGTACAAAAAAGAAAATTTAAGATTTATATGACGAATAAAGTGGCAATTTTGGCGAGGGAAAAATCACAATGCACATCCTTGTTAGAGGATTTAAAGTTAAGTGGGGTAAGAAGAAGTACGGTTTTTTTTTCTTGGAAAGATATATGGTTATCAGAACAGAAAAACGAATACGATTTTATATTAATTGACTATTACTTCTTTGATATATTTAGAGATGATATTGTGATATACCACTTATTTCATAAATATAAATACAAAATAACTTTTTATAGTAACATTACACAAAAGGTAAAAACTGCTGAAGGCAATGCAACCATTGATTTGTATAGAATTTTCTTTAAACCTTTTGTTAATTTTAATACCCTAATAAAAAACACTGTAAATAATGAGGCGCTGGCATGCATACAAGAGAATCCACTAGAAAGCGTATCAGAAGCAGAGAAAATATCGCCTCAAAAAGATACTTTTTTCTTAAAGGAAGGATATTCTCTAATCAAATTTCATTTGAAAGAGGTCTTATGCTTGGAGAGTGATCGTAATTACATCACCATATACCTCGCTAACAATGAAAAACACTTGATAAGAGAAACACTCCAATCCATATCAGAAATTTTACCAAAGAATTTTTTAAGAATTAATAGGTCTGTAATCATCAATATAGACAAAGTCTATAAGGTAGTAGGTAATAGAATTCATATTGACGGTTTAAATTTTAAACCGCTAATAGCAAACAAATACAAATTAGACATTTCTAACGCAGTACCCTTATTTAGTCAAAAACATACAGTGAATTATTGGAATTACGAGAAAAAAGAAAAAGACTATAAAATTTAAAAAGTAGTATCCCAGCTAAAAAACGAATAGAAAATATGAAGAAAACAATAAAAACATTATTTCAAGCAATAGCGATAATAGTAATTTGTCTATATATCGCCGCTCTATGTCTATATCTGTTTTTAGGATATGATCCATTTTAATCACGATGACAGCACTAAAGAGATGTTTACTATCCATAAGAACTGACTGTGATCTTGATTTTTTTTGGGAATTAGAAAAGTCACGATGAATTCTATCTAATAGAAAAACTTTAAATGAAACATTTAGAAGAAAAATTATATGCTTTATGTGCGTTGGCAGTCATACTGTTTATATGTACAGTCCTGTTTATAATATCATTATTCATGGAATAACCCCTCGTTAATAAAATCTATATAACAATAACAAAGCCTTCAAAAATGATCGTGGAAATAATGCAAATTTTGCTAGACATTGCTAATACCTTACAGGTGAATGTAATAGTTTGAAAATGTAGTGTCAAAGAAAAACAACCATGAAAGCAGTAAATGATATTAACCATTAGCACTACATAAAAAATGCCTAAAAACTATCAGAAAGATAATGTTTATGTCGCGGCCAAAAAACGTATACAGGATATTTTTAATACGTTCCCTAAAGTATATATAGCTTTTAGTGGTGGGAAAGACAGTACCGTAATGTTACATATGGCACTCGAAATGGCAAAGTTAGAAAATAGACTACCTCTTGATGTATTATTTGTCGATTTAGAAGGGCAATACGATACCACAATACGTCATATTGAAAAAGTGGCTCTAAATTCAGAAGAGATTAATTTGCATTGGATTTGTTTGCCTTTAAATCTTAGAAACTCGGTTAGTGTTTTTCAACCTCATTGGCGCTGTTGGGATCCAGAACAATCCAACGTATGGATTCGCCCAATGCCGCAACACCCACAAGTAGTATCTAATCCAGAGCAATATCCTTTTTTTAAATATGGAATGGAATTTGAAGATTTTGTATACCAATGGGGTAATTGGTTTTCAAACGGTGCAAGGTGCACTTGCCTATTGGGGATTCGGTCAGATGAAAGTTTAAACAGGTTCTTTTCTGTTACAAAACACGGTTGGCGTGGCAAAAACTGGTTAAGTAAGGCTTCAAATAATTTAGTGTTCTCTTACCCTATCTACGATTGGCGCACCGAAGATATATGGCGTTATGTGGGAAAGCAGAAGATACAGTATAATAAACTATATGATTATTTTTATTTATGCGGAATGTCCATTCACAAAATGCGTATTTGCCAACCTTATGGTGATGACCAACGCCAAAGCCTTGCCTATTATCAGCAGATAGAACCAGATACCTGGAACAAGGTAGTAACACGAGTTTATGGAGTTAATTTTGGAGCACTTTATAGCAAAACGGCGGTTTTGGGCAGAATAAAAGTGGTATTACCTGAGGGACTTACCTGGGAAAGATACACCTATATCTTATTACAATCTATGCCAGAAATTACAAGAAAACATTATGCCGGGAAAATAAAAACCTTTCTCAGGTGGTGGAATAATAATGGATTTACTTTAGAGCTAGTTCCTGATGAGGGCAACTTAAAATTAGAAAATAGAGGAAAGATACCATCCTGGAGAAGAATATGTAAATGTATCATCAAAAACGATTGGTGGTGTCGCAGTTTGGGCTTTTGTCAAACTAAAAATACCTATAAGACCTTATATGCAAAAAAACAGCCTTATGAATAAAAGTGTAAAACAAGACATTTTAGACATCATAAAAGAAAGTGAAGCCATTTTTGAGAATCGTAAAAAGGAGCTAATAAAAAAGATTGTAGCAGCTTTCAATCAACATAAAGAACCCATTTCAGAAGTACTATGGGTACCTGTGAATTCCATTTCACCAAATAGCTATAACCCCAATAAAATGGCAAGCCCCGAAAAACGACTACTACTTCGTTCTATGCTGGACCATGGAATCACTCAACCTTTGTTGGTAGCGCCAGAAAAAAACCAACTGTATGAATTAATAGATGGTTACCATCGTTGGAAAATTATAAAAAGAAACAAAGAGTTGCGTAACAGGTTAAATCAAAATGTTCCTGTGGTAATATTGAATACATCCAACAAAAACCAAATAGTAGCCTCAATTCAGCATAACAGGGCTCGTGGGAGGCATCAGATAGGAGAAATAGGCGAAGTCGTAAAAACCCTATCAAATAACGGATGGTCCTCGGCAAAAATTATGGATGCCTTGGGAATGGAGGCAGATGAGGTACTACGACTAAAACAGTTCAAGGGGCTTGGAGAATTATTTAAAGATGATGACTATTCGCCATCGTGGACTTGGGAAGAATAGACAGTCCTTAAACATGATGTGTCGATAAAATTTTTATACTAAAAATCCAATGAGAATTTCGAGTTCAAAGCAAACTCAGGATTAGCAGAATTGTAGTAAGCGAAGGATCGGATCTTATAAAAATATATTAGGTCATTATTTTGATCAAAACCATTATAAAAGAGTAACTTTTTTAGAATATTGAAACTAAAAAATGGAGGTAAGTTTACCTCCATTTTTTATATTATCCATTATTTACCTAATAAACTGGGTCTTCTCATATTGTCTTATAGCTTGTTATAAACAAATTCTCTAACCTGTTCATTGTTATCACTATCTGTAAACGTATATATAAGTTTAATAGTAGTGTCATCTTCTAACAAAAGTTTTAATCCTGATATGTTTTTAAGTACTATGGTTTTCTCATCTTTTACCACATATTCCAGAGTGCTTGTTTTGATAAATTGACATTCTGCACTGGTATCAAAGACAACCATGTCATTTCCTTTGAAAATTGTTGCATTAATACTTTCTGGCAAAGGATAACTTACGCTTACATTATAATTTAACAAATCTCTACGATTAAAGGTTTTCTTATGTTGAATGAATTCAAAAACACTTTGAGCTTTAAATTCTATGGTGTTTTTTTGAAGGCAATCTCGGTCGGATTCGATTTGCCACTTCCCCAATATCTTTTGAATCACCGCTGTACCATCAAAAGTATTGTCACCATTATCCTCATCTGTCTCATCTGTTTCCACATCATCTGTCTCTTCATCCGGATTTTCCTCCAATTCCGAATTGTCATTTCTAATAAAAATATCAATTTGGTCTTGTTCTTGACCACCATTGGTAACTTTTGAAGTAATCTGTAAGGTATCGTCAATCAACTCGATCTCAGAATCAAAATTGAAAAAAGTAACACTATCCAAACCAATGACCGTATAGGTCCCAGATTGTGTAACTGTTCTAGAACAAAGAGTTGCAGAATTACTCCCTAGTTTTAAAAAAGTTAATTCATAAGTGTCATCCTGATTAAAAGTCGCAGTTGAATTTTTTAAGCATTCAAATTCTTCAGGTGAAACATTTTTATTGTCAATAGTGCTGCTTATCAATTTCCACTCTCCAACTAATTTTTCTTTAGTAGCCCTTATTTCTTCACTATTTTCTGGGTTAGGGTTAGGATTAGCGTCATCATCAGAATTACAGGAGGAAAATGCTAGGGTTAGTAGCATAAAAAACAATGTTTTACAGGTTTTAATACGTATCATTTTTTTATTGATTTTTATTGGTGATATAAATTGTTAATAATTCCAATGACTATTCTTTTGTTTTCAATACGACTGTGCTCTTCTATCTTAAACCTAAATTCATTTACTTCCATAAAAACGGATCAAACTGATACCTTTTTATAACGTTTCAAATTTTATCTTATTTTACTTTTTATACAGTTTAATGAACACTTACCTTAGTGCCAATAACATTTTTAATTTTCGCCCATATCAGAAACTAGTGTTCTAATTTTTGAGTGACGGATAATGGTACGTAATTGTAATTTTTTTATATCCATGTATTATTGGTTGTATACATTATTGACTGCTATTAGGAAGTACAAAGGTTGCCCTAGTAAAGGCCCCGGACCTTTATGTGAGAACATCTTGCTCAACCTACCCTTTGTAAGGCAAGATTCATGGACAAACCTAAATACTCCCAATTTACCATCCAATGCGCTTATCCAAACCAACAATCAGCATTATATATCTTTGTTTGTCCTTTTTCAATATATATTTAGACCGTTGTAACATTTATACATAAGCACATAGTTTATTATTGCCATATATTTCTACACTTATCTTAATTTTGTTGTGATTGTTTTTCATTTTGTTGTGATTGTTTTTCATTTTGTTGTGATCGTTTTTTTAAAAATAGTAGTGGAACCTTTACTATCACTTCGTGGTTTCCTCTTCTATAATTACTTATTGCTGTAATAGCTCTATCATAAGCATATCCTATCTTGATTCCATCCGACATCTTAAATAGCACAACAGTACTTATGGATTCTTTTAACCTGTAGCTGATGCCTAATTCTACCATGTCGTATAGGTCGAAGGTTCCATTAACATCCATAGAGAAAGGCACTTCGCTTATTACCCGTGTTAAAAAAGAGGGTGTAAAGGTCACATCCCCATTCAAAGGAAAATGATAGCCCGCTCCCATAAAAAATTGCATTTTATCGGTGGCCTGTGTCACAATACCAGATTCCTTTTCGTATCTTCTTGTTTTTAGAAGCGCTGGTGCGGATATATTTACAAAATAGTTTTCTCCCCTTAAATAGGCACCTATCCCAATATTTGGATTGAACACACTTACATTTTCTGAAAAAAGCTGGTCGTTATCAAGTCCTATACTTGCCAGATCTATGTTAACGGCAGCTCCTCCCGCTTTAACCCCTAAAAACAGATCCAATGTTTCCTTTAATTGTAACCTATAGGAAAAATCAACAAAAACATCAGTTTCTTTGAGTACGAACACACTACTGTTGGTCACAGAGAGACCCAGTCCCACCTTATCGCCTACTCCTTCTTTTATGCGTATTGGGCTGCTCAATGAAAAACTCCAGGTCTCGGGTGCTTCATCAAGACCCGCCCATTGTGCTCTGTAGTTTGATGTGAATTCAAATTTTTCACCAGCTCCCGCATAGGCCGGGTTGATGATATTCATGTTATAATTGTACAGTGTAAATGTTACATCCTGTTGAGCATAAGACCCAATGCAGCATATAGCGAATATGGTAAAAAAGTATAGTTTGTTATTTTTCATTTTATTTATTTTTAATGTGGGCGGTTTTTATTTAGAATTCTCTTGACTCATTCAATGGGCACTTCAATTATTTATTCTCAAGATTATTTTTACTACGTATTTCAAAGCGTGAATAGTTCTTGATTAAGCATACATACTTACTCCAAAAATTGCCCATAGTACAATGGACCTAAAACTGCCCGTCTTTTTATTTCAAAACAAAATTCAATCCTTTACTGTTAATCTCTATAAAAATGTGTTGATCAAGCTAAAAAATGGGATAGAAGAGGCGATGATTGGGACAAACATTTTATGAACTATAGTTCTTGTGGTCTATAACTACATATATCCAGGCTTTTCTCACCCCTTTCCGTTTCTTTATAATTAGCTTCTATTGATGACGCTTAACCACTGTAAGTCAAAAAATAAGTATGTTTTTACCCCCTAACTCCCTTACTTTCACTTTCCTTTCTGAGGAAGGCAGGGGAGTCTCCTCCTGCATCCGCTAAAATCTTTATTCACGCCAACGCTCAATAATTGACATATATCATTTTTGTTTGGTGGGTCAACCCCGGTTCGTTATAGTCTATGACACATACATAAGACCCAACGGGCACTCGCCCGCCCTTATGCGTGCGCCATCCCAACCATCGGATCCCCCATAATGGGCGCTGAAGAGCAAGGGTAGCGTGCTGGCGCAGCGCTACATACTCTATTTACTCCGTAAAACCCCTGTTTATAAGTGGTTTGGAGTTTTATAAGTTTTGAAAACGTACCAATGCATCCATAGCCACCATAAAGGATATTGAAAAAAGCCAGACCCTACTAACAATGGCCATGTCGCAATCCCTATTTGAACAGAATTCCATGATCACGTACTAATCTCCTAACGTAACAATGTAACATGTCCAATAATGATACTCCCCCTCACTTGAATACGATACCAGTAAGTCGAAGCGGGAAGTGCCTTGCCCTTATAAGCCCCATCCCATTGAAAATTTAGGTCTTTTGATTGAAATAACAATTTAGAGGACCTGTCATAAATCTCAATGCTGAATTCCTGTGAAGGATCTATTCCTTCCAGTTGGAACACATCGTTCCTATTATCCCCGTTGGGGGTAAAAAAACGTGGAACAACCTGATGGACAAAATGCAATTGTGCGACGCCACAACCAGTTTTCTCCCTTACAAAAATGTTATAAACACCACCCCGTAGGTTTTCAAAGAAGGGTGTTTCTTGATAAATAAGACCATCGAGGGAATATTCAAAATCCCCTGAATTAAGAGTAAGAATGGTTAAATTTCGATAATCCGATACTACCTTGTCTATTATCGGATTGTCAATTTGCGAAAGTTGAATCGTTTTGGTGGTTGAACATCCATTTCCATTGGTGATAACAACAGTATAGGTGCCAGGGGAAGCTACCACTATTTCCTTAGTCGTTTCTCCGGTGTTCCACAAATAGGAAGCATTAGTCACACCTGCTGATAGCGAAATTGATTGTCCTTCGCAGAAAGTCAAACTTTCGCCTTCCAACACGGGCAAATCAAAATAAACAATTGAAACTGCGGTTCGTGTGTTGGAAATACAATTTGTTGTTTTGCTCACTGCCTCCGCATAATAAGTGCCTGAAATTGTTGTGGGGTATAGCGCAGAATCCTCTGCCAATAGGTTGCCTCCAGTAGGCGCATCATACCAATTGACCAGGACATCGTTTGGAACCCAAACCTGAACGCCCCCGGGATTATCAACACATAGTTCCACATCACCTTGGCTTATGGGCTCATCTGGAATACCAACAATAGCTACATGAAAAACATTTGTAAAAACACTACAACTTGAATTTGCCAGATTAATGGCATCCTCGGCAACCTTTACCCTATAGAAAGTAGCGGTGTTGAGAGGTGCTATGAAAATAGGAGTGGTTTCACCGATAAGGTCATTCCAATTTGCTCCATCCGCACTTTCCTGCCATTGATAGGCATGGGTTTTGAACACAGAAAAATCAGGATGGGCGGTCAAAGTCGTTGTTATCGGTGCTTGGTTTTCGCAAACCGCAATGGAAGTGCTGTTGGTGCTGTCTGTAAGTAAAATAGTATCACCGCAACTTTTGAATACGATGTCGTCAATGCCAACGTCATTGCCACATCCCCCCCGGCCGTTGTTCAACATTTTTAAAATGACCGAGGTTTGACCCGGCAAAGTCTGGAATACCAGGGCATATTGTTCCCAAGTAGGGGAAGCTTTGGCAAAAATATCACCGGTATCACCGGTCGCCAATAACCGTGTGTTCGTATTGTCCCATACTTCAAACTTTAAATTCACCGGGATGCCTCCTTGTAGCCCACAGCCAGTGCTTGTTCCCGACACCAGGTTCATTATCCATGATGAAAATTCATAAGAGGAGTTTTCACAAAGCCCGCTAACTGTACGTCGAAAAAATTCCCCAGGCGTATGGCTTGCATTTACTATAAGTAATTTTCCATTGGTGTCGCCTGTATGGTCCGTGGTATCGAACCACACTCCTTGGTAATAATTGGTTTGACTCGAAATCGTATACTCTCCGTCGGCTGGCGCGCTGTCCACATAGGGATAAGTAGTAATGCCTGCAGGCAAAGCAGGTCCATTTGAAACACCAGTGCCAAAAGTTTCTGTAAAAATGGCATCGCCATAATTACCGTTGCAAAAACCCAATTGCGCATTCGACTCTTGAAAAAAAAGACCAAATAAAACCAGAAAAAAGAGTGAATTAAGTTCGCTTTCTTTTGGAAAAATTTGCCACATAATAATAAGTATGTTGGTATAAACTTAATATTGCTCTAAATCGCAATAATTAAATAATGCGCAAAATACCCCATAAAAAGCGCTGACATCTATTAAGTTGGGACATAAAAAGAGATTATTGGGATTCTGGATAAACACGAATTGCCTCAACCTTTTTGCAGGCCTTTGCCCATGCTATTTACAAGTGGCCTCATGGCCAAAACAGCCTTAATCTTTTTCTACTTCCTCCATCATCCGGTCAAAAGTGGTGATCCAACTGTAGAGCTTGCCCCCCAAACTGATTATGGGGCTGGACAAAGAATCCATCTCTTGGGTCGATCTTGACAAAAATTGACCCAATTGTATTTTTATTTCGGGTCTTTCATCCAAGGAAACACTTCTAAAGATCATATTTTGGGAATTAAGTTGGCCTACAATACTATCACAGGCATCACAACTCTTGGATGTGTAGATTGTGATCTGCTTTTTAGGCTTGACTTTAGGCGGTGGGATATTCAATACCTCGAATTCCTTTTTCAACGCCCGTTTTGATAAACTGTCATTGGTCTTTAATGTTTTGGTGTAGACCGGTCGTTTGCCCCGAAATAAAATAATGGTCTTTAAGTGGACCCTGGATGCTGCCGGAACTCTGATCCACCTGGGTTTGGCTTTACTCTGTCCAAAATTGGAGCCCTTTACCTCAAATAGCACATCATAGTCCGTAAAGGTCCTGTTCTCGGCAAAAAAAGCGATCCGGTTCTTGGATTTGATTTCCGTCACCTTGACGGCGTCCACCTGGGCCCGTGCAAAGGTCGCCATAAGACAAAGCAATAGGGTCAGAGCAGTATATATAGTGTTTGTTACCCCCCACGCCCTTTTCTCGGTTGTATCTCTTTCCATAATTTTTTTAAGGTTTCATCCTTTCAAAACAAAGTATAACCATATTAAGAGAAGTATCCAATAATTAGTGCTAACGCTCATTAAAAGTGGGATAACGTACAATGTTTTTGGGATAATAGAACAAGTAAGTACTATATGCCTTTGTAAGGGAAAAAAGAACGGTTAGTGTCGGGGACAACAATAAACAAACGATGTTCAAAAAAATACCCTTCATGTCTTTATCACTTTTAACGATGTATTCGTCCCGAGTTTAACTGATATGAACACTTTTTGTCATCCAATCCCGTACTAAAGCCCCATATTTGTTTGCAATAAAAGATTATCCAAATAACAAGTATGCCCAATGGAGTGATGGCGTAGAACCGGATCGATCATTGGTTTTGTTAAGGGTAAAGTTTTTTCATTTACGGTTAAGTTTTATTACAAGCGGCGGGGATCGGAAACAATGGTCCCCGTCGTTTTTTGTGGGACAAGGCCAGATATCTAAAGATCTCTGTAATGCGTTGGGCTAAAAAGACCTTCTGTTGGACCAAAAAGGTCTTCTGTTAGACTCAATACGCTCAAATTTAGCCCTCGGGCGTTAAAAATTGAGTCGTAATGGTCCAACATTAGATCTAAGAAGTTAAAATTTAGGCAAGATGGTCTCAATTTTGACCTATCATAGTCTAACACTTCGTAAAAATGGCCCATAGCATAGTCGGGAAGTTCTAAGTTTTGACTCTACAGCGTCAATTTTTGATAAAATCCTTTCAAAATTTTAAAGAATAATCAGAAACACATATAATCAATCATATTTGAATATGTACCTGTTACTTTGCCATGAAATTCCGAGGATTTCGATAGCCACATGCAATGAGTGCAATATTGTTGTCATAAATTCTGCCGCCTTCAAATTTGATAATTTCATTTGTAATAAAAAACTCATTGATAGCTTCATTTTTGGCCTTATAATGCCTTTCCCAATCATCAGTGATATCAATGGGATCAAAATCCAGTATGGCAAAACAATAGTTGCTGTCAAATTTGAGCTGCACGCCTCTTTTTCCATATGTATTTCGTAAAAAATTGGCAATAGAAAAACTTTTTCCCACCTCATAAGATCCTAAATTTGGGAAATGGTTTTTAAAAAGTTTCGTAAAGTGCTCGAAGACTTTTGGGGTGCTTATTACAGATAAGCCCACTGTTCTTTTTATGGGATAGAGATAACTAATATTCTTTTTGGCATACCAGTGCCCAGTACGCCAAATAACGCTGCCCCGGTAATATTCATTTTTTAGTGCCTGCCCAAAATATACAACCCAAATTTCTTTGCGATGAAAGGGGGTTTTTAACTTGTCTAGTTTGAAATAGCTGACTCCCAGCACAATGTCATGATATTTTAAAAGAATAATATCAAAATCATATTTATTCGACAATCTGGTGTTTATATATTCTTCATTAGCTGTAGGATAGTATCGTTTTAGTAAGTTTTTTAATTGATTTTTTTCTTTATTGGAAAGTTCATGGGGTTTTCTTTGAATAACTTGTGACATGATTGATAGTGATTTAGGGTTCTGGTTGCTTAAATTTAAGCTAATTACTTATTCAAGTCCATGGACAATTTGCCAAAAAGCAAAAAGAGTAGGTCAACGGGTTTGTTGTTTTTCCTGACATCATAATGAATATGAATTCCGGCTGACTTACCGATACTCCCTACAAAGCCAATGATTTCCCCTTTTTTGAGCTTTATCCCTTTTTTATGATGATCTTTATTATTGTGAAGTTTTTTCCTTTATATAATGTTTTTTAGCGTTAAGTGTACACCAAAAGTACTCCTATATCTCTGTAAACACTTATACATAATAAATTTATTACTTATTGTATCGGGAAGTAACTCCTTTACTCTTAGTACTATTTTACCTTCTTTTTTAACCCCTCAAAATCAGTAAACTTTGTTGTTATAGCCTTCACTCCTGCGTCACGGTTAGAACAGAAAAACAATCCTTCTTCTTCATTTTGCAAGGTCACGTATGATACTATTGCATATTCTATCATTAAGTTATTAGACGAATTCCCTTCTTTCAAACTTGAATAAGTTGTTTGGTAAATCTTTTTGTTGCTGTTGTCCACTACTACGACATCGCATTCTTTATCATCATTAAAAGGCAACCTTTTTAGAACATCGAATACTAAAAAAATGGAGGTAAGTTTACCTCCATTTTTTATATTATCCATTATTTACCTAATAAACTGGGTCTTCTCATATTGTCTTATAGCTTGTTATAAACAAATTCTCTAACCTGTTCATTGTTATCACTATCTGTAAACGTATATATAAGTTTAATAGTAGTGTCATCTTCTAACAAAAGTTTTAATCCTGATATGTTTTTAAGTACTATGGTTTTCTCATCTTTTACCACATATTCCAGAGTGCTTGTTTTGATAAATTGACATTCTGCACTGGTATCAAAGACAACCATGTCATTTCCTTTGAAAATTGTTGCATTAATACTTTCTGGCAAAGGATAACTTACGCTTACATTATAATTTAACAAATCTCTACGATTAAAGGTTTTCTTATGTTGAATGAATTCAAAAACACTTTGAGCTTTAAATTCTATGGTGTTTTTTTGAAGGCAATCTCGGTCGGATTCGATTTGCCACTTCCCCAATATCTTTTGAATCACCGCTGTACCATCAAAAGTATTGTCACCATTATCCTCATCTGTCTCATCTGTTTCCACATCATCTGTCTCTTCATCCGGATTTTCCTCCAATTCCGAATTGTCATTTCTAATAAAAATATCAATTTGGTCTTGTTCTTGACCACCATTGGTAACTTTTGAAGTAATCTGTAAGGTATCGTCAATCAACTCGATCTCAGAATCAAAATTGAAAAAAGTAACACTATCCAAACCAATGACCGTATAGGTCCCAGATTGTGTAACTGTTCTAGAACAAAGAGTTGCAGAATTACTCCCTAGTTTTAAAAAAGTTAATTCATAAGTGTCATCCTGATTAAAAGTCGCAGTTGAATTTTTTAAGCATTCAAATTCTTCAGGTGAAACATTTTTATTGTCAATAGTGCTGCTTATCAATTTCCACTCTCCAACTAATTTTTCTTTAGTAGCCCTTATTTCTTCACTATTTTCTGGGTTAGGGTTAGGATTAGCGTCATCATCAGAATTACAGGAGGAAAATGCTAGGGTTAGTAGCATAAAAAACAATGTTTTACAGGTTTTAATACGTATCATTTTTTTATTGATTTTTATTGGTGATAGAAATTGTTAGTAATTTCTTTAACTATTTACTTGATTTCAATAAGGTTTTGGTTGGTACGGTTCATACTGATGTCTTTTTTTGAAACGTTTCAAATTTTGTCTTATTTTTATTTAAGAATCATTTAACAAATATTTACACATAGGGGACGATCTCCTATCTATTGACTAGCCCAGCCATCTAGTCGATTGTATGCAGTTTTTAATAGTGTCTCAGCACTTGAAATTCATCATAGGTTAACATCCATTTACCTTCAATGTTTTCCCATTTTTCCTGATAAATTTTACCTTCACCAATATTCATACTCCACATAGATGATAGCATCCCGCTCTTATCTGTTAAAGCCTTGAATGTAGGATTGTGATAAGTTAAATTTTTAGCTCCATCTGCTATCAATTTTTCCCAAAACCCTTCGATACCTTCTTGTCCATTTATAGAAGCAAATGGCATGGCATTCATTGTTGCATTTTTTGAATAGCCTTCACCGCAGACCGTCCCTTGTCCCGAGTTAAAACCGTTAGTCCATGTTATAGAAGCTTTGATAATGTTTTCTAAAACAATATGACTTGCAACAGGGCTTGTTTTGTTTTCTTTTGGTGTTTGAAACTGTTCTAAAACTTGAAAATTGTCATAAGTCAATAGCCATTGCCCTTTTTTCTTCTCCCATTTTTCCTGATAAATCAACCCCTTACCGATATTCATACTCCAATTAGCAGATAAAAAAACTGTGGTTTCATTCACAACTTCTACACTTACATTTGTGTAAATTAAGTTGGTAGCTCCAGATGCCATAAACGGTGTCCAAAACTCAGAAATTTCTTTTGTTCCTTTTTTAACCCCAAAAGGTATAGCACTCATTGTTGCATTTGCATCATAGCCTTTTACACAAGCTTCGGCGTTCCCTTTATTAAATTCTTCAATCCATTTTTTACTAGCATCCAATACTTGTAAAGCCGTCTGATGATGTTTCGTTGGCGAATGTTTTTGGTAAGATTGTTGTGCTTTTTCTGGTTGTTTATTGCTTTCTGCTTTTTGTCCAAAAGAGAGATAGCTTATCACTAATACCAATCCTGTTATTACTCCTTTCATACGTTTCATATCATTGTATGTTATCAAATTATTGATACAAAGATCGAAGAAATAAAAGAGAGAAAGTTGTGACTTTTGTCACAACAGTCATTTTTTTATACAATTTCTATCTGTTTTTGTCCCAGATGAATTTTTTTATTCTTTTCTAATGTTTTTAAAAGCCTAGAGATAACCTCTCGTGTAGTACCTAATTCTTTGGCTAATTCTTGATGTGATTTTTTAACAACACCACCATGTGCTTTTGATACTAAATAATCAAACAGACGGTCTTTAAGTGGCTGAAATGCTAAATTTGAATACTGATCAATGAGGTACAAATAACTCTCTCTGAATATGTTGATAGTAAAACGATTCCAAGATTTGTATTTGAAATTCCAATCTCTTACGAATCGAACCGGAATATTAAGAATAATAGTACAATCTTCTTCTGCAATAGCATTTACGGTGCTTTTGCAATCTTCGAAACAAGCAGATAAAGATAGTGTACAGGTTTCCATAGTGTTTAGATAGTAAATCAAAATTTCTCTGTCTTCATTTTCTTGATACACCCTTACTTTACCTTCTAAAACAATTTTTAAAACTTTTATATACTGATTGTTTTTAATTATAAAATCACCTTTTTTGTGCGTTGTGATAGTAGCATTTTTGTGTAGCTCTTCTTTAAGCTCTTCTTCAGTAATTCTAATACCTTTTATAAAAGTTTCTAACATTTTTAAATCATATTTATATGGGTATGATCTCTTTTGAACCTTATTCATAAAACAAAAGTAACTTAAAGGTTACTTTTTTTCAAAATTTCAATTGAAGTTTGTTGCTATAGGATTAACCGAGTATGTAGCACTATCAAGGTATTACCCTCTTGCTTCTTATTTTTTCCCGTCTGTCAAATGGTATACCCCCACTTATATAAGTACCCCCTCCCACTTGTACAAGTACCCGGGGGTACTTCAATTGTTAAAGGTTCCTGTAGAGTTGTCAGGTAGGGTACTTCAATTGTTAAAGATCCCTGTAGATTTGTCAGTTCACCCACTTATAGTAGTAGGTGCGCCTGGTAGATTGGCACCTCATCCCGTCTTTTTGGTACGTTACCGGGGTATTTTTGTACCTCGAGCTATCTTTTTTGACGATGCACCCACCTTTTTTGCTAATTTGTTGCTATTCAACCGTATCTTCTGGGGTGTCGGCCTTGGTGTTCATGCTTTGAGAAAATCTGGCTTTTAAGAGTTCGTGAGCACTTTGGGCGCCTTCCATCGGCATTTTGCGTGCCGCATCGGCAAGGCTATAGACCGACAGTGCTACTCGGTATACCTCACTACCCACAATGGTCTGCGTATCTTTTAACCGGCGCAATACACTTTCTAGCTCCAGAATGATAGGATCTAATTGCTCAAACAGGGTAAGATCTTTGCGAGCTTCTTCGGCCGTTAAGGCGCCAGGGATCCATTGAGGCTTGCCCTCAAGGATAGATATGCATGCTATCTTCTGCAAAAATTTTGTTGGCGCTATTGATTTTGGGTAGATTTTTACGTTCGCTGGGAGTTAAGTTTTGTAAAAAATCTAATTCATATTTTAAGGTGGTAAGACAATGTTGTATACTGGTAATCTCTTCACGGGTAAGTACCTTACTAATTCTGTTGTTTTCGTTCATTTTAGTTTTTGTTGTTTATAATTATGTATTTGGTTTTTATATAATTTGAGGGAATAAGTCCCTCACCCCGACCCTCTCCCAAAGGGAGAGGGAGCTTCTCACATCATCAAATCCTCAATCCTCCGACCATTACAGAAGCGAAAAGATCAATAATTAACATAGATCATTTTTGCCTCGTAACTCAGCCCCGGTTCGTTATAGTCGATCACACATACATAGGTACCAACGGGTACCAGACTGCCTTTATGGGTGGCGTCCCAACCATCGCTGGGTCCCCCATAATGAGCGCTGAACAACAAGCGTTGGCTCAGGTCATATATCTTCACCACGTTGTTCTTATATTTTTCGAGGCCTTGGATCACCAAAGTATCGGCAATACCATCACCGTTGGGGGAAAACCCTCTATTGAAATCCGCAAGGGGCTCACCAGTCCCACAATTGCCAATCGCTTCCACGGTCACCAGGGCGGTTGCCGTGGCGGTTTGGTTGCCCTGCGCAGCGGTAAGGGTCACCGTTACCCGGGTGCCGACATCATCACAATCAAAACTATCTATATCCAGGCTCAATTCTGGGGTGGTGCTGCAACCATAAGTAGAGCCATTGTCTATATCCTCTGGCAAGATGGTCACCTGCCCGCTGGCATCCAACTGCACGGTGATATCTTTTGCAATGGCCTCCAAGTTATCCAAACGCTCTTCAACGGTCACCACAGCGGTAGCCGCGGCTGTATTGGTGCCTTGTTTAGCGATAAGGGTCACCGTTACCGGGACTCCCACATCCTCACAGGTAAAGGTATCCCTATCCAAACTCAGTTCGGGAATGTTGCCGCAGCCATAAGTAGAGCCATTGTCTATATCCTCTGGCAAGATGGTCGCCTCTCCATTGGTATCTAACTGTACGGTCATGTCCCGGGCCATTGCCACAAGGTTATTTACATGCGCTTCTACTGTTATCAAAGCCGTTGCCACGGCCGTTTGCCTTCCTTGTACTGCGGTAAGGGTCACCATCACTGGAGTCCCCACATCGTCACAGGTAAAAGTAGTCTTGTCCAGACTTAAGAAGATAGAATCGGAGTTGTTACAACCGCCCCTTGAACCATTGTTTACTTGCGCTGGGGTAATGGACGCCTGTTCACTGGTATCCAACTGTACGGTAATATCCTGGGCAATAGTTACTAATCGATCACCCTGAACGATTACCGTAGTTGTTCCCGATAACGGCATACTACAGCCCCCATTGGTTACTTCTGTTAGTTCCAGGGTCGTGTCCGAGTCTGCCCCGTTTACTGTTACGTTTACCGTTCCACCAGCTTCTATAATTACCATTCCACTTAGGGCCCCGCTATAGGTTACCATATCACCGGGGGTTCCTGTAATGGTAAATATGGCATTTTCACGAGAACATATCGGGGTATTTGAACTTATTATTGGAGCTACTAGCTGGGGTTTGACACGAACTACTATCTCTACGCGTTCGCTCTCGCAATTGTTGTCGTTGTTTGTTTGACTTACATAATAGGATGTGTCCCCAACATTTCCCGTATTTGGTACCGGTGCGGTTGCACTTCCCGTACCTCCCGTTGGCTCAGTATACCATAATAGATTTGTTCCGGTTGCCATCAATGCAACGGCGTTATCACCTTCACAATATTCGACCACTGAACTACTTACCTCGGGTTCGAATACGGCATTAACCTTTACCTCTGCGCTTGCTGGCAAATTGGTGACATTGCTTAGATGTCCAGCTACAGCCGCATTTCCAGGGACATCAATGGTAATGATACCATTGCAAAGTGTAGGTGTGATCTCTACAGTATATTCAGTACCGCTACCTGTAAAATTGTTTGCGGTAGCATTGTCCAAATTAATGTCATCTATCGTAAAATCTGTCACATCCAGATCAAACCGAAAGGTGATCGTAAAGGGTGATACATCAGCTATTTCTGCCGGCGCTTCTATTGAAACCCCAATTCCATCTGAGATGGATCTAAAGCCCGTCCACCCTGCATTTTCATAAGCATCTATCCTGCCTACAGGTACTATCAAGTCTATTTGGCTACGGTTTATAAAGGTGCTTGCTTCAATTGATGGGGGATCTGTGTCCTTTGACACCACTATGTCAAGTGGGTTTACGGAAAAAGCATTACCCCCGATACTTCTCATACCATCCCCATCCTGTATGTTCACACGCTCCAATTTATTGTTATTAAAAGCACCAAACTCAATATTAGTCACACTGCCAGGTATGTCCACACTCTCCAAGGCGTTGCCAGCAAAAGCACCTCGCTCAATACGGGTCACACTGACGGGTAGGTTCACACTGAACAAGTTTTTGGATTGAAAAGCATTTTCTCCAATACTGGTCACTGTAAAGTCATTCCCCCCATTGCTTACAGTTTCGGGGATCTCTACTGTGATAATTGCAGACGAGTAATCCGTAATCTTTACCTCGTTGGGGATACCGAGCGCCGTTACTTCATATTCGATATCATCTTCTATAAAGGTGTCTCCAATGTCTACTTTTTCTCTGATGGACTTAAAACCAAAGTGGTCCCAAGCTGGTACATAATTATCATATGCGCCCTTGGGGACAATAACATCTATTTGGTTACGATTTGTAAAGGTGTTTGCCTGGATTGATGGGGGATCTGTGCGCTCTGATACCACTGTGGCAATTGGGTTATTCCTAAAAGCTCCAGCCTCAATAGTGGTCACATTATCGGGAATGGTTACATGGGTCAACTTGTTAAAGCCAAAAGCAGAAGCCCTAATATGGGTAACGCCTTGACCAATGGTCACACTGGTCAATTCGTTAAGTGCAAAGGCCCAAAGACCAATTGTGGTCACTCTATCGGGAATAACCACGCTCTCCAAGTTATTGCCCTGGAAAACCGAAGGCTCAATACTGGTAATGCTTTGACTAATGGTCACGCCAGTCAAGCCGCTATATCCAAAAGCCCTTATGTCAATCCTTTCCACACTATTGGGAATGACCAACGCAATTCTCAATTTGTCGTGGAGGTCAGGGTCATGTTCGTTTCCTGCAAAAGCTTGCTGCTCAATAATTCTTACAGTGTTCGGTATGGTGACCTCACTCAACCAATACTCATAACCAAAAGCTTCACTATTAATACCGGTAACTTTATATTCTCCCTGAGGACAATCAATCGTTATCGTTCCGTTGTTTGTTGGCCTAAAGGCCTTATTGGGGCAGGTTACGGTTGGAGGTATGTCTAGTTTTCTAACAAAAGAACCTGCTGGGAAACCTTTAGGATGCCCAAAAACCTTTACCTCCTTAGGGCTAGTGCTAGTTATTGCATATCCGATACCGTTGTCTGTATAAAAATAGTCATCTATTTGCGGTTGCTGTCCATAGCCAGTAAGGCCCACTAGCAACGTAAAGACGATGTACACTATTAATTGTAATTGTTTTTTTATTTGTGAGTTCATTTTTATCACTTTTGAATATTATAAATTACAAGAAGGAACATGCAAGGGAAATATCCAATAATTAGTGCTGAACTCCATTAAAAATGGGATGTTATATAATGTTTTAGGGATAAAAAAAAGCCAGTAATCCCCTTTTGATCACCTGTTCGTCCCGATTTTAGCCGCTATAGACACTTTTTATCGTTGGTCTTGTACTAAAACTTCACCTTTGTTTCTAACAAAGGGTTATCCAACAGAAAACATGCGCAATGGAGTGATGGTGGAGAGCCGGATCATCCATTGGTCTTATAAGGGTAAAATGTTCTTTGGCTTTTGAATATTTAATACCAGCAACGGGGATTGGAAACAACGGCCCCTGTCGTTTTTTTGGAACAAGCCAATACTAAGGTTTTACTAGTTCTCTTTTCTTTAAAACGTTCTAACAGGTTGTTTTATCAAATTCTCAATAGTTTTAATATGCTTGTCTACCATTTGTAGTTCAGCCTTGTTTAACTTGATCATCTACTCTAGATTAAGACTTATAGTCTTTTTGCTGAGTCAGCAACTTTTTTCGCATCTTAATTCTGGAGTCCCTCTCTAACAAAACGACTTTAATCTATATTATCAAATAGGAATATCAATAAATATTTAACACATAAACACTTGTGAAAACTGTTTTGCAAAGTCCCTTAAAACCGTTTTTTAGTCCCCATTTTAACACGCTTAAACACATTTTTTTACAAGAATTGATAATTAGGATGAATATTAGCGTAGAAATTAAAACTGAAACTGAAACCGAAGTTTTTTAATCTCATCATTTATAATTTAAAGTATTACATAGACAAATACAACCCTTATCAAAACGTAAAATAAAATTATCCATGCTTAATAGATAATTATCCATGTTTTAGCATGAAAAATGAAGGTAGTTTTGTCTATAAATAATAATGATATGCGTGTCGTTATCTTGGCATTGAGTTGGATAGGTCAAATTTAATATTCTCCCATAATGACCTCAATTTCCAAATCAAGTAAGGGCACGCTTATTTTTCACCTTAGTATGTAGATGCTAAGGTTTTAAAAAAAGTAGCAACGAGGTTTTTGAACTTATAGTACAAAAAAGAAAATTTAAGATTTATATGACGAATAAAGTGGCAATTTTGGCGAGGGAAAAATCACAATGCACATCCTTGTTAGAGGATTTAAAGTTAAGTGGGGTAAGAAGAAGTACGGTTTTTTTTTCTTGGAAAGATATATGGTTATCAGAACAGAAAAACGAATACGATTTTATATTAATTGACTATTACTTCTTTGATATATTTAGAGATGATATTGTGATATACCTCTTATTTCATAAATATAAATACAAAATAACTTTTTATAGTAACATTACACAAAAGGTAAAAACTGCTGAAGGCAATGCAACCATTGATTTGTATAGAATTTTCTTTAAACCTTTTGTTGATTTTAATACCCTAATAAAAAACACTGTAAATAATGAGGCGCTGGCATGCATACAAGAGAATCCACTAGAAAGCGTATCAGAAGCAGAGAAAATATCGCCTCAAAAAGATACTTTTTTCTTAAAGGAAGGATATTCTCTAATCAAATTTCATTTGAAAGAGGTCTTATGCTTGGAGAGCGATCGTAATTACATCACCATATACCTCGCTAACAATGAAAAACACTTGATAAGAGAAACGCTCCAATCCATATCAGAAATTTTACCAAAGAATTTTTTAAGAATTAATAGGTCTGTAATTATCAATATAGACAAAGTCTATAAGGTAGTAGGTAATAGAATTCACATTGATGGTTTAAATAGTTTTAGACCGGTAATAGCAAACAAATACAAATTAGACATTTCTAACGCAGTACCCTTATTTAGTCAAAAACATACAGTGAATTATTGGAATTACGAGAAAAAAGAAAAAAAATGTGCAATTCAAAAAGCAATATCTCGGCTAAAAAACGAATAGATAAAATATGAAGAAAACAACAAGAATATTATTGTGCATAGCTCTACTAATATCTTTTCTATATATCTGCATATGTATATACTTATTATTTAGGATATGATCCATTTTAATCACGATGACAGCACTAAAGAGATGTTTACTATCCATAAGAACTGACTGATCTTGATTTTTTTTGGGAATTAGAAAAGTCACGATGAATTCTATCTAATAGAAAAACTTTAAATGAAACATTTAGAAGAAAAATTATATGCTTTATGTGCGTTGGCAGTCATACTGTTTATATGTACAGTCCTGTTTATAATATCATTATTCATGGAATAACCCTCGTTAATAAAATCTATATAACAATAACAAAGCCTTCAAAAATGATCATGAAAATAATACAAATTTTGCTAGGTATTGCTAATATCTTACAGATGTGTACCTTCAAAAGAGTTAATACTATCGACTTGATCACTATTCTCTCTCTTATATTCATAAATAATGATGTTGCCTTTAGCATCAAATGATTTCTCAATCATCCATTGAAACACACGTTGTTTATCTTCAGGGTCGTATACCCGAGTTTCTTCAGAGACACCATATAGAGAAGTTTATCACTTAAAATAAAAGAGTCTCCAACAATTCTTGAGGAATCATCTGAATAAGATAAAAAGTATATAACACTTAATCGGTGGGTAATTTTAAAAATATAAAATTAACAAACTGAATTACAGCAGTTTACATAATTCAGAATAGACCCTCCGACTCCACTGAAATTTGATTTCAATTGATATCATTTGCCCGTAAATATTTAATTTACGGGCTTTTTTAATTTTATTTAACATCAGACGATATCATATAATATCAAATAAAAAGTGCTTTATTCGGTGCTTAAAAATTCAAACAAAAACAAGCACCTAATTACTTGTTAAGATCTATTATGCAGTATATTACGCTTATTTTTAAAAATTATCTATTTTGTTTGTGTATATCAATATCAAAGAATAGCCTTTGTTGAGTGGTAATCTGATATTTCATGTTTTTTAGCTATAGTACATTCCATATATAACTATAACTCATACCTTGAAATAAATTTCGTGTAATTCACTTAGCTAAAAATTGAAACAAGCGATAAAAGAACTCGTTGTATTAAATTAATGAAATTCCATATATCATATAGCATAAAAATAATGAAAACAAGTAGATTAAAGCCAATTGGCTGTATGATTTTATGTGTTATGATGATGACCTGTTGTGAAAAACCACAACCACCTCAAAAACCTAACATTTTGCTTATATGTATAGATGATCTTCGTCCAGAATTGAAAAGCTTTGGTGCAAAACATGTTATCTCACCAAATATTGACAAGTTGGCTCAGAAAGGAATCTCTTTTCAGAAACATTTTGTAAATGCTCCAAGTTGTGGTCCATCACGTTACAGCCTATTAACAGGTCAATACGGACCAGCAAGTAACAATGCCCTTTTCATCCGTTCAGGCAAAATTGAACAAGGTAACGAAGCAATAGAACCAAGTATGCCGGAATGGTTTAGAACACACGGTTACACAACAGTTTCTGTTGGGAAAGTATCTCATCACCCAGGCGGAAGGGGAGGTAATGATTGGAATGATAGCACTATTGTTGAAATTCCAAAAGCGTGGGACAAACACCTATTACCGGTTGCGGAATGGGAGCATCCTCGCGGAGTGATGCACGGATTAGCCCGTGGAGAAATTCGCGTAAACGCCGAAGATATGGACGTTTTTCAAGCCGTAGAGGGAGATGATAATCTATATCCAGACGGAGCAATTACGAATGAAGCATTGAGACAATTAAGAGCTCTTTCTGAAAATGATAAAAATCCATTTTTTCTAGCTGTTGGAATTATTAAACCGCACTTACCATTTGGAGCTCGAAAACGTTATTTGGATATGTATGAAGGGGTTAAATTTCCTGCAATAGCACATCCTCAAAAACCTGAAGGAAAAAATACCTGGCACAATTCCCGTGAGTTTATGAAATATAATCGCTGGGGGAAGGATCCAAACAAGGACACGGATTTTGCAGAGGAGGTGCGTCATCATTATGCAGCTTGTGTTAGCTATGCCGATGCGCAAGTGGGAAAAATACTCGCAGAATTAAAACGTACAGGAGCTGATAAAAATACCATTGTAGTACTTTGGGGTGACCACGGTTTTCATTTAGGCGAACATGCTATATGGGGGGAAGCATAGCTTGTTCGAGGAATCCTTACGTTCTCCTATGATCATTCACTATCCTGAAATGAATTATAATGGTTCCAAAACTGATGCGATTGTTGAGACACTTGATATCTTTCCAACACTATGTGATTTAGCCAGAGTTAAGATTCCTGAATTTGCGCAAGGTGTTTCATTGAAAGAAATATTAGAAAATCAGAATGCGACTGGTCACCCAGCTATCTCCTATAAAACAGACGCCGCTACAATAAGAACCGCAACGCATCGATTGACGGTCCATAAGGATGGTTTTATAGAATTGTATGATCATACAACTACAGAAAATGAAACCAAAAATATAGCAAATAAACACCCAGAATTAGCGGAGGAGTTAAAGAATACATTAAAAATTAAAATGTATTAGTATAGCACTACCACACAACGGTAAATTGTATGAGTAGTTAAAGATTGGAGTGGTACTTCCTTTTTAAGCCGTGATGAAGTTTGAGCGAGTCAAAAAACTTGATATTTAGTATTTTCCTTGCCCTTACTTCTGACAAAATCTTGTATAAAGTAACTTAGCCAGTTAATTATTATCAGGTGTCAATTCGCTTAATGTAAGTGTTTTGCTATATTTTACATCTCCATTTTCATGAATTAGTCGAAAAACAACTTTTTCCTTGCCTTTTGTTGTATCAAATGTGAACTCACCAAAAGCAAAGGTGTCATCAATTCCATATAGCTGGGTTTTCCATTCGGGTTTACTTTTAGGAGGACCAATTCTTGCTCCTAAACTTGCGGCTTCAAATTCATAAAATTCAAAGCCAGAATCTCTTTGAATAGTGAATCCTCTTGCACCATGTCTATCACCAGATATTAATAAAACACCTGCAATATTTTTTTCTTCAATTAACTTTAATATTTCTTCGCGTCCTTCTGGGTCATTAACTCCCCAAGAATCTTTCCCTTTTGAAACAAAATCACTCCACATAGAGCCGCAGGATAAAATTATAAATGATCCTTCACAATTTTGTATTTGTTCTTTTAGCCAAGTCATTTGTTTTTTTCCGAGAAATGATCCCTTTTGTCCGGTTCGGAAATAGCGATTATCCGTCATTATTATATCACATGATCCTATGTTAGTTTTAAAAAAGATTCCCTTATCTTTTTGACCAAAACCGTAAGAAGGATTGACCCATGAATTTTTAAAAACTCTCCAAACATTTTCTTTATCCTTATGTGTATAACCTTCGGGAATACCTGCTTTATCATTGCCAAAATAATCATGATCATCCCAGCTGGCATATATTGGTACGTTACAAGCAAAATTACTCCATGCGGTTTGAAAGTCGCGCAACAAATAATCAGCCCTATGCATTCCAATATGGTTGTTTCTATCTTGAACGGCAATATCGCCAAGTAAAAGCATTGCAATAGGCTTTCTACTTTTTATGGTATTAAATAAAGTCTCATTTCCTAATCCCCACCTATGAGAGCATGAACCAAAAGCAATTCGAAGTTCTTTTTCTGGAATGGTTTCGAAAAAATAATTACTATCTGAAACTATTAAATAGTCATTAATGATTATTTTATAACTATAGCGGGTAGATGGCATTAATCCTGAAATTTCAAATACTGCGGTCAAATCCGTTTCAGGTAAGCTGTTAAGTGGTTCAGAAAGAAAAGATTTGTTATTATTCGTATACTCAATTTGTATTTTTGATGGTTTTGCGGTTCTAACCCATATTGAAATTTCTTTATCTGAAATATTTCCTAAAATTGGACCTCCGAGAATCTTTTTATTCTGTTTTTCGATAAGCTGCATATATTCATTATTAGAAAGTAATTGAGCATATGAAGCATCTTTATGAGCCGAGAATACTTTTAGCATAACGTTATAAAGCAATGTGTCTTCTATGTCCACATTATTCCAAAAGGATAATAATTCCATATTGGATGTTGCTTTATTCATAGGGTGGTTTTTTTCACCAAAATGTTGTGCTTGTACCCTGCCCGGTAAAAACAAAAAAATTATAATTAAAGTCTTAATATTTATCATTCTGTCTTATTTCATTATTGCGTACAATAATAAATATAGTTTGTTATTCAGGTAGTGCAAGATTTCAGGGTGGGTACATTTACTAAAACATATAGCGCTTTGACCTTGAGTACTCTTAAATGCCAACAACCCATTTTCTTACTTTTGACAACAATTCATTTTACTTATTGAAAATATAATTCAAATTTAGTATTAAACTATAATCTCAATATACATTTTTATAATGTGAAATATGTAAAAATCGTTTGATCCGTTAGTTTTTCTACCTTCTTTGTTGTGATGCTACTAACTTTAATATCATTATTTCCTTTTTTTAGCTCGATATCATTCCATAAACAAATTCCCATTTCAGGTTTTTTTATACCCATCGATACATCATTTACAAATAGTTCTACTGCATTTAAATTAGTGTAGGCCTTGATATGAATTTTAGATGCCTTGCGTTCTTTAAATCGTTTTTCTGCTAAATACAACATCGGTTCAGGATTCCAATTGGCTTTGTAGAAATAAAAAGCATCTTTGCTAGTTTGTCGATCAAACGTGACCAATCCCTTGTCATTCATCCCGCGATGATCTCCTTCGTTTCTCATTGAAGAAGCAAAATCAAACATATTCCAGATCATTTTCCCCCAAATAAAGGGTCGCTGACTCAAAGCTCGCCAATTTTCTTCATGAAAATAAGTTTGCCACTGTTCAGGATGCCATTTACCTCCTGGTTCTGGTGCTTCCAATTGCTCCTGTTGATGATAAATACTTGCACCAGCGCCATATTCACTAATACCCAAACTACGATTTGGAAACTTTTGATGCATCTCATCTGCCCAAACACCCATTTGCGATGGTTCTTTACCATACCATCCATAATATTTGTTCCAGGCAATTATATCGGTAACGGTATTTAATTCGCTAATGTCAATGTTAGAAGCGGCAACGGTGAGACGTATAGGATCTTCTTTTTTTGCTAAAGCTTGTAACTCTTTTATATAAGGTAATGGATTTGCATCTTCATCTTTTAACTCATTAAATAATCCCCAAAAGAAAACCGAAGGATGATTGTAGTTTTGCCTAATCAATTCTTTGAGTTGTTGACGACCATTTGCATGCAACGCTTCGCTATTGTAATATCCTTTCTTCAGAAATCCTCCCAATCCTACTAATGGAATTTCAGCCCAAAGTACCAAACCTTTTTTATCCGCATAGTCAAAAATGGGTTCTGCTTGTTGGTAATGGGATAATCTTAACATATTAGACCCCATTTCCATAATCAAATCCATGTCCCGCATATGATCTTCAAGAGATAAGGCACTACCTTTACCTGCTCTATCTTGATGCCTGTTGACACCTCGTAGGTCTAAATATTCTCCATTTAAAAAAAAGCCCTGATCAGGATCAATATTAAAAAACCGCAGCCCCAATGGTTGTATTATTTTATCAATTGGTTTTCCATTTTCTTCTAATGTGACTTCTACCGAGTATAAATACGGATCTTTTTTACCGTTCCATAAACGCGGATTTTTAATTTCTAATTCCTGAATTACAGTAGTAGTCTCTGCGGAAGGGATTCCTTTAGATACTTCATTATTAACTAAAGATTTTCCTTCGGAATCTATAATCTGAGTCCGAATTTTTAAGTTTGCTTTTGATTTTCGTTTGTTTGAAATTTTAGTTTCTACATGAATGTTTGCTTTCTTTGCCGAAACTTTCTTTTGTGTGATATAAACTCCTGGGGATGCATAATCTAAAGGAGTTATGCACACTTTATCAGTTACTAATAAAGAAACCGGTCGATAAATTCCGCCATATTTCATAAAATCTCCTCCCAAAGGCAAAGCATCAATTCTATATGCATTACTCACCTTCACCAAAATCGTATTTTCTTTACCGTAGGAAACAAAATTGGTAATCTCAAAATTGAATTTAGAATACCCCCCAACATGTTCTCCTACATAATTTCCGTTAATGAAAACCCAGGCTGTCGTTGCCACTCCCTCAAATTGTAAAAAAAGGCGTTTGTTTTGATATTCTTTTGCTACGAAAAGTTTTTTTACATAACTCCCATCACCTCTATAGTAATCTTTCTTACCACTATCGGCATCTCCTGCATTCCATGTGTGTGGTATAGTGACCGGTCTAGCATTTGCTTTTCTTTTTTCGTAACCGTACATAAACTCCCAATTTGTATTTAATGGGATTTCTACTCTTTGCTGTGCTTGCAATGCATTCGTCACAATTAGGATTAGTAATATGACAATAGTATTATTTTGTACGATGGTTTTCATTAGATATTTCTTACTTCTTTTTACTCTTTTATTTTCAACAAACTTAAAACAGGATCATCGATCTTTTTCATCTGTTCTAGAAGCTTTTCTTCTAATTTGATGATTACATCCTGGTACGCCAAATTTTTATATAAGTTTATCGTTTCTTCGGAGTCTTTTTTCAAATCAAATAATTCATGACGATCGCTATTTAAATAATCCATGACTAACTTCCAATCAGTAGTTCTATACATTCTCATGTGAGTTCTTGATTGATGATGTGTTGAGTATTCACCATACACATTGTTGTTCCAATCAGAATTTTCCTCTCCTTTCAATAATGTCATTAGATTACGTCCGCGAATGGTTAAGCTATCTGGCAGCTCAATATCTGCCATTCTCAAAAAAGTAGGATACCAATCCAAAATGGTTGCGGTATTCTCTATAATAGTATTGGGTTGTATAACCCCAGGCCATTTTACAATTGCCGGTACTTTTAAAGAGTTATCGTACATATTAGGGCGTTGCCCTTCAGGAATATTTTCGGTTGCTTTAGGGTTTTCGGTAAGGATCCAATGCCCATTTCCTTTATGCCAGATACCATTATGCCCAATATTATAGCCATGATCTGATGTAAAGATCACGATCGTATTCTGATCTACGTGCAGTGCCTTCAGTTTTTCTAAAATACTTTTAACACTTCGATCCACACTGGCAATAGCTCCATAATACTCACGAGTACGTCTTGTAACTTCTGCAGTATCTAATTTAGGATAATCAGGATGTGGTAAATCTATTTTCAGGTTTTTATACTGTACCCAATCTTCTTCTCGTAATGGCTGCCATGGAGCATGTGGTGCACGATAGTTAAGCGATAGAAAAAACGGTTTTTTCGTATTACGATTGGAAAGATATTGCAATGCCTGATCGGTAAGTATATCAGTAGTCAAACCTGAATATATACTGTTTTTACCTTTGACTTCTAAAGTTGGGTTCTCTACTTTGGTTCCCCCAGCTAAAAACCCAGCAAAAACATCAAACCCTTGATTATTAGGGTGGTATTCGGGATTATCTCCTAGATGCCATTTACCTATTAGTGCGGTTTCATACCCCGATTGCTGTAGTACTTCTGCCCAGGTAGTATATTTTGGGTCTAACCCTAAATCAGGTTCAGGTCCCCGTAAAGTCCCATCCCAATAGTGATTGATCCAGTCGGTGATTCCTACTTCTGTCCCATATCTACTGGTCATTAAGCTCGCTCTTGCAGGACTGCATACCGGAGAAGGAACAAAAAAATTGGTAAATCGCGCCCCATCATTGGCCAATTGATCTAACGTTGGCGTTTGCAATTGAGGATTTCCTGAATGTCCGGTTCCCCAATAGGCTTGATCATCGGTAAAGATGAAAAGGATGTTAGGACGATTCTCCTCCTTTTTATCTTCTGACTGAGTATTTTTACAACCAAATATCATCATCAAAAAGAGTACGAACCCTAGTTTAGCTATAGAAAGAAGATTATATTTCATTTCAATATTAAATTTTATTTATGATCTGACATGGATGATGGTACTTGATTATTTCCCCAGTTATTTGAACCAGCTCCCATGCTGAATACAATTTTAGCACCATTAGCGATGTCTTTATGTCGAAACCATGCCTTATTCCATTTTTTGCCATCAATTGTCATCGAGTTTACATAAATATTCTTTTCTGATACATTTTCAACCTTGATTTCAATAGTTTTATCATTCCCTATGTGCAAAATAGCCGAATCTACTATTGGACTTGTTACCAGATAAATATCCTGTCCCGCAACAGGATAAAACCCTAGTGTATGAAAAATATACCAACTAGACATGGCACCAGAATCGTCATTCCCTGGTAATCCGTCCCGTGCTGTTTTAAAGTTTTTCTTCACAATGCCATTGATACGTTTAGCAGTCCGGGCATATTCTCCAACATAAGAATACCAGGCTGGGGTCAAGAAATCAGGCTCATTTCCTACATCGTACAGCCCTTCTTCAAAAAAAGTATCTAAACGCTTAAGAAACTTATCCTTTCCTCCCATTTTATCAATCAATGCTTTTACGTCGTGAGGTACATAAAAAGAATAGTTCCAGGAACGACCTTCATAAAATTTAACCGGCCAATAGCCATATTCCATAAAGTCGTACTCCTGTATCCAGTTTCCGTCTGGTAATCTGGGATAGATAAAACCTTTGGTATTTCGGTCTTCATAATCGGTACGCCATAGATTAGCCCAGTTACTAGATTGTTTGTAATATTTTTTGGCTATTTCTTTCCTTTCTAATCCTTCTGCCAAAGTAGCAATAGCAAAATCACAATTGGCATACTCTACTGTACGAGAGCCTGAACGTTCAAAATCCGTAGAGACGTATCCTAATGTATTATAATCCCGTAAGCCTCCTCGACCCTCTTGTTGCTCGTTCCCCCCGGGTGGGACTTCAGCATTTTTAATCATGGCTTCTAAAGCCAAAGGATAATCTATATTCTCTATTCCTTTTAAATAAGCTTCTGCAAATAAGATATCACAATTACTGCCTCCTTGGGTTCGCCCATTTGCATTTCCACTTCGAGCATCGGGCATATACCCTTCAAATTTATAAATATCCAGGAGCGATTGAAGCATTTTGATGTGTTTTTCCTTATTAATCAATAGTAATAAAGGATTGGTGGTTCTAAAGGTATCCCAAATGGCATAATAATCGTCAAAATAAGGCTGGTCCGATTTCCAAAGCGGATTTTCTCCGGTACGATCTACGGGCATTAGCATCGAGTGATATAATCCTGTGTAGAACATTGTTTTTAGCTCATCATTACCTTCAATTACAATTTTACTAAGAGCATCATTCCATGTTTTTTGTGCTTCAGTTTTAATTTTATCAAAGTCCCAATGGGGAATTTCTTTTTCAAGATTTGCTTTGGCTTTATTTGAGCTTAAGAATGAAATTCCAACTTTAAGCTGTATTTGTTTTTCTTTTAAATTTGAAAATGAAAAATAGGCACCTGTTTTTTCTCCGCTGTCAAATTCTATAGTATTTCCCGGATGCTTTTCTGTTCCTTTCCAGGTGCCAAAGCCTGAAGCAGACTGATCTATTTGGGCATAAAAATATACGGTGTAAGCTTCTCCATAGTTCCAACCTCCTCGTATTCGGGTATATCCTTCGACTTCAGTTGGAGAAAGAATTTTGATTTCTGAGCCCACCAATTGCTGTGCCTCGCCAAAAGGGCCATGACCGTATTCTGAACCTGTAAACAGAAAATGCCCTGCATCGATTAGGATATGACCTTTATTCTCTTCAAAAGTATAGTTGTGCAAACCAGCACTATGGGTAGCGGCTAGTGCTACTTTGGCTTTATTTTTTTTAAGATCCACCGAAAAATATCCTGGCGTATTTTTCTCATTTTCCCAATCTGATGTATAATCATTTAAGTCAAATTTTTCTGAAACCGGCATTACAGAAATAGTACCATACTTTGCGCCTCCTCCTGTGCCACTAACATGGGTGTGGCTAAACCCTTCAATATTACTATCAGAGCGATATCCCGAATTAGAATGACCTACCATATCTGGTCCTAATTTGACCATTCCAAAAGGTAAACATGCTCCCACAAAGACGTGACCCCCTCCTTCGGATCCAATGAAAGGATCGGCATGCTGCACAACAGTTTGTGCATTGAGTTGATTTGATACTGCTATACTAATCCCTAAAGGCAAGAGTGTTGTTATTATAGTTTTTATATTAATAAAGGGTTTCATCATTTAGATAGTATTTTATTTGGTTTAATACTAAAAGTATAGTTAACAGGTTCAGGTTGTACCCAATATTTTGCTAAAGCAGCAGGTCCACAACTGCTATTGCCTATTCCTAATTGTTGGTAATCGATATAGATTACGGTTTCTTTTCTTGGTTTTAATTCGTACGGATGATTGGCTTTTACCAAATCTTCAGGTTTATAATGAATCGCAGTAAAAGCTACTTTTTCTTCTGCCAAAATTTCTATACCAGTATCTGTATTGGTAAGTTTTGCCCAACGTACCTCTTCTTTATTACCCGTTTCCTGGGGTTTTAGATAGCCAACAAATTGGTCGGTAACTGTACTTTTATAGATCCCTGTGTGCGCACTATATTTTCTGTCTGAGTAGTTTTCATGAGGTCCACGACCATACCATTCTAATTGTTCTAAGTCTTCTGCAACGGTCATTATGATTCCGATTCGTGGTAATACTTCAAGTTCAGTTTCGGGTGCAATGACATTAGTAATTTTGATTTCACCATCAGTAAATATCTCATATGTACTACTATGCAAAACTTTAATTTGCGAAGCTATATATTGAATTTTTGTTTGAATTGTTACTTTTTCTGATTCCTTATCAACATTAAATTCTTGTAATGCAGGTTGAAGACTATCTAACCCTCTCAAGTTCCATTGATCGACTTGATCCCAGGTTTGGAAAAAATTACGATCATTATCTGTTGGAGCCCGATATAAATTCAAGATTGGTCCGTGATGTTTTCCTTCTTTGATGATCTCTTGACTCTCATAGCTCAATGCAGAAATCAAACCTGTTTTCTTATCGAATTTTACCACTACCTTTTTGTTAGCTATTTGTACTGCTGTTTTTGAATCGTTAACGCTAAAATTCGAAGCAATTAAAGACTCTTTTTGAGGTTTGATTGTTCTTTCTTTAAGTAAGAACTGCTCTCGTGCTATTTCATGCCCTTTCTTTGCCCAGGGTTTATCTTCTTTAAGTTTGAATTCGATATCAACATGATAATCATTCACTGGACTCATCCGTACAATAGGAATCTTCACTTTTGTAGTCTCTCCAGGGTCAAGATCAACAGGTTCTATTACTCCGGTTTGCATTGCAACTCCGCTTTCCAGTATTTTCCAGGAAATATCAAATTCATTCAGGTTCGTGAAATAATGATTATTAGTAATAGAGATCACTCCATTTTTGGCATTTGTGCCATCACATTTGATGTATTGATATACTTTTTTGACTTCATACGTTTTGGGATAAAAACTACGATCGGGATATACAATTCCGTTTAGACAAAAATTCTTATCATTTGGCTGGTCACCAAAATCTCCTCCATAGGCATAGAATTCAATTCCGTCATCTGTCTTTTTTCGTAATCCCTGATCCACCCAATCCCAAATAAATCCTCCTTGTAATTTTGGATAATGAGCGATCGTATCCCAATATTCCTTCAAATTTCCTACACTATTGCCCATCGCATGTGCATATTCACACATAATATATGGTCGTGTCTCTTTACTTTTTGCATAATCTATAATATCTTGAACACTTGGGTACATGGGGCTCACAATATCAGTTACCGGGTTATCCTCTTTCCATTTATCAAGATATTGCACTAATCTTGTAGGATCTACATCGCGGGCATGGGATGCCATTTGAGCATAATTAGGCCCGTATCCTGCCTCATTACCAAGTGACCAACTAAAAATACTAGGATGATTTTTATCTCGTTCAACCATATTGGCCATTCGCTCTACACACGCATTTCGCCATTCGGGAAGATTATGAGCAAACGTAAAAAAATGCCCTGCCGATTCAAGATTTGCTTCATCTACTACATATAAGCCATATTCGTCACATAATTCATAAAACTTAGGATGATTGGGATAATGACTGGTGCGCACGGCGTTAATATTAAGTTGCTTCATGAGTAACACATCGTTCTTCATAGATTCATAAGAAACGGCCCTGCCATCATCGGGATCAAAATCATGGCGATTTACTCCTTTAAAAAGTATAGGCTGACCATTGATTAAAACTTGACCTCCGTTACTCTCTATTTCACGAAAACCAAATTTTACGGGTATGGCTTCTAGAATTCTGCTTGTACTGTCTTTTAATGTGAGTATGAGTTGATATAAGTTTGGTTTTTCGGCCGACCATTTTTTAGGATTCTTAATATTTGCCTGCATATTAAAAATGGCCTCAGGACCATCGGGTTGATACCAATCAAATCGTCTATCCTGAAGATCGCTACTCATGGTGAGCGAATCGCCTATTACTACACCAGTAGTATCATCGAACAACTGCGCTTCAATACGATACCCATGCGTCTTTGACCCATTATAATTTCTGACATTTGCTTTAAGTTTTAGTTTGGCATTTTTATAATTTTCATCCAAATCGGTTTGCACAAAAAAATCACGAATGTGCACATTGGGAGTAGAAAAAAGATATACATCCCTAAAAATCCCACTAAGGCGCCAAAAATCCTGGTCTTCGAGATAGCTACCATCGGACCACTGAAACACCTCAACAGCCAGATCATTTATTCCCTTCTGAAGATATGATGTAAGATTAAACTCGGCTGGAGTCATGCTGTCCTCGCTATAACCTACTTTTTGACCATTAACCCAAATATAAAAAGCGCTTTGAACTCCGTCGAAATGAATAAATACTTGTCGTTTTTTCCAGTTTTCAGGAATTTCAAAAGTAGTTTTATAGGAGCCAACCGGATTAAAATCCTCGGGTACATTCGGTGGTTGTAAGGTGTCTTTTTGTAAAAACCGAAAGGGAAATCCGTTGTTGAAATAGATCGGAATCCCATAGCCTTTTAACTGCCAATTACTGGGCACTTGGATATCATCCCAATCTGCTGTAGCATACTCGGTTTTATAGAAATCCAAAGGTCGATCTAATGGTTTTTCTGAATACTTAAACTTCCATACGCCATTTAACGATTGATGATATGGATTTTCTCTTTTTTGTGCAGCCTCAGCTGAAGCATACACCTGCATTGTGGCATGTGGTGCTTCTTTATTGATTTGAGTAATTTGTGGATTTTTCCAATCGTTTCTATCGGCTATCTGTTGTTCCTTTTCACAAGAAAAAATAATTGGAATTAATAACAGGTAGTATAAGGTGTTTTTTATACTCATTTTACTTTGCTCATTTTGATCATCAATACATCGTGCCCGGGAATAGTTGCTTTTAGTGGCACATCGGTCTTTCCTATATTGCTCTTATTCCATAAATCATATAGTTCATAAGTAGCTTCGAATGTATATTTCTTCCATCCCTTATCGGGATCGAATACTTTTTCCCACCGATTAAAATCAAAATTAATCTCTTTTGGGTTTTCATTACGGTTCAAGAAACATACTGCATATTCATCATTTTGAAGAGGTTTAAACCAAATCTCTAGGTCTCCGTAATCGAGCCATTTTATAGCTTGTATGCCTAACGGGTCCTGATCTATAGCTATTACATCTTTATCTGTTAATATTTTTTTAATCTCAGAAGACATATTGATAATATCGTTGCCCGCTATTAAAGGTGCTGACAGCATACACCAAAGACTGAAATGTGCTCGGGATTCTGAAATCGTTAGTCCGGGATTACCTACTTCGAGCATATCTGGATCGTTCCAGGCGTTTGGACCTGCATATTTCCGTAATGCTACCTGCTGATCCAATATTTGCATCACACCTTGGCTACTAGTATTAAGATCACAATTAAAACAATCTTTGATATCATGTCCTGTACGCCACATCTGCCCTACTTCGGGGGCCCAGAGCCAGGGTTCATTTTCTCCCCATTCACAAATACTGAACAAAACAGGACGCCCCGCTTCATATAACGCATCACGCATTAATGTATACGAGGCTTTTGCATCCTGAGTACTGTGGTGACACCAATCGTATTTTAGAAAATCAACACCCCATGACGCATAGGTGCGGGCATCTTGATACTCGTGTCCTCTACTACCCGGTAATCCTTTACAGGTTTTTGTTCCTGCATCAGAATACAGTCCGAACTTTAATCCTTTACTATGAATGTAATCTGCCAGTGCCTTCATTCCCGAAGGGAATTTCTTGGGATCAGGAATTATATTTCCATTTTTATCACGACCCACTTGCCAGCAATCGTCTATAACAATATACTGATAACCAGCCGCTTTCATACCGTTATTACTTATTGCATCAGCAACCTCTTTGATCAATTCTTCATTGAAATCACATTTGAAATAATTCCAACTATTCCATCCCATGGGAGGTGTGGGGGCTAGGTTATCAAATTTTTGTCCGATAACTTCTAAAGAAGATCCGATTAAAATAATAAATAGTATATATTTCATGTTAGTTGCAAGTATTTTTATTTATTAAGATTGCTTGAGTGTCTCTATAAAAGCCATAGCTTCTTTAAGTAGAAACTATGGCTTATCAAGTAATAGTGGAATCAATGGTTATTCAAAAACTAATCAAATTCTAAAGTGATATTCGATACGCTAAGAATTGGCTAACTAGTGTATCATAATTTATTTTTTAACAACCACTCTTGTGATATTACCTTGATTATAATTCAATCTAACAAAATACAATCCTGATCTGATCAACTCAACTTCAGGGATTTCATTCCAATAAATCTCATGTTTTCCCGATTGTTTTTGGAGTTCTTTGTATTGCGCAATTACATTTTGTCTCAAATCAATAATTTGAATTTCAACATCGGTAGTTTGGCCTATCTCGTAGGCAATAACAGACTTATCCCTAATAGGATTAGGGTAAACACTCAATCTTGGGCGTTTTACCAAAATAGGGTCATTACCTGTATCTCTGGTTGTCTCAGACAAAAATATTCCAAATGAATTCAGGCCTTTAAAAAAGGAGGATGACCATGAAAATGTAATGTTACCTGTAATCAAAAGTTCCTGTTCTTCAGAGATTATAGGAATTTTTAACCCAACACTCCCTTTTTCTGAATATACAGTGTTATAATCTTTTCCGTTGACCTGCAGATCAGTAATATAAGACTCATCTCCTTCCTTTACCGCATTAGTAACAGCAATAACTTTATCGTAAAGCTTTCCTGGGCTATTATTCCAATGTAGTTTTTCATTTCCCAAAGTGAAATCAACTACTCCTGTTTGTTTGTTATATTTTAATTCGAAATTTTCTTTTTGATTAGGGGACCATTGGAATCCTTTTGTGTCTTTTAATCTTATTTTTCTATCTATCTTATCAAAAATAGCCGCTTCCCATATATTTCCATCAATTCTATTATCGCCTATCCTACCGGAAATAAAAAAATCAATAGACTCATTTCTTAAACAATCGATAGTTTCACAAGTTTCAGCAGCATCGATAAAATCGACGGTATCCAAAAGTAGCTCTGGAGCATTTTCCGTACCACTTTCTTTTGAAAATAGATTGAAATTTCCAGTGCCATCAGACACTATTGAAATCGATAATATCTGATCTGAAGCTAGTTCTTGTCGTACAGCTTCGGTGATATCCAAAACCATCCAGTCGTTAACAGCTATGGGATTTTCTTTGGGTTGTGTAGCTAGTACATTTCCGGCTACCGGTGCAGTGTTCCACGTAAGCGTCTCTTCATCCCAAGCATCATCCTCTACAAAAAGAGTTGAAATGTTATTAGGTCCGTTTCCGCCATCATTCCGACTTACTTTCAATCTCAATTGTGCCGTCGTAAACTCACCTCGTATCTGTGATAAATCAAATTGTAAAAAAGAACGTCTGGTAAAACCCTCTCCACCTGCTTGTTTTATTTGAAGCTCCTCACCCGTTCCATAATTTCTATCAGCGTTTGCGCCACCTCTTATATAGGTGTCACTTGTAGGAATAATAGAGGTTCCTTCTTTAGCGATTAGCAGATCTAAGCTTTTGGAAGAGGTTTTCCCTTCAGAATCTGTAGCGGTTGCTTTAAGTTTGAAGACTCCCGATTCATCTCTTTTTGTTTTTAGAATATATGGTGCTTTTTTGTCCGTCTTTACAAGTGTATCGTTAACAAAAAAATCAACCTTTTCTATTTTTGCACCGTCTGTTGCTTCAGCTTTTACTTTGGCTACAATAGATTGTCCAATATTATATTCAGTTCCATCATTGGGAAAAACAAAAGATACTACAGGCGATTCTTTAACTAGTAATCTAGGTTCGTTACCAATGCCCGACTCTTTAGAAAAGTATTGAACAAGAGCTGTTGATGTGGTCCAAAGTGCAAGCGATAATACTCCATCCCCGGATTGTTCTGCCAAAGCCTGCTCAGTAACATCAAAATTAGTCCATTGTCCTTCTTCAGCAACACTATTACTGGTTATTTCTACAGGAAATTCTGGTTGATTATTCCAAGTTATTGTATTCTCTACCCAGTCATCATTAGGCACAAAATATACAGAATGTGTAGCGTTTCCACTTCGAGCCACTCGCAAACGCAAAATAGCTTCTTGAACCGAAGTCAATTGGCTTACATCGAATTGAAGAAAAATTCTTCTCTTTAAATTATCTCCACCCGCAGTTTTGATTAGTAAGGCAGGATTATCTCCAAAATTATCATCATCAGTTTGACCACCTTTTACATAAACGTCTGCAGCCGCTATTAGATTAACCCCATTATTTGGATGTTGCACTGCAATGTCTTTTGTTGCCAAACGAACGGCTCCATTATTGTCTTTTGCAATTGCTAATATTCTGGTGGTACCTGCCGGTACATTAATCCAGTCTACAGTATATGGAGGTGATGTAAACTCACCCAAACGTACGGGGCCTGCATATAGGACTACTTCTTTAATCCCATTAGGATCTGATGCTGTAGCAGAAATAGTTATGGTATCTCCTTCTGTAAAGGCGATTTCATCTGTAGGAGCGGTAATATTTATAGAAGGCATATCATTACTCGATGCATTTGCTTTGGCAACAAACATATACGTCTCACCAGTTTCTAAACCATCAATGCTAATTGATGACATTCCCGATATATCAATTGTTCTTGCAGGATCGGGGGCACCTGTTGATCCTATTAAGGGATCCCATGAATTGTATCTATATACCTCTAGAAAATTACTTGAATCGGGTAGCCCAGTGATATCGAAAGAATCTCCTACTTGATTACTCCAACCTTCACGGTTATGAAAAACCCACATTCTATCTCCGTTTTCTGAAGTTAAAATATCGACCCCCGTGTCCTCATCTGCTTCAACTACTTTAAAACCTTTGGTGATATTAGCAAGCATTTGATGCGCCACTCCCTTTGCATTCCCTAAAAAAGGAAAGGAAGATTCTGCCATGCCCAGATTACGATTAGAGCTCACAGGAAGGTACGTTCGAAAAGCTAGTGCAAAATCTGATACCACATTGCCATCATTCCCTCGAACAGTTAGCAAATCCCAAGTAGCGGTTACAAAGTCTTTTGCATTTTCTTCATCGCTACCTGCACCCCTGGCATTATATTCTGTACTCCAGACATTAAAATCTGCAATAATACCGTGATCTAATTTTACTTTGTCTATCAAACCTTGATGTGATGCTACTTTATTTACCAATGTAAATTCTGGTTGATTGCGGTCATAATAGCGATGAATATCTAATGCGTTTAAAGTATTATCATTCAACATAGAAGCAATGCCGGTCATATATGGATTAAAATTTCTGAACAAGGGTACTTCCTGTAATCCACCAGGAGCAACTTGAAGGCTTGTACTTACCGAATGTACTCCATTAGCAAAGCCTCTTGTAGCAGCTATGTAATTTGCAACAGGAAAATGTAAATTTGCAGGAACATCATCTCCTGTTAAACCAAATAATGGTTCATTGATTGCTGAATAACGGGTGATTCCCCAATTTGTGATATTATTTTGTAGTAAGAAAGCACTATTGGGTCTAAATCTTGCTGCAAAAGCGGCCCCAATATCGAACCATTTTTGTTCATTACCCAACGCACCATTATCCGGATTATGTTCAATAAGCAACATTGGATTTATACCTTCTGAATACAGTAACAACACGATTTCGTCAATGGATTCTGGTTTAACCTGCCCATTTTCCAGATATAAACCAGGTTCAATCCCAATACGTGTGTATTGTAAACCTGCCGCTTGAATTGATTCTGAAGCATTAAAAGCATTGGTAGTTGCTAATCCTCCATTAAAATCACAGGATCCCATAATGGAAGAGATATCCGGTTGATTATTGATTACAGATGGGTTTTCTTGTTCTATTTCGAGAATAGGACCAGTACCTATGCCTTCTGAAGAATGGAACTTCATGTTTCCTACACCATCTGAGGTGATTACTATAGATAATTTTCCATCATTAGTAATTTCCTGAATCGCCGCTGTGGTCAAATCAAAACTGAGCGTAACTTCTGAGGTATTATTGACACCAGCTATAGTGGTTATCACCGTACCTGAAGCAGGTTCTGTGTTCCAGGTAATCGTATTCTCTTGCCAGGAATCGTCGGAAATGAATGTAGCCGTATAATTATCTGGAGCTCCATTATTTACTGACTCTACTGTAATTTTAAGTTTTGCTGATTGTATCGGACCGTCTATGGAAGATAGGTCAAACTTTAGAAAAGTTCTTCTTGTTGCAGCCTCTCCTGGAGCTTGTTTTACCCAAAGCAATGGGTCGGTACCATAATTCGTATCTGCATTTGCCCCGCCGCGAGTAAATGCATCATCGATTGGCGTTACTAATGTTTGCCCCACCAGAGGCAATGAACATATTAGTACAAATAAAATATTGATGCATACTAATGGTAAACCATATTTTGGTTTTATTGTTTTCATAACTACGATATGATTAATTGAAAAGGTTTTAAGGCCGATTTCGTATTTTAAATTAAATCTAAACTAAATCCCAATTGATTTCAGTTTCTATTGCATGCGTTTAGATTACTTCAGAATAATCCAAATCCAGATCAATACCCATCATTTTGTCTCATTGGCTTGGTCAAATTTGCATCAATTACAGATTGCGGAATAGGAAATAATACATCTCTTTCTTGAATATTAGGCCCAGCCTGAAGGTTGTGCAAGCGAGTTCTTTCTATAAGTTTGTTATTTCTAACCAAACTATATCTTCTTTGCTCTTCACAAAGCAGCTCTCTTGATCTTTCATCTAATAGAAAATCTATGGTCACATCTGTTGCCGTAATATCAGAAGCATTGGATCTTCGTCGCACAACGTTTATTGCTTCTGCTGCCCCTGCTCTATTTCCTTGGGCCAATTGTGCCTCGGCTAGTAATAAATAAGTATCTGCCAAACGTAAATAAGGTTGATCACCATATTGTTCATTTAGATTTAGATTTGCAGGGTCTGCCCATTCCCATTTTCTACAATGGGGATACTGATTTCTATTTGATGAATTAATACCATTTTCGGGTACAAGTACTGTTTCTACCGTATCTCCGAATGAAAATCCATCGGGAGGAGTATCCCCAAAACTTTCGGTATAGGTATATCCTTTTGTGACAGCAAACTCAGAATTACGCTCATCCTGAGGTTCATAAATACTTAGCGCCCAATTGGTCATACTTAGTCTTCCTATACCACGCCCTCCTCTTTCGAAGGCAACAGCTATTCCAGGAATATTCCTATAAAAACCAATAAAAAAACGTCTCATTATATTTCTTCCTTGGTCGGGTACATCCACACCATTTTCGTGCACTATAGCCCATAGAACCTCAGTGTTTCCTTGCGAGCGAAGTGCATTGCCATCATAGAATTGATCCATAAATGGAACTCCTGGTTGGCCAGATCTGACTCCATATCTAGATGTGATCAAAGCATGGGGTCCATTAATCACTTCTTGTGCTTTGCTTTCTGCTTGATCAGGTTTTCCCATTCTCAAGTATAATTCTGCCAAGTAATGCCGTGCAACCGCTTTCGATACTGTTCCAGGGTTTCTAGGCTCAATAGGTAGCCATTCTTCAGCAAATAGTAAATCCTCTTCTATTGCGGCATATACGACATCTAAAGATGTTCTTTCCCAATCTGTTCGAATATTGTTCCCATTGGATTCTTTAAGATTTAAAGGAACTTCTCCCCAGAGGTATGTGAGGTGTCTGTATGCCCATGCACGAATAACTTTTGCCTCAGCTACAGCTTCATTCTTTTCTTCAATAGACCAATCAACATCTGGATTTTCTGCTCGATCGACAATGGTATTTGCAGCATTTATTGTTCTATAAAGCCAATTGAAAATTCTTCTTGTATATCCTGCTGCTGGGTCATTTCTAGCTCCAAAGTCGCTAGTAACTCTTTCGGATCCTCCTGGGTTAAGTGCAAAAACATTGTCTGTACCATTGATCATTATTGAAAACCTGAGATCTCCACCGCCACTTTCGTTTTGTCCTGTACTTCCCATTCGTTCTTTTCGGACTTCATGATAAAGCCCGTTTAAAGCTGCTTCAAAACCAGATTTATTCACAAATAGATTCTCTGCCACTAAGATGTTCGGAGGGTTTTCATCAAGAAAATCTTCAGAACATGAAGATATACTAAATAGCACCAATAGCAATACAAATACTTGTAGCTCTATTTTCTTTATATATGAGATATTAAATTTTTTCATCTGTTTATTTTTATGTTTAAAGACTCACATTAACACCAAAAATGAATGTTTTGTTTACAGGAATTGAAAATTGTCTGAATCCTTGACTTATATCGTTATTTTCTGCTTGAGTTTCATTAACTCTACCTTGAAATTCTGGATCTGTACCTGTCCAATCTGTAATAGTAAACAGGTTTCTCACGGTACCATACAACCTAAAATTAGTTAGCCCTAGGGTTTCAAGCACGGGTTTCGGAAAATTATAAGAAAGCGTTATATCTCTCATTCTTATAAAACTGGCATCTTCTACGAACCTTACTTCTCTTGGGTTAGGATCACCTCCGGGGGTATTTGCCTCACTATTTCTGGGATAGGTATTAATTGGGTTTTCGGGGGTCCAATATTCTCGTTGCACCCCATTTCTTCTTCCTCCCAAAAGAAATACTTCGGCATCCAGTAAACTGTTAGGTCTTTCCACTCCTTGCTCCGTATATACAAAAAAGTTCAATCCCCAATTTTTATAGGTTATAGTACTACCCAGACCTGCGATAAAATCAGGCTGTAAATTTCCAAAGATCTCACGATCATCGTCTCTGGTTATTTCTCCATCTTGATTTACATCCTTTACTCTTACATCACCTGGAACAGCACCATATATTGCCGCTTCATCTACTTGATCTTCTTGCCAGATTCCATCAAAAACAAAACCGTAATTAACCCCAATGGGTTCACCAATAAACCATTGATTAGCAATATCATCTTGTCCATCTCCATATAATTTGAGTATTTTGTTACGATTAAATGAAAAGTTGAAATCTGCAGACCATGTAAAATCTCTTTTATTAATAATATTGGTAGATAATAGAACTTCAAGTCCTTTATTTTCTGTTTCACCAATATTCTGAACAATAGAAGATATCCCTTGAACTGATGAAATCCTTCGATTAAGTAATAAATCTTCTGTTCTGGATTCATAATACTCTACACTACCTCGAATTCTATCGTCAAAAAACCCAAATTCCATTCCTGCGTTAAAGGACGTAGTGGTTTCCCATCCTAAATTTGCATTTCCTAATGATTCTGGGATAAAACCTGCTGCAAAATCGGTACTATTAGTACCGCTAAGGTAATTTTGAGGACCCAATCGAGCTAATGTTCTAAACGGCCTTATGGCCTGATTCCCAATTTCACCATAAGAAAAACGTAGTTTAAGATTACTTACAGTTGATGAATTATTTAGAAAATTTTCTCTGGATGCGTTCCATGCCAATCCTATTGAAGGGAACACGGCATATTTATCATTCGTCCCAAATCCAGAAAAGCCATCTCTTCTGGCTGTTAATGTTAGTAAGTATTTACTATCAAATCCGTAATTAATCCGCCCCATTTGTGAAACTATAGTATTCTTTCTATAAACATTCGAAGGAATATTTATATCTGCCAATTCTGCCTGGTAAAAATTGAGAATGTCATTTGGAAATCCTCGAGCATCCAATTGAAATCTTTGATAATCCTGAATTTGACTACTATACAATGCAGTAACTTCTAAATTATGTGCACCAAAAGTCCTTTTATAATTAAGAATATTTTCCAGCAAGAAACTTCTTGTTCTATCTTGGCGATTTGTTGAAGATCCGTCGACAAGAAGTCCTGTCCTTGTATTGCGTCCTCGATATGTATTTCGATCTCGATTAGAATATTCTGTACCCGTATTGAGTTTATAGGATAAGCCTGGAATAAATGGCAAGTCTATATCGACATAAATATTAGAGAATATTGAGTATTCTTCATCTTCATTCTCAAACAACTTTCTTTCCAAAGGGTTTCCAAAAAACTCATCTTCTGGCCACGGAAATATGGTAGGAGTCACTCCATCCTCTTCAAACGGATTAGTAAGAGGATTAAGAAAAAAGGCTCCTGCAAGATCTACTGCAATGCCACTACGGTCTATATAATTTAATCGTGTATTTGTTCCTACTGATAGCCAGTCTTTAATTTTTTGATCCAGATTAAACTGCAAATTATAGCGCTCAAACTGATCCCCTAATGCTATCCCTTCTACATCAATAAAAGTTCCTGCCATATATACTTTCGTTTTTTCATTTCCTGAAGCAACCGAAATCGAATGCTCCTGCTGTATTGAAGTCCTTGTAGAAATATCAATCCAATCTGTAAAATCTCCGTTATTAAAATTCTCAAGTTCAGTTGGTGTAAATATAGCTTCAGGATTATTAGGATCTCCTCCGAGTCGCTCAAGTTTGAAATCATAAAATTCCTGCCCATTCATTAAATTAGGAACATTTGTAGCTTTTTGAAAACCTACATAAGTATTATAATTTATTGTTGTACGCCCCGCTTTTCCTTTTTTGGAGGCTGTAAACTGAACTCTGTCTGAGTTAAATTTTAATCATTAATTTTATTCAGACAGAATCATGACAAACGAA
>CANMDH010000032.1 GCA_947496555.1 uncultured Aquimarina sp. | reverse complement strand
CTCAAAGCAAAAACTCCAAAATAGAAAATAAACTAAAATAAAAAAGACTGCCTAAATGTTTTTAGACAGCCTCTTTTAACTCTCTTCCCAGGGACGACATCGCGATAGCGATGGGCGACCTGAAGCCGTGGACAAAAGGAATGGGATAATTGTACAGGAAATCAACACTATTTAAAACAAGAACCTTTTTATACAACATTTTTGAAATTACTAATTCAATATTGTAAAATCATTATTAGCCTTCTTTCTTAAATACACCAAATCGATCATTTTTAACCCTTTACCGATAAAAACTAACTTTTTGAAGTATCAAAACACGTTTTTCTACCCCTTACCCACTAATTTTCTGGAAATTATTGGGTTATGAAACAAAGAATTCAACACGTAGTTTTAATAGATGACAATAAAACCACCAATTTTTTGAATCAATATTTGATGCTCAAATCAAAAAGATTCTCAAAAATTGATTGCTTTACCGAGCCACAAAAAGTGTTGTATCTCCTGAAACACAATCCTTCTTTTATGCCCGACCTTATCTTTTTGGACCTCGATATGCCCACCATGGACGGATGGGAATTTCTAGAAAAATTTAAAAAGCTTACACCCCATAAAAAATCTAAAACCAAAATCTTTATCCTAACCTCTTCTATTTATAACGAGAAGAAATTGAGCATCTTCCCGATAAATTTGAAAGAATATTTGATAAAACCTTTAAACATGGATATCATTGAATCCCTATGTTATAAGTATTTTGATTCGGTGTATCACATTCAATAGATTCCTTTTTCTTATACCGACGACCCATCATGTATAAGAAAAAAGAGTTATAATTGCATATGGATTTATCTGTGGTCATACCACTGCTTAACGAGCAGGAATCACTTAACGAATTGTACGACTGGATTGCTAAGGTGATGCACTCCCACTCTTTTTCGTACGAAATTATCTTTATCGACGATGGTAGTACCGATCGTTCCTGGGATACCATACAAGAACTATCTCAAAAAGGCAACCATGTAAAAGGGATTCGTTTTCTTAAAAATTTTGGTAAATCGCAGGCATTACACGCCGGATTTATAGAAGCCCAAGGCGATGTGGTTATTACCATGGATGCCGACCTGCAAGATAATCCCGAGGAAATCCCAGAAATGTATGATCTGATTACCAAAGATAACTACGATCTTATTTCGGGATGGAAAAAGAAACGATACGACTCGGTGATTGCCAAAAATCTACCGTCAAAATTGTTTAATGCTGCAGCTCGAAGAACTTCTGGGGTAAAATTGCATGATTTTAATTGTGGGCTCAAAGCCTATAAAAATATTGTAGTCAAGAACATCGATGTACATGGCGAGATGCATCGATACATTCCCGTGCTATCAAAAAATGCCGGATTCACCAAAATTGGTGAAAAAGTGGTGCTGCACCAAGCCCGTAAATATGGTAAAACCAAGTTTGGGATGAGTCGCTTTATCAACGGTTTTCTGGATTTGGTTACGATCTGGTTTATGTCAAGATTTGGCAAACGACCCATGCACTTTTTTGGATTGATCGGTACGCTCCTATTTATTGTCGGTTTTTGTTTTGCATTATACCTGGGTATCGATAAACTTTTTATAGAAACCGGAGGACGACTCATTGCTCAAAGACCCGAGTTCTATATTGCGTTAACATCAATGATTTTAGGAACCCAGTTTTTCCTGGCTGGCTTTTTGGGAGAGATTATCCTTACCAGCAAGAGAAGTAAAGAGCGGTATAATATTTCTGAGAGGGTTAATTTGTGATAGCATTTTATTCTGGGCTTCGAGAACCTCAGCCCTCTACCCTGTCGAACCCTGAGGCTCTCGAAGGGTGAGGTACTGGGTGGTATGTTATATTAAGATGGTCAAAATGTTTTTTCGGGGCAGTTTCTCTAATGTTCCAACAAACGTTATGACGGGCTTCGAGGGCCTCAGCCCTCTAACCTGTCGAACCCTGAGGTACTCGAAGGGTGACATGCTTTACTGATTTTGCCGAAATACTTCCGAAAGGCAAATTATTATTTCCAGTTTCAAAAAATGAAACTTCCATTGCATAATATTGCACAAACACAACTATCTAAACATAAAATTTGATGGGTTATATGTATATTCTTGAGTGTAATGATGGTAGTTATTATACAGGAAGTACCAAGGATATAGAAAGAAGGCTTATACAACACCAAAATGGGAACGGATCTAATCATACCAAAAAGAGGCTACCCGTAAAACTTTTGTACTATGAACAGTATGATAGAATTGACACCGCATTTTATAGAGAAAAACAAGTGCAAGGTTGGTCCAGAGCAAAAAAAGAAGTGTTGATACAGGGTAAATTGGATATATTACCAGGCTTATCTGTAGCATATCGAGATAAAGGAATCTAGGACTTCGGGCTTCGAGAACCTCAGCCCTCTAACCTGTCGAACCCTGAGGCTCTCGAAGGGTGAGGTGGCATACTGAGCTTGTCGAAGTGGTCTCGAAGGGTGACAGAAAAACTAAAAACCAACAATAATACTCCAATTTCCACAAAACTGATGTAACACGGGGACAAGTTTATCGATTTGTTTTGTACATGATATATACGTCATACTCAATTTATTTCAACATCTCTCTTATCTAATACGTCTATTCAATGAGAGATCCTGAATCAAGTTCAGGATGACGAACCATTTTACACAGTAATTTCATGTAAAAAATGGTATTAAATAGTATTTTTGCAATTAAAATTATCGCACATGCAAATCACAGATTCTGAAATTACGAATAGAGTCAACGAATGGTTAACTCCGGTTTTTGATCAGGACACGCAAAAGGAAATTCAAAACTTACAACATAACAATCCCAAAGAGTTAACAGAAAGTTTTTATAAAAACCTTGAATTTGGTACCGGTGGTATGCGCGGTGTGATGGGTGTTGGCACCAATCGCATTAATAAATATACCTTAGGCAAAAGCACACAAGGGTTGAGTAATTATTTGATCAAACAATTTCCGGGAGAACAACCTAAAGCGGTAATTGCATATGATTGCAGAAACAATAGTGACACCTTGGCGCAAATAGTTGCCAATGTTTTTTCTGCAAACGGAGTTAAAGTATTTCTGTTTTCAAGCCTACGCCCCACTCCAGAGTTGTCTTTTGCCGTAAAAGAATTGGGATGTCATTGTGGTATTGTACTCACTGCCAGTCATAATCCACCAGAATATAATGGGTATAAGGTATATTGGCAAGATGGCGGACAATTAGTACCACCGCAAGATGGTGAGATTATTACCGAAATAAATACATTACAATATGCTGATATAAAATTTGAAGCAAACCCTGAACTAATTCAAACAATAGATCAGGAAATCGATACCATTTTTATTGATCAAAGTGTAAAAAACGGGAGTTTTGCTGCTACGCAGCAGGCCAAAGATGATATTTCTATTGTTTTTACTTCCCTACATGGCACATCGATAACGGCAGTGCCTGAAACGTTGAAGAAAGCCGGATACAATAACGTACACATTGTAAAAGAACAGGCAGAACCTGATGGTAATTTTCCGACAGTAAAATCACCAAACCCTGAAGAACCTGAGGCATTAACCATGGCTATGAAGCTTGCCGGCGAAGTGAATGCTGATATTGTGATTGGTACCGATCCTGATTGTGACCGATTAGGAATCGCAGTACGAAATAATACTGGCGAATTACAATTGCTTAATGGTAATCAAACCATGATAGTGATGACCTGGTTCTTATTAGAGCATTATAAAAATAAATTAGGATTAAAAGGAAATGAATTTGTTGCTTCTACCATTGTATCTACACCAATGATGCAAACCTTATCTGAAGCTTATGGTGTTGAGTATAAAGAAGTACTTACCGGATTTAAGTGGATCGCCAAATTGATCAAAGATTATCCAGAAAAGCACTTTATCGGTGGTGGCGAAGAAAGTTTTGGATTTATGGTGGGGGATTTTGTAAGAGATAAGGATGCAGTGACTTCTACCCTACTGGCTTGCGAAATTGTAGCCTACACAAAATCTAAAGGAAGTTCTTTTTACAATACCCTCTTAGAATTATATACAAAATACGGTTTTTACAAAGAAAGTCTAGTTTCATTGGTTAAGAAAGGAATAGATGGTGCTGCCGAAATCAAACAAACCATGGTTGATCTAAGAAACAATCCTCCTACTCATATTAATGATGAAAAAGTTGTGCTGATTGAGGATTACCAAGCTAGCATTGCCAAAAACACTCAGGATAGTTCTGAAAGCGACATCGATATTCCTAAATCCAATGTGTTGATATTTTATACTGAGGCCGGAAGTAAAATCGCAGCAAGACCCAGTGGAACAGAACCAAAAATCAAGTTTTATATCAGCATTCAGGAAAATCTTGCCTCAATAGATGATTTTGATAAGGTACAACAGCAATTGGATAGCAAAATACAAGCTATCAAAAAAGATCTAAAATTAACCTAAACAACAGTAACCCTGTTTTCTAATTAATGAATTACTTTAAACAAATTCTTCGCTTTGCGATACCATACAAATCTTATGGGATTCTAAACATCATTTGTAATATTTTTTATGCGTTATTCAGTGCGTTATCTTTTATAGCACTGATTCCCATGCTAAAAGTGCTATTTAATAAAGATGAAAATATAATATACCCAACTCCGGTATGGAGAGGAATTGCAAGTTCAAAAGAATATCTAACAGATGCACTTAACCTTTATATCTTTAATACCATCCAAACCGAAGGAAAACTGCAGGTACTTACCTACATGATTGTAGTAATTATTGCCATTTTCATGCTTAAAAACCTGTTTAATTACCTAGCAATGTATTTTATTACATTTCTACGCAATGGTGTTTTAAGAGATATTCGGGATGAATTATATGAAAAAACAATTAGTTTACCACTATCCTTCTTTTCTGAAAAACGTAAAGGTGATACCATGGCAAGGATATCTACTGACGTACTAGAAATACAACATTCTTTTTTGTCAATTCTAGAACTTATTGTTAGAGAACCCCTGACTATTCTATTTACGTTGATATTCATGTTCTACCTAAGTACCGACCTTACATTATTTGTATTCATTTTTATTCCGATTTCGGGGTTTTTAATCTCTTTGATCGGAAAAACGTTGAAAAAACACTCAGACAAAGTACAACAAGAACAAGGACTCTTTTTATCTATTGTTGAAGAAACGCTGGGAGGATTAAAAGTTATTAAAGGTTTTAATGCTGAAAAGATCTTCGGAAAGAAATTTAATGATTCTACAAAACGATTCTACAAGTTTTCGAACACCTTATTAAATCGACAAAATCTTGCTTCCCCAACCAGTGAGTTTTTGGGCATTTGTGTTATTGCTGTACTATTATGGTATGGTGGAAGGTTGGTATTTATAAATGGCTCCCTGGAATCTGAAATGTTTCTGGCGTATATCGGACTAGCTTATAACATCCTTACTCCGGCCAAAGCCATTTCTAAAGCTAATTATGGAGTACAAAAAGGTAATGCCGCAGCAGAACGAGTATTAGAAATTTTGAATACCACTTCTTCCCTACAAGATAAACCAGACGCTGAAGAGAAGAAAGATTTTAATGAAGATATCTCTTTAGAAAACATATCTTTTAAATACGAAGATGACTATGTTCTTGATGATTTCTCTCTAAAAGTGCCAAAAGGTAGTGCTATTGCTCTTGTTGGACAATCAGGTAGCGGAAAATCGACCATAGCCAATTTGGTGACCCGTTTTTATGATGTAAATAAAGGAAGTATCAAAATTGACAATACAGACATAAGAAACCTTAAAAAAGAATCTTTACGAGGGTTAATGGGATTGGTAACGCAGGATTCTATTCTTTTTAATGACACTATAAAAAATAACTTACTAATCGGTAACGAAAATGCCACCGAACAAGAAATTATAGATGCCTTAAAAGTGGCCAATGCTTGGGAATTTGTTAAAGATTTGCCCAAAGGAATAGAAACAAACATCGGTGATAGTGGTAATAAACTAAGTGGCGGACAAAAACAGCGTTTATCCATCGCCAGAGCAGTACTTAAAAATCCACCGATCATGATATTGGATGAAGCGACTTCAGCCCTAGACACTGAAAGTGAACGACTTGTACAGTCGGCTTTAGAAAATATGATGAAAAACCGGACAAGTATTGTGATTGCTCATAGATTATCTACAATACAAAATTCAGATTTAATCGTTGTAATGCAAAAGGGTAAAATTGTAGAAAAAGGAGGTCATGATGAATTGATTTCCAAGAATGGTGTATATCACAAATTAGTAACTATGCAATCATTCGATTAGCATTTTATTGACTATCATATATTTAAAAATAAAAAAGAGTGCTTAACGCACTCTTTCTCTTCACACAAATCATCTTAATTTAGGGGCTTACTCTAAAATTAAAACTCACTCTTATTAAAATCTTTCATCTTGGGGAGAATGAAAGAGCAAACTCAAATATTATGATACAAATATAAATTAAACAATCGTATTACACAAGAAAAAAACGAATTTTATCTTAAAAAAAAGTATTTTATCTATAAATAAGCAATAAAGTATATAGTTTTGTAATATTTTTCTTACAAATAAATTGAATAAGAAATATAGTTTTCTAATCTTTCAGAGCGAACTACTTAAAGTTATAGACAAAAAAAAGAGTGCTTAACGCACTCTTTCTCTTCACACAAATCATCTTAATTTAGGGGCTTACTCTAAAATTAAAACTCACTCTTATTAAAATCTTTCATCTTGGGGGAAATGAAAGGGTTAATTCTTTATTCTGATGTAAAGATACTGCAATTTTTAAATTCACCAAACAAAAAACGCATTTTATCCAAAAAAAATGCTTTTTAACACATATGAAAACATTAAACAACAATATTTGTAGTATTTATCCTACAATAATAAATTTTAACAATGATATAAACAAAAAAAATAAAGACAAAAAAAAGAGTGCTTAACGCACTCTTTCTCTTCACACAAATCATCTTAATTTAGGGGCTTACTCTAAAATTAAAACTCACTTTTATTAAAATCTCTCATCTTGGGGGAAATGAAAGGGTTAATTCTTTATTCTGATGTAAAGATACTACATTTTTTCAATTCACCAAACAAAAAGTGTATTTTATCTATTAAAAATGTAAATAAACATCAAATTTAACTATTCTTCCTACAAAATTCTTACAAATAATAATGATTTATATTATTTTTCGATGCATTAAACCTTTTTTGTGTAAATTAGTCCTATATGTCAGGGGAATACATTTTAACCCTTAACTATAAATATAACTACCGTTGAATATTACTAAAGAAGAAGAACGCCTACTCACCTCTCTGCAGTCCGACAAAGATGTCAATTCAGCTTTTAGTGAATTAGTCTCCTTGTATCAGCAACGTTTGTACTGGCATATACGAAACATGGTCAAAAACCACGATGATACCGATGATATTTTACAAAATGTATTCATTAAAGTATATAAAAACATAAAAAAATTTAAAGGGGATAGCAAACTTTATTCCTGGTTATATAGAATTGCGACCAACGAATCTATTACCTTTCTTAACCAAAAAGCAAAAAAATATAACATTACCAGTCAGGAACTAAGTATGCAACTTGTAGAGAACCTTGAAGCAGACGTCTATTATGAGGGAGATCAAATGCAAATGAAACTCCAAAAAGCTATTGCTACATTACCTCAAAAACAACAGCAGGTGTTTAATATGAAGTATTTCCAGGAATTAAAATATAAAGAAATGTCTGAAATTTTGGATACTAGTGAAGGAGCCCTCAAAGCTTCTTATCATTTGGCTTCAAAAAAAATAGAAGAATTTTTAAAACAAGATTAAACCTTTTTACATTTGATAAGTCTTATTAATAGTGAAAAAAGATAATAAACATAAGAGCAATAGTGGTTTTAAAACTCCTAATAATTACTTCGAGAACTTCGGAAAGAAATTAATGGGTCAATTAGAAAGAGATGATCAGAAAAAAAACACTCTTAATAGTGATATAACATCTGGTTTTAAAACTCCTGATAATTACTTTGAAAATTTCGAAAAGCGATTAATGGATACTTTGCAAATCGAAAATCACGAAGAGAATATTGCTGAAAATAAAATCGAATCAGGATTTAAAGTCCCTGAAGGTTATTTCAATTCCCTGGAAGAGAATCTTACGCAGAAATTGAAAACAGAAGATACTCCAGAAAAAGGTAAAATAGTTTCCTTGTTTTCTAGACGTAACATTTTGTATGTTTCAGGAATAGCCGCAATGATTGCTATTATTATTTCGATATCCATTAATAAAGATAATGACCTTCTTAAAGGTAATGGGATTGAAGATATAGAATTGGCGGTTATTCAAGATTATTTTGCCGAAGGAAATATTGAATTGAGTAATGAGGATATGGCCTCGTTAATAGATGAAGAAACGAGCTATTCTGATTTTTTTGAAGAAAAACCAATTTCTGACGAGGAACTATTAGAATATTTATCCGACACGGATTTGGCAAACGAAATCATGTTTACTGATTAAAATGAATGATGCGGGTATTTTATATCCAAATGAAACGATTATAAAAATTAAAATTGATGAAAAAGATACTACTATTTACATGTTTAGCTTTTATATCCCTAAATGCAATAGGTCAGAAACCTGCGGGAGAAAAGATAAAAGCATTCAAAGTGGCTTACATTACCGAGCAATTGAGTTTAAGCAGTAAGGAAGCTCAGCAATTTTGGCCAATATACAACACTCACGAAGAAACATTAGAAAAGCTTAAAAAAGAAGAGCGCAAGCTTATCAGAGCTCTTAAGGATGCAAATGAAGGACCTAATGGGCTTAGCGATCGACAAGCTGGAGAGTTTTTAAATAATTACTTGGAGGCAGAAACCCAAAAAACCCAAGCCAGAAAAACGCTCATTAAAGATTTACAAACTGTCCTGTCCAATAAAAAGATTCTTCGCCTCATAAAAGCAGAAAACGATTTCAATAAAAGATTGTTAGAACGTTTTAAGCAATGGCGCAATAGAAGAAATAATTAAAAGTAAACATCAATAGACCGTCTAAAAAGTATGAATTTACGATGCTGTAAAATTGAGCCCTTAGACTGGGCTCAGGACAGGCTTAGGCGAAAATGTATTGAAAATCAACAGCAATTATTTCTCGACTCCGCTCGAAATGACAGAGCAGGGAGTTTTTCGAAAGCCTCTTTTTTATTTAAAAGACAATCTTGCAATTCTTTCTTTACCCGCAGCTATTGCCGTGCTATCATTCAAGAATCTTAAGGTATAAAACCCTTCTTTACTAATCTCTTTCCAAGAGCCACCTGAATCATTTGAAATAGAAATCCCAGTAAAACCAACAGCAACTATTCCTTTACCTTTACTATTAGGAATAAAACGAACACAACTTTTATAACCTGGACCAAAATCATTGGAAATTAATTGTCAGGTTTTACCGCCATCGGTAGTTACAGCTTTATTAGCTGTATTATCTTTTGGCTTTGTATAATCACCCCCGTAAATAATACCGTGATCTCTATCATAAAAATGAATCGAATATCCTCCCGAAGTAGAAGTTCCTTGTACTATTGGTGTATCAAAAACTTCCCAGGTTTCTCCTTTATCAGGAGAGTAAAACACTCTGGATTTCATTCCTCCAGAAATAATCCAAGTACGATCTCCTATTACTGCTATATTCCCATTACTTGCTGCAAAGGCTGCCTCTCCATCTATTGTTTTAGGAACAAGATCGCAGGAAACTTTTTCCCAGGTTTCTCCGCCATCCCTAGTAATAATAATGGATAAACAATCATCTGTTGGATCACCCATGGCAATTCCTTCAGTATCATTCCAAAAAATCATGGCATCATAAAATGCTTTTTCATGATCTTCGGTATACACAATTTTTTCTTCGTTATTCTGCAAATTGACCTTCCGTAATCTAGCGGGAGAACCAATTCCCAAAGTAAAAAAGGAGTTATTCGTAAAACTCACAGCTCGTTGCTCTGCGATCCAATTTTTCTTTTTTTCAAGGCTATCCTGTATTTCAAAAGTGCTGATAAATCTTTCTTTGGTTTTAAGATTAATGAAACCATATCCTTTATTATATCCAAACCCAAGTAAGGTGTCGTTATATATTTCTATTGCTCGTATGCTCATAGAGTCTTTCCAGACTACTTCAATATTAATGCTAGAGAAATTATATAACCTACTCTTTTCTTCCTTTTTGCAAAAGGTTACGGTGAAACAAAGCAATAGTATAAGTACAAGTCTCATTATGTAATAATTATCCTCAAATATAACCGTATTTGGTAACAAAGGTCTACCTTTGCAGACCTAAAAAAATAATACAATGCGCTTACACAGAAACCTTGTCTTTGCTGTTATCGATGGATTGCATAAAATATTCAATGAAGGAGACTATGCCGATAAGGTGGTACAAAAATTACTAAAACGCGATAAAAGATGGGGTTCGCGAGATAGAAGTTTTGTCGCGGAGACCGTATATGAAATCGTAAGGTGGAAACGCCTGTACGTCGAAATTGCAGAGGTAAAAGAACCTTTTTCTAGAGAAAACCTATGGAGAATCTTTGCTGTTTGGGCTACGTTACGAGGAATTTCGTTACCCGATTGGAAACAAATTGGCCCCACTCCCACCCGACGTATTAAAGGGCGTTTTGACGAGCTAAGCAAAATCAGAAAATTTAAAGAGTCTATTCCAGATTGGTTGGATGAGTTAGGTGAAAAAGAATTAGGAAAAAACTGGGATAAAGAAATAAGTGCATTAAATCAACAAGCTCCTGTAATTCTACGAGCAAATACACTAAAAACATCAAGAGATAAATTAAGAGGAGTGCTCGAAGATGAAAATATTGATACCGAATTTATCAAAGGATATCCTGAAGCACTTCAACTTGTAGAGAGAGCTAATGTTTTTAGTACCGAAGCTTTTAAAAAAGGTTTATTTGAAGTTCAAGATGCTTCTTCACAATTAGTGGCCGATTTTCTAGAAGTACAACCAGGTCAACGTGTTGTAGATACTTGCGCCGGTGCCGGTGGCAAAACGCTGCATCTAGCCGCTCTGATGCAAAATAAAGGACAAATCATCGCCATGGATATTTATGGCAATAAACTTAAAGAGTTAAAAAGAAGGGCGCGTAGAGCCGGAGCTCATAATATCGAACCAAGAGTGATAGAAAGTACCAAGGATATCAAAAAACTATATGGTAAAGCAGATCGAGTATTAATTGATGCTCCTTGTAGTGGTTTGGGTGTTCTAAGTCGAAATCCGGATGCCAAATGGAAATTACAACCCGAATTTTTAGACAATATCAGAAAAACACAATCAGAAATACTAGAGCGTTATTCAAAAATGGTAAAACCAGGTGGCAAATTAGTATATGCTACCTGCTCGATTTTACCTTCAGAGAATCAAGAGCAAGTAACTAAATTCCTTTTAAACGAAGTTGGGAAAGATTTTACATTACTAAAGGATAAGAAGATATTATCCCATCAATCAGGATTTGACGGTTTTTATATGGCTTTGCTAGAAAAAAAGGCATAAACCGTATTGTTTAAAATGTGGTGAATAACTCTATGATTCAATTTAAATTTTATGCTATTCTTTATATAGAAAATAGTAAATTTGCCACTTATTAAAATCAACACAAATAATCGAAGTATGATTCACTTCTTCGGAAACCAAAACGAGAACGTATTTGCCGTTCAAACCAATCAAGAAATATCTCAGGAAAACATTAAAAAACTCATTTGGTTATTTGGCAACCAACCTCAACTATCTACGGCGTCTATTGACGCTTTTTTTGTTGGTCCGCGTGCCGCGATGATCACTCCCTGGAGTACCAATGCTGTTGAAATCACCCAGAATATGGGAATCGAGGGGATTGTTAGAATTGAAGAGTTCAAATCTGTATCCAAAGACTTTACGGATTTTGACCCTATGCTTTCTCAAAAATATGATAGCCTAAATCAGGATATTAATACCATAGACATTGAGCCAGAACCCATTCTTGAAATTGACGATATTGCGGCCTATAATGCTAGCGAAGGACTTGCACTAAGCAATGACGAAATAGCATATCTTGAAGGGATAAGCAAAAAAATCGGTAGAAAACTTACTGATTCTGAAGTGTTTGGTTTTTCCCAAGTGAATTCAGAACATTGCCGTCACAAAATATTCAATGGTACTTTTATAATTGATGGAGAAGAAAAACCTACTTCGTTATTCAAATTAATCAAAAAAACTTCGGAAACGAACCCTAACGATATTGTTTCTGCATATAAAGATAATGTTGCCTTTATAAAAGGACCAAAAGCAACACAATTTGCTCCAAAAACAGCAGATAAGCCTGATTTTTATGAAGAGAAAGAGTTCAACAGTGTAATTTCACTTAAAGCTGAAACGCATAACTTTCCAACAACTGTAGAACCCTTTAACGGGGCTGCAACAGGCTCTGGAGGCGAGATTAGAGATCGCCTTGCCGGTGGAAAAGGCTCTCTACCACTTGCTGGTACTGCGGTATATATGACTTCCTATTCGAGATTAGAAGAAAATCGCCCTTGGGAACATGCTATGAGTGAAAGAAATTGGTTGTACCAAACTCCTATGGACATTCTAATCAAGGCATCCAACGGAGCTTCGGATTTTGGAAACAAGTTCGGACAACCCCTTATTACTGGGTCTGTACTTACGTTTGAACATGAAGAACACTCCAACGGGCTAAGTGGAACTGCACGTAAACTGGGATTTGACAAAGTAATCATGCAAGCCGGTGGTATAGGCTATGGAAAAGCAGATCAAGCCATAAAAGCAACGCCAGAAAAAGGAGATAAAATAGTCATTCTAGGTGGTGAAAATTATCGTATTGGTATGGGAGGTGCTGCAGTATCCTCTGCCGACACAGGAGAATTTAGTAGTGGTATTGAGTTAAATGCTATACAACGTTCTAACCCAGAAATGCAAAAACGTGCCGCTAATGCCATACGTGGTATGATAGAGAGTAAAGAAAACACCATAGTCTCTATCCATGACCATGGAGCTGGTGGGCACCTTAATTGCCTTTCAGAATTGGTAGAAGAAACTGGTGGAAAAATTGATCTTGATAAGTTGCCGGTTGGGGACCCCACTCTTTCAGCAAAAGAAATTATTGGCAACGAGTCGCAGGAGCGTATGGGATTAGTTATTGGGCAAAAAGATATAGATACCTTAGAGCGTATTGCAGCGCGTGAGCGTTCACCAATGTATCAGGTAGGTGATGTAACAGGAGATCATCGCTTTACTTTCGAGTCAAAAACCAAAGGAGACAAACCAATGGATCTTGCCCTAGAAGATATGTTTGGCAGTTCTCCTAAAACCATCATGAAAGATCAAACAATCTCTCGTAATTATGATGATCTTAGTTATTCTGTAAGTGATTTCCAGAAATATCTTGAACAAGTACTACAATTAGAGGCTGTTGCCTGTAAAGACTGGCTTACCAACAAAGTAGATCGTTGCGTAGGTGGTCGTGTTGCCAAACAACAATGTGCAGGGCCTTTACAATTACCATTAAATAATTGTGGCGTAATGGCGTTGGATTATACGAGCGCTGAAGGTATTGCCACCAGTATTGGCCACTCCCCTATTTCTGGATTGATAGATTCTCAAGCGGGAAGTAAAAATTCTATTGCCGAAGCACTAACCAATATTGTCTGGGCACCACTTAAGGATGGATTGAAATCTGTTTCATTATCTGCCAATTGGATGTGGCCTTGTAAAAATGAAGGGGAAGATGCGCGATTGTATAAAGCGGTAAAAGCCATTTCGGATTTTGCAATTGATTTAGGAATTAATGTTCCAACGGGTAAAGACTCTTTATCGATGAAACAAAAATATCCTAATGAAGAAGTTATAGCTCCAGGTACCGTAATTATTTCGGCTGCCGCCAATTGCGATGACATTAACAAGGTAGTAGAGCCCGTATTACAAAAAAATGGTGGAGATATCTACTACATTAACCTTTCCAATGACAAACACAAATTAGGAGGTTCTTCATTTGCACAAACAGTAAACAAAATTGGGTCTGAAGCACCAACCATAAATGATGCGAATACTTTTAAAAAGACCTTCAATGTTATTCAAGATCAGATTAGAAAAAATAAGATCGTAGCCGGTCATGATGTTGCATCTGGTGGATTAATCACAACACTTTTAGAATTGTGTTTTGCAGAGGTGAACCTTGGCGCTCAATTGGATCTTACAAACATTAAAGAATCAGATTCTATAAAGTTATTATTTGCCGAAAATTGTGGAATTGTTTTTCAAAGTGCTCTTAATTCAGATATTGAATCTGTTCTAGAAGAAAACGACATTCAATTTTTCAACATAGGAAAAGCAAAAGAAGGTAATATCCTATCGATTAAAAATGTAGATGATTCTTTCAATTTAAATATTGAAGAATTAAGAAACACCTGGTACAAAACATCATATTTGTTAGATCAAAAACAAACAGCCAATAATTTAGCCAATGACAGGTTTGAAAATTTCGCAAAGCAGCCTTTGCAGTTTGAATTTCCCATCCATTTTATGGGAAGAAAACCTTTGTTCGATGACTCAACACCCAGGCCGAAAGCTGCTATTATTCGTGAAAAAGGAAGCAATTCTGAACGCGAAATGGCCAATGCAATGTATCTGGCCGGTTTTGATGTAAAAGATGTGCACATGACCGATTTGATTTCTGGTAGAGAAACGCTAGAAGATATTCAATTTATTGGTGCAGTTGGTGGTTTTTCTAATAGTGATGTTTTAGGTTCTGCCAAAGGATGGGCCGGAGCCTTTTTATATAATGAAAAGGCAAATACAGCACTTAAAAACTTCTTCAAACGAGAAGATACCCTTTCTGTTGGGATTTGCAACGGTTGCCAATTGTTTATGGAACTTGAAGTTATTAACCCAGAACACAAAGTACACGGTAAACTTATTCATAATGAGTCTCATAAACACGAAAGTGGATTTACTTCGGTTAAAATACAAGAGAATAACTCGGTGATGTTATCAACGTTGGCAGGAAGTACATTAGGTGTTTGGATTTCTCATGGAGAAGGAAAGTTCAATCTTCCGCTTCCTGAGGATCACTATAGCATTGTTGCAAAATACGGATATCGGGAGTACCCGGCCAATCCAAATGGATCTGATTACAATACTGCTATGATGAGTGATAAAACGGGACGTCACTTGGTGATGATGCCGCATATCGAACGTTCTATTTTTCAATGGAACTGGGCTCACTATCCTAAAGGTAGACGTGATGAAGTATCCCCCTGGATAGAAGCATTTGTAAACGCCAGAAAGTGGATCGAAAATAAGTAGTTGATTTCTTTTGTTTATGGAAACATAAATCCATACACTGTTTTCCTGGATAGATGCTAGTGCATAATATCATAAAATGATCTTTTTAATGTCTGGATCAAAAATATATTAACAAAAACAATAAAATATTAAGGAGTTATCAAATTAGAGCTCCTTTTTTTATATATTAGAGTTGCGTATTATCATATTTTTTATAATTTGCAAAACTATGCACGCATAGTAGTTTTTTAGCATATCAAAAAACCACTGAAGAAATTATTTTAAAACAACTTATGACGACAATTACTAGACTATTTGATTTTCCTCACTATCAACTAAAAAAATTCAATTTAGACAAGGCTTTAATAACAAAATACAATGGCGAATGGGTCGCCACATCATCTGCAGAGTATGTAGAAAAAGCAAACCAAATTAGTCGTGGTCTGCTAAAATTAGGAGTAAAACCTAATGATAAAGTAGCAATTATATCTTCTAATAATAGAACCGAATGGAATATAACGGATATTGGAGTTCTTCAAATTGGAGCACAAGATGTACCTATTTATCCAACTATATCACAAGAAGATTATGAATATGTTTTAAATCACTCAGAATCTGTATACTGTTTTGTTTCAGATGAAGAAGTATATCAAAAAGTTAAAAACATTCAGGATAAAGTACCATCTTTAAAAGAAGTATACTCTTATAATGATGTAAAAGGATGTAAAAGCTGGAAAGAGGTACTAGAACTTGGTAAGGATGATAGCAACCAGGAAGAAGTAGAAAAAATTATGGCCTCTATAAAGGAAGAGGATCTTGCTACTTTAATCTATACTTCTGGTACTACTGGTCGACCTAAAGGCGTTATGCTTAGCCACAAAAATATTGTAAGCAATGCCATAGCAAGTTCTACAAGATTTCCTCTAGAAAGTGGAAAAAGTAAAGCCTTAAGTTTTTTACCGGTATGTCATATTTATGAAAGGATGACTATGTATTTTTATCAATACTGTGGTGTATCTATTTATTTTGCAGAATCTCTCGAAACGATTAGTGATAATCTAAAAGAAGTGAAGCCAGATGTCATGACGGCAGTACCAAGGTTGCTTGAAAAAGTGTATGATAAAATTATTGCAAAAGGTGCAGATCTTACTGGAATCAAAAAGAAGCTTTTCTTTTGGGCCGTAGAATTAGGGTTAAAATACGAACCTTACGGTGCTAATGGATGGTTATATGAAAAGAAATTGGGTATCGCCAGAAAACTTATTTTTAGCAAATGGCAAGAGGCACTAGGAAACAATATGAAAGTAATTGCCTCAGGAAGTGCTGCTTTGCAACCAAGATTAGCAAGAGTATTTAATGCTGCCGGACTTCCCGTAATGGAAGGATATGGCCTTACGGAAACTTCTCCGGTTATTTCGGTTAATGATGTAAGAAACAAAGGGTTCAAAATTGGAACCGTTGGAAAAATGTTACCTAACACAGAAGTTAAAATTGCCGAGGACGGTGAAATTTTGATTAAAGGTCCTCAGGTAATGCAAGGATACTATAAAGACGAAGAAAAAACCAAAGAGGCTTTAAAAGATGGATATTTCCATACTGGCGATATCGGTGAAATCGATAGTGAAGGTTTTTTGCGAATTACCGACCGTAAGAAAGAAATGTTTAAAACTTCTGGAGGTAAATATGTTGCTCCCCAATTAATTGAAAACGCAATGAAACAATCACGTTTTATTGAACAAATTATGGTGATTGGTGAAGGAGAAAAGATGCCGGCTGCTTTTATACAACCAAATTTTGAATTTTTACAAGATTGGGCACAGCGAAAAGGCCTTCAGGTAGGAGATTCGCTAGCAGAAATCGTTTCTAATCAAACCGTAATTGACCGTTACCAAGAAGAGGTAGATGAACACAATGAAAAATTTGGTAAATGGGAACGAGTAAAGAAGTTCGAACTTACTTCAGATGAGTGGAGCATCGATGCTGGTCACCTTACTCCTACTATGAAACTAAGAAGGAAAATAATTAAGGAAAAATATAAAGATTTATATTCGAAAATTTATGGCTAATTCAATTCACTGATTAAATAGCATATGCATATAGACTTAACTATAAATCAGTAAACTCCTCATTTTATGAGGAGTTTTTTTATTAATTCGCTAGAAAAATGTAACTTACTTCAAATAATCACAAATTTATACACTATTTATTATGCGTGCATAATAAATTTTTCTTACCTTTACCTTCACAATTATATTTTGAATGAGGGAAAAAACAATTGATTATGCGCTTAGGGCTACCTGGATGGCAGTTGCTAAGATGTATAATGAAGAGGCAAGTAAAAAAGGAAGTACAATGGCAACTGGTTTTGCGTTGCTTAGTATTGATCCAGAAAATGGTACTCCGTCCACTTCATTAGGCCCCAAAATGGGGATGGAAGCCACGAGCTTATCACGCACTTTGAAAACCATGGAAGAAAAAGGGTTGATTTTCAGAAAGAAAAACCCCCATGATGGCCGTGGTGTATTGATATATTTGACTCCGTTTGGTGTTGAAATGAGAAATTTTTCAAAAGAAGTGGTTTTTACTTTTGATAGTGCCGTAAAAAAACATATTCCAAAAGAAAAATTGGAAACCTTCTTAGAGGTATTCCAAATGATCAATGATTTGATTGCTTCTAAAAAAGTATACACAAAAAAAGAATCTATAAAACCTTAACAACTTTAAGTTAAAAAATGAAAAGAACCATTAAAAAAGTTGCAGTCGTCGGGTCAGGAATTATGGGATCCGGTATTGCATGCCACTTCGCTAATATCGGAGTCGAAGTGTTATTATTAGATATCGTTCCCAGAGAACTAAACGACAAAGAAAAAGCAAAAGGGCTTACGCTTGAAAACAAAGTGGTACGTAATCGGTTGGTTAACGATTCTCTTACCGCTGCTCTTAAATCCAAACCTTCTCCAATTTACCATCAAAAATTTGCAAATCGTATCACTACAGGTAACCTTGAAGATGATATTGCAAAAGTTGCCGATGTAGATTGGATTATTGAAGTTGTGGTAGAAAGACTTGATATTAAAAAGTTAGTTTTTGAAAACCTTGAAAAATATAGAACTCCTGGTACATTAATCACTTCAAATACTTCAGGAATTCCTATTAAATTCATGAGTGAAGGAAGAAACGAAGATTTTCAGAAACATTTCTGTGGAACACACTTCTTTAACCCAGCTCGTTACCTAAAATTATTTGAAATCATTCCTGGGCCTCAAACTTCCCAGGAAGTATTGGATTTCTTGAATGGTTATGGTGAACAATATTTAGGAAAAACATCAGTAATTGCCAAAGACACACCTGCTTTTATTGGGAACAGAATTGGTATCTTCAGTATTATGAGTTTATTCCATATGGTAAAAGATATGGGACTTACTATTGAAGAAGTTGATAAACTAACAGGTCCTGTTATTGGGCGCCCTAAATCAGCTACTTTCCGTACGGTAGATGTTGTAGGATTAGATACGCTAGTACATGTTGCCAATGGTATTGCAGAAAATTGCCCTAATGATGAGCGTCATGAATTATTTAAGCTCCCTGATTTCATCAATACCATGATGGAGAATAAATGGTTAGGAAGTAAAACAAGACAAGGGTTTTATAAAAAGAATGTAACTGCCGAAGGCAAAAAAGAAATCCTTTCTTTAGATCTGGATACATTAGAATATAGAGGTAGCAAAAGAGCCTCCTTCCCTACGCTGGAAATGACTAAAACCATCGATAAGGTTGTAGATCGTTTTAAAGTATTGGTTTCTGGAAAAGACAAAGCGGGAGAATTTTATCGTAAAAACCTTTCGGCTCTTTTCGCGTACGTTTCAAATCGTATTCCTGAAATCACCGACGATCTATATAAAATCGATGATGCCATGAAAGCAGGGTTTGGTTGGGAACACGGGCCATTCCAGATTTGGGATGCCGTAGGAGTTGAAAAAGGTATCGAAATGATGAAAGCTGAAGGTTATGAACCTGCAGCATGGGTAAATGATATGATAACATCAGGAAGTACTTCTTTCTATGCTGTAAAAGAAGGAGCAACCTATTATTATGACATTCCGAAGAAAGAACAAGTAAAAGTACCTGGACAAGATGCGTTTATTATTCTTGATAATATCCGTGAATCTTCTCAGGTATTCAAAAATAGTGGTGTTGTTGTAGAAGATCTTGGTGACGGAATCCTTAATGTAGAATTCCAAAGCAAGATGAACACCATTGGTGGAGATGTATTAGCAGGACTTAATAAGGCTATCGATATTGCCGAGAAAGATTTCCAAGGATTGGTTGTTGGTAATCAAGCAGCAAACTTCTCTGTTGGAGCCAATATCGGAATGATCTTTATGATGGCCGTAGAGCAGGAATACGATGAACTCAACATGGCAATCAAATATTTCCAGGACTCTATGATGCGTATGCGTTATTCTTCTATCCCAACAGTAGTCGCTCCACACGGAATGGCACTAGGAGGTGGATGTGAAATCTCACTTCATGCTGATAAAGTAGTTGCGGCGGCAGAAACATATATGGGACTTGTTGAATTTGGTGTAGGTGTGATCCCCGGTGGTGGTGGATCTAAAGAAATGGCATTAAGAGCTTCAGATCTATTCAAGAAAGGTGATGTAGAGCTTAACGTTCTTCAGGAACACTTCTTAACAATAGGTATGGCCAAAGTATCAACTTCAGCTTATGAAGCTTTTGATACAAACCTACTTCAAAAAGGAAAAGATATTGTTGTTGTGAATAAAGATCGCCAGATTGCTACTGCCAAGGCCTATGCAAGATTAATGGCAGAACAGGGATATACACAACCTGTCCGCCGTAAAGACATCAAAGTACTTGGTAAACAAGCGCTTGGTATGTTCTTAGTAGGTACAGATTCTATGGAGGCTAGTAGGTATATTTCTGAGCACGATCATAAAATTGCCAATAAACTTGGATATGTAATGGCTGGTGGAGATTTATCAGAGCCAACACTAGTGACAGAACAATACTTATTAGATCTAGAAAGAGAAGCTTTCTTATCTCTTTGCACAGAACGTAAAACATTGGAGCGTATCGAGCATATGTTGAAAAAAGGTAAACCATTACGTAATTAGATTACTGGATTGTTGGATTGCCAGAGTATTTAGAAGTCCAACCAGTCTAAAAATCGAATAATCTAAAATCTATTAAAAAAAATGAAAACAGCATATATAGTAAAAGCATATAGAACAGCCGTGGGTAAAGCGCCTCGTGGAGTGTTCAGATTTAAAAGAACCGATGAGTTGGCCGCTGAAACAATTCAGCATATGATGAAAGAGTTACCTCAATTAGAGAAAGACCGTATTGACGATGTTATCGTTGGTAACGCAATGCCTGAGGGATCTCAGGGATTAAATATGGCGCGTCTTATCTCACTAATGGGACTTAATTCTATTGATGTTCCTGGTGTAACCGTAAATAGATTCTGTTCTTCCGGAATAGAAACTATCGGGATCGCTACAGCAAAAATTCAGGCAGGTATGGCCGATTGTATAATTGCAGGTGGTGCAGAAAGTATGAGCGCAGTTCCTATGACGGGTTACAAAACCGAACTTAACTACGATTTGGCCAAAGAAGGACATGAAGATTATTACTGGGGAATGGGTAATACCGCAGAAGCGGTAGCGAATCAGTTTAAGGTTTCTCGTGACGATCAGGATGAATTTGCGTACAATTCGCATATGAAAGCTTTAAAAGCTCAGGCAGAAAATCGTTTTCAGGATCAAATTGTTCCTATTAATGTAGAGCAAATCTATATTGATGAAAACGGAAAGAAGGCTTCAAAATCTTATACTGTAACCAAAGATGAAGGACCTCGTGCCGGAACCAGTAAAGAAGTATTAGGCAAACTGCGCCCGGTATTTGCCGCTGGTGGAAGTGTAACGGCCGGTAACTCTTCACAGATGAGTGATGGTGCTGCTTTTGTAATGGTAATGAGCGAAGATATGGTAAAAGAATTGAATCTTGAACCTATTGCCAGACTGGTAAACTATGCAGCTGCTGGTGTTGAACCAAGAATTATGGGTATTGGCCCTGTAAAAGCAATTCCAAAAGCACTTAAACAAGCAGGACTTAAGCAAGACGATATAGAATTAATAGAGTTAAATGAAGCTTTTGCTTCACAATCGCTTGCCGTAATTAGAGAACTTGGATTAAATCCAGACATTATTAATGTTAATGGTGGTGCAATTGCACTAGGGCATCCACTTGGATGTACAGGAGGCAAACTTTCAGTACAATTGTTTGACGAAATGCGCAAACGTGATATGAAAGGAAAATACGGAATGGTTACCATGTGTGTAGGAACCGGACAAGGAGCCGCTGGTATTTTTGAATTTTTGAATTAAGAGTTAAAGAACATAGATAGGAGAAAAGAGAAATTTCGTTGTGAGGAAAAGACACAATTATAAAAACCCAAAGATATGGCAGTTAGGATTAGAAATAGCCAATGATATATCTGATGTTTTAGTCACCTTTCCCAAACATGAAATATATGATTTAAGTTCACAAATAAGTAGGTGTTCTGTTTCTATGCCTAGCAATATAGCTGAAGGTTCGGAAAGGACAAACAAATCATTTAGTAATTTTATTAATTATTCTCTTAGCTCTTCCTTTGAATTAGGAACACAACTTTTAATTGCAAATCATAGGAAATATATTAGTAACAAAACTTTAAAAAAACTAGAAGATAAAATTGAAGAATGGCAAAGAATGACCATGGGTTTCCAAAATGGATTAGGCTCATAAAATCTTTTCTCTTTATTCTATTTTCTTTTCTCAACTAAAATAAATAATACTAAAATAAGATGAGTACAGAAACCGTAAACAAAGATATTCTTAGAGGAGGACAATTCCTTGTTAAAGAAACTAAGTGTGAAGATGTGTTTACTCCTGAAGATTTTTCTGAGGAGCAAAGAATGATGCGCGATAGCGCAAGAGAATTTGTGGATCGTGAATTATGGGCGCATTGGGAACGATTTGAAAACAAAGATTATGCCTATACCGAGCAATGCATGAAAAAAGCCGGTGAGCTTGGTCTTTTAGGAGTAGCTGTTCCCGAAGATTATGATGGTTTAGGAATGGGATTTGTATCTACAATGTTAGTGTGTGATTATATCTCTGGTGCTACAGGATCTTTCAGTACTGCTTTTGGTGCACATACTGGTATTGGTACCATGCCTATTACACTGTATGGTAATGAAGAGCAAAAGAAAAAATATGTTCCTAAACTTGCTACGGGTGAATGGATGGGAGCATACTGTTTGACCGAGCCAGGAGCTGGATCAGATGCAAATTCTGGAAAAACCAAGGCTGTACTTTCTGATGACGGGAAGCATTATTTAATTTCCGGTCAAAAAATGTGGATCTCGAATGCAGGTTTCTGTAACCTAATGATTGTTTTTGCACGTATCGAAGATGATAAAAATATTACAGGTTTTATAGTTGAAAATGATCCATCTAATGGAATCACTATGGCCGACGAAGAGAAAAAGTTAGGAATTCATTCCTCTTCTACCCGTCAGGTATTCTTTAGCAATACCAAAGTGCCAGTAGAAAATATGTTGTCTGAAAGAGGAAATGGGTTCAAAATTGCAATGAATGCCCTTAACGTTGGTCGTATTAAGCTAGCCGCAGCTTGTTTGGATGCACAACGTCGTGTAATTGGAGAAGCAACCAAATATGCAAACGAGCGTATTCAGTTTAAAACTCCAATCATGAACTTTGGAGCAATTAAATCTAAAATTGCAGAAATGGCTACCAATACGTATGCCGATGAGTCTGCAAGTTATAGAGCTGCAAAAAATATCGAAGATAGAATTGCTATTCGTCAAGCGGAAGGGAATACACACCAGGAAGCAGAACTTAAAGGTGTTGAAGAATATGCTATTGAGTGTTCTATCCTGAAAGTAGCCGTTTCTGAAGATGTTCAAAATACTACCGATGAAGGTGTACAAATATTTGGAGGTATGGGATTCTCTGCTGATACTCCTATGGAATCTGCCTGGAGAGATGCACGTATTTCTCGTATCTATGAAGGTACCAACGAGATCAACCGTATGCTTGCAGTTGGTATGTTGGTTAAAAAAGCAATGAAAGGTCATGTCGATTTATTAGGCCCAGCAACCAAAGTTGCAGACGAACTAACAGGTATCCCATCTTTTGATACTCCAGATTATTCTGAATTATTTGCTGAAGAAAAAGGAATTATAGCAAATCTTAAGAAAGTATTCTTAATGGTTGCTGGATCTGCCGTTCAAAAATTTGGACCAAAACTAGAAGAACACCAACAATTATTAATCGCTGCATCTGATATCTTAATTGAGATTTACATGGCTGAATCTGCCATTTTACGTACAGAGAAAAATGCGAAACGTTTTGGTGAAGCTGCACAAGAAACACAAATAGCAATGTCTCAATTGTATTTATACAATGCTGTAGATATTGCCATCAAAAAAGGAAAAGAGGCAATCGTTTCTTTTGCAGAAGGTGATGAGCAAAGAATGATGCTTATGGGACTTAAACGTTTCACAAAGTATGCTAATCAGCCAAACGTAGTAGCATTAAGAACTAAAATTGCTGATAAAATAGCCGAAGAAAACGGATATTTTATCGGATAAGACTATATGCCCTCCCGAAGGCATTAAACTAGGGAGTTGTTTAATTTTGATTTAAAAAACCGCTTTTCAATTGGGTAAAAGCGGTTTTTTTATTTCTTTTCACTTCTTTTAAACTCTGCATAAACCATATCTACAACATTTCAGCTATGACACAATACGATTTTAAGAAGAAAATTAGAAATTTATCAACACGAAAACGTTGTAGTAACAAAACCTTCCTTATATATTGATTATTTCATAATAACTTAGTAACAATTTAACACAAGAAACACTTTTACAAACAAAAAATTACTAATTATGAAATCTATTTACTTTTCTACGAAAACAAAAAAATTGTTTGAGCTACTTCAACAGTAAACAAAACACATATCTATTATTCACTAGATAATCTTAGCAAATTCAAATTTTGAAAATTTATCTTCAGGGAATTTCATGTATGTTTACGTTGTAATTATTATCCCAACAATCTAATCTGTAATTTTTAACAATTACGAAAGCAATCGTTACAACTTTATAAGTCAAGTATTTATATTCATTTACCATGAATAAATCTTGATTAAAGCATATACCAGAATAGCAACCACTCCTTAAGATTTGATTAAACCAGCTATCTATAATCTCGTATTACAGATATGCACGAATCCAACATGCATTGCTAATACTTATGCTTTAACTAAACTTAAAAATCACAAAATGAAACGAAAACCTTTTATTTCAATTTTAGTAACACTTTTTACGCTGCTTCCTTTTATAGAAATTCAAGCACAAGATGAAGATGTTCTGTTTCAAGCTTTTGACTGGAACGTTCAAAACCAACCTGCAGGTCAAACCTGGTATGATGTCGTATCTCAGAACAGAAACGCAATAAAGGACGCAGGTATAGATATGATTTGGATGCCACCTCCAAGTAATTCTGCCGCTCCACAAGGGTATTTACCAAGAGAATTATATGATTTCAATAGTGCTTATGGTACAGAAGCTCAACTAAGAAACTTGATCAATCAATATCACGCACTGGATATCAAAGTCCTAAGTGACATTGTAATTAATCACCGTGTGGGTACTAATGATGCCGTAACATTTACTAATCCGGCTTGGCCCACGTTCTTTATCACTGCAGATGATGAAGGAAGAAATTTTGTAGACTTTCCTGTAGAATTTAGTATCAATGGGGATTACGTTCCGGGAACAGCTTTGAAATCTGATGGCTCTAATGGAACTTTTGCCGCAGCAAGAGATATAGATCATAAAAATCCGGCGGTAAGAGCAGAAATTATTACTTGGATGAATTTCTTAAAAAACGATATTGGTTTTGACGGATGGAGATACGATTTCGTTCATGGTTATGACCCAATCTACAATAAAGAATATAATGACGCTACCAATCCATATTTTGCAGTTGGAGAATTATTAGAAAGTAGTAGAGTTCAGACGAATAACTTTGTTAATTTCGCTCAGCAATCCTCTTCTGCATTTGATTTTAATACCAAAGTAAGCTTACAAAATGCTTTACGTGATAACAACTTATCATACCTTAGAGATTTTGCTGGAAATCCATCGGGAATGATCGGTATCAATCCAACAAAATCCGTTACGTTCTTAGATAATCACGATACCGGTGAAGCACAACAATGCTGTGGATCAGGCTATGTTTTCCCAGGAGGAGAAACCAACCTTAGAAAAGGATATGCATATATCCTAACTCACCCAGGAAATCCTGCAGTTTTTTGGACACACTTTTTTGATGGTGGATCTGGAGTTCGCAACGCGATCAAAGATCTTATTACCATAAGAAAAAGTGTTAGAGTATTTTCTGGATCTACTATCAATATTGTAGAAGCAAGAAATGACCTTTATGCTGCTTATATCGATGGTAGATCCGGAACAATCGCAATGAAATTAGGTAGCGGTAATTGGTCCCCTAACGGAAGTGGGTGGACGCTAAGAACTTCGGGTAACGACTATGCAGTTTGGACCCAAGGAGGAACCAATACAGGCGGCGGAGAAACTGTAGCTCCGTTTACCGTTAACTTCAAAAAACCAAATGGGTGGGGTAATAACATAAATGCTTATTTCTTTGATGCCTCTGCCAATACTACACTTCCCGGAACTTCGGGATGGCCAGGACAGCAAATGACTAATATTGCAGGAACGCCTTGGTATTCTTACACGGTGACTCCACAATCTGGTGTTTCTGCTGCCAACATAAGAGTGATATTTAATGACGGTAGTAATCAAACAGGTAATTTATCCCGAAGTACTGACGGATGGTACGACAATGGTAGTTGGACAAATACTTGCCTATCTAACTGTAGTGGATCTTCAACTTCAAATCAGGTAACCCTTAATTTCCAAAAACCTGGTGGTTGGGGTAATAACACCAATATATACTTATACAATAGATCAACTAATCAAACGCTGTCTGGAACTTCTGGATGGCCAGGTCAATCTATGTCTAATATTAGTGGTACTTCTTGGTGTACAAATACATTTTCACTACCAAGCAATGTATCTTCTAATAATGTAGGTGTAGTTTTCAATAATGGAAATGGCCAACAAACTGTTGACTTAACAAGAGGAACCAATGGTTGGTATAACGTTACAGGAAGCAGCAATGGCAAAAGAACAGGTGCGTGGTCCAATAATTGTACGACGGGTTGCCCTTCAAGAAGCGCTTTGGAACTTACAGATAAAATAAATACGATTCATAACAGAGCAATCATCTCTCCAAACCCTTTAACTTCTCAAAGTAAACTTTATGTTTCGACTGCTGAAAAAGGTATGTTACAAGTGACAATTTCTAATATTCTTGGGCAAACCAAAACCATTTTTAATCAAAAAGTTATTTCTGGAAATCAAACTATAGATATTGGTAATCAGCACATACTTCAAAAAGGAATTTATTTTTATACTATTCGACTTAATGGAAAAACAATTGATCAATTAAAGGTAATGAGACAGTAAGTCTTTAACCCCACCCCCTTATTTTCACTTTCAGTATTGATGCTGTTAGAAGGGTTAGCGGTTGTTACTTAATTATGAGTAGCAACCGCTTTTTGAATTTTGTTTAGTACCTTTATTGTAAATTGTATATGAATTCCTACTTATGAATATCTCCAGTGTTCCAGTAATTTTACTCGTTCTATTATCGTTAAACCTTAAGGTTACTTCAGACCCACCAACAGTTGTACCACTGACCTCTCAAAAAAACAATAAGACAGATCATCAGATCAGAGAAGTTAAAAAGGCGGTTATTGTACCTAAACTAGATGGAAACATGGATGATCCCACATGGAAAGAGGCCATGTGGTATGGTTTGGACCAACGATGGCTAGGAGAACCTTATACTTTTGATGATTTTTTTGGAAGATATAAAATAGTATGGACCCCGGAAGCACTCTATCTTTTGGTTGAAATAAAAGACGATTTACTATTTGATCAAAATAAAGATCCTTTAAAATTATGGTGGGATGATGATTGTGTAGAAATTTTTATTGATGCTGATAACTCTGGCGGTGGGCATCAATACTCGAACAATGCTTTTGCTTATCATATTGCACTAGATGGTAATGTTGTTGATCTGGATGCTGATAAAAACCCAATACTCTACAATAATCATGTCACCACTAAAAGAGTTACTAATGGGGATGTTTCAGTTTGGGAGTTTGAGATTATCGTTTACGATGATAGTTATGAAGAAGGAAAAGTGAATGACCCTATAATTCTTGGTAAAAATCAGAAACTCGGCTTCGCTCTAGCGTATAATGACAATGACGGCAGTAAAGAACGGGAAAACTTTATAGGCTCTGTTTTTATACCCGGCGAAGAAAAAAACTTAGGTTGGATCAATGCCGATGTTTTTGGTACTATTATCCTAACCGAATAAATTCCAAACTATAAACAAAACTAATGAATCGTTTCCATTAGTTTTTCTTCTTTTGTTATGCCCCCACAGAAATTAACCGCAGTTTCTATTAATGCCAAATGCGAATATGCTTGAGGAAAGTTACCAAGCAACCTCTTGGTTTTAAAATCGATATCTTCGCTAAAAAGCCCTAAATGATTGCTATAGGATAATAATTGATCGAATAATTTTTTGGCCTTCTCCTGCTCCCCTATTTTATATAAGCTATTGATAAACCAAAAACTACAGATTGTAAATGACGATGAAGGCAACCCAAAATCATCTTTATTTTTATATCGATACATCAGCCCATCATTACAAAGCTCTTTTTCTGTGGCCATAACGGTACTTACAAAACGTGGATCTTTGGCATCAATAAATCCATAGGGTTCCATCAACAATGTAGAAGCATCCAAATCTTTAGATCCGTAAGATTGTGTATATGCTTGTATCTCATCATTCCATGCATTTTCATAAATATCATGGTGTATACGATCTCTTAACTGTATCCACCTTTCATTTTTATTGGTCTTATTAATAAGCTTGCCAATTTTGATAGCTCTATCTACTGCCACCCAACATAATAATTTGGAGAATGTAAAATGTCTTTCTTCTGTCCTGAATTCCCAAATACCTTTATCAGGTTTTTCCCAATTGACGTTTACAATATGCACAATACTTTTGCAAATGGTCCACAACCCTTCACTATTATCCAAATCGCAATCAAACTTCATAAATTGCTGATAAATAACATCCATCAAAATTCCATAGATGTCATTTTGTTTCTGGTGATATGCGGCATTACCAATTCTAACCGGGCTTGATTTTTTATACCCTTCCAGGTGATCTAGTGTTTTTTCGCTTAATTTTTTTTCACCATTAATCCCGTACATAATTTGAATCTTTTCATCTTTATCAGGGATGATATCAATGATAAACTGAAGAAAACGTTGTGCCAATCTTTTGTGTCCTAGATTAGAAATTACTTTAATCACCATAGATGCATCTCGAATCCAACAAAAACGATAATCCCAATTACGTACCTCACCTATAGTTTCGGGAAGTGATGTAGTTGCTGCAGCCAAAACGGCCCCCGACTTTTCATAACTTAGTAATTTAAGGACTAATGCGCTCCTAAGTATTTGTTCATTGTACAATTTGTAGGAAGTCGTATTCTCACTCCAATTCAACCAATATACACGCGTACGTTGAAGCTTCAGGTAACACCTTTCTAATGATTGCTCTAGAATTTTCTCGTGATAACTAATTAAAAAATATGCGTGATCTTTAAGCTGTATCTCATTAGAGTTCAAGATATCATCAAAACTAAGATCAGAATATAAATATAAAGTATCATATTTATCTTCATTCGTTACACTTTTGATATAATTTCGCCCCACCTTATGTTTAGTCTCTCCCATTGCATATTCTAGCTTGGGGTCATATTTAACTTTAAAAGTTGGAGCGCCCGAGATGAGCTTTATGTACCTTACGATATCAGGTGGTGAAAAATAAGAGCCATCTTCATTTCTATACCTTGGCATAAAATCAATACACTCAAAAATATCTTTCCCATTATTAAACTCTGTAACGAGAATATTGGTTTTATGGATATATTTCTGAGAAATAACATAGTCGTCGCTTACTTCTATTTCAAAACTACCTCCTTTATTTTCATCCAATATTTTTGCAAATACAGAATACGAATCAAAATTTGGCAAACAACACCAATCAAGGGAACCATGTTTAGAAATAAGTGCAGCACTTTGACAGTTCCCAATAATACCATAGTCAAGATTATTCATAAATTTCCTTTAAATAGCCGTTTTTTTAATCTTCTTTTCCGAAATTTAACAAAATTCAAAAAAAATCAACCAACTTTTACCCACTTTATGAGTAAAACTATCATAATCTCAAATAGGCTACCCCTACAATTAAAAATCCATGATAATACTATCGAAACGATACCAAGTGTTGGAGGATTAGCAACGGGCATGAAATCTGTACATTCTCAAAGCGACAGTATATGGATAGGTTGGAGCGGACTTACAGAAGAAGAATTTAATCTGGATTTAAAAACTCAGGTAAATGTAGCTTTAAAAAAACATCAATGCGTTGGGGTGCCACTAGTCGAAAGTGATGTTGAAGGTTTTTATTATGGTTTTAGCAATAATACACTCTGGCCTTTATTTCATTATTTTATGGAATATACAGAGTTTGAAAAAAATACATGGGAGACATATAAATCTGTTAACCAGAAATTTGCCGACATTGTTTTAGAACATATAGAAGATGGAGATACGGTTTGGATACACGATTACCAATTATTGCTCTTACCCAGTTTAATACGAAAGAAAAAACCTAATGCTTCTATTGGTTTCTTTTTACACATCCCCTTCCCTTCTTATGAAGTTTTTAGAACAATTCCTTGCCGTGAAGATTTGTTAAAAGGGATGTTAGGTGCAGATTTAATTGGTTTTCACACCTATGATTATGAAAGACATTTTTTGAGTGCCGTACAAAGGATTTTGGGTCATGAGATTAATTTTAACAATATACATTTAGATAACCGAATGGTTAAAGTGGACTCTTTTCCTATGGGGATTGATTATGACAAATTTCACAATGCAGCAAAAGCACACGATCAAAAGTCGAACAGAGAGCAAACCGAAATACAACAGGAAATTAACAAACATCTTAAAGAAGGTAGTCATCAGGCTAAACTAATCCTCTCTATAGATCGACTTGATTATACCAAAGGTATCGCGAATCGCTTAAGAGCTTTTGAGTATTTTCTGGATAAATACCCACAGTTTAAAGGAAAAGCCAGGCTTGTAATGCTTGCCGTTCCTTCTCGGGCTAATGTACCTCAATATCAAAAACTAAAAAACGAAATTGATCAATTGGTGGGCCGAATTAACGGAAAGTTTGCCGAAGTTAGCTGGACTCCTATATGGTATTTTTACCGTTCGCTGCCTTTTGAAAATCTTATTGACTTATATACTTCTAGTGAGGTTGCTCTTCTCACGCCTATTCGAGATGGGATGAATCTGGTCGCCAAAGAGTATATTGCTTCTAGAGTTGACAAAAAAGGTGTTTTAATACTTAGTGAAATGACTGGTGCCTCGAACGAAATGGGTGAAGCTTTGATTATTAACCCAAATAATTTTGAAGAAATAGCAGACACACTCAAATTTGCTCTAGAAATGCCAGAAGAAGAACAAATCAAACGGAATGAAGCCCTGCAAAAACGCTTGAAAAGATATAATGTTGAAAAATGGGCCAATGATTTTTTTGAAGCTTTGGATGCAACAAAAAATGATACCAAAAAGTATATTTTGAAGAAAATAAATACTACTATAAAAGAAGAAATTGCTAATCAATACAAAGCAGCGTCAAAGAAAATATTATTCCTGGACTATGATGGTACTATGGTGCCTTTTGAAAAATTACCAGAAAATGCAAAACCAACGCAAAGAGTATTTGATACTTTGGATGCATTACACAATCAACCAAACACAAAAGTAATTATTATCACAGGAAGAGATAGAGATACAATTCAAAAATGGTTTGGTCATAAGGATTATACGTTGATAACCGAACATGGAGCCTGGTTAAAAGAAAATGGGAAAGACTGGGAGCTTATGGAAAGAGTAGATAATAAATGGTTTGAGTCTATCTATCCTGTTCTCGAATCTTTTACCGATCGCACTCCAGGATCTCTTGTAGAAGAAAAAAGATATTCATTGGCATGGCATTTCAGGAATGTAGACCCTGACTTGGGAAAGAAAAGAGCAAACGAATTGAAGACTACCATTCAACAATTAATTGCCAATCATAATCTTGAAATTTTGGAAGGAGATAAAGTATTAGAAATCAAAGTGAGCGGAGTAAGCAAAGGAAAATCTGCTTCAAAAATGCTATTAGATACGGCATATGATTTTATCTTTGCTATTGGAGATGACTGGACAGATGAACACATGTTTAAAGAATTACCCAGAGAAGCACATACCGTGAAAGTTGGTATTAAAAAGACAGTGGCACAATATTATGTAGATGATATTGACCAAGTTTATCAACTTTTATCAACTTTTAAATAATTTTAAACCCAATTCAAAATTCTATTCAAATCTGAAACCAAAATTCTACATACTCCCAGTAATCATTATCTCACAATTTTTTTGTACCTCACTGTGGTTTGCCGGTAATGCGGTAATAGACGATTTGGCTGTTCAGTTCAATGTAGAATTTAATATCTTAGGCTACCTCTTGTCATTTGTACAATTTGGATTTATTGTAGGAACTCTCACTTTTGCGTTATTGACCATAGCAGATAGATTTTCTCCGTCGCGTGTCTTTATGATTTGTGCTTTTTTGGGTAGCATATGTAATCTATTACTACTTATTCCCGATATCACTGTATTTAATTTATTAACAGCACGTTTTGGGACTGGTTTTTTTCTCGCAGGGATTTATCCTATCGGAATGAAAATAGCATCTGATTATTACAAAGGTGGATTAGGAAGAGCTTTAGGATATCTAGTTGGGGCATTGGTTTTAGGAACTGCGTTTCCTCATTTTATTAATGAGTTTTCTTGGAGTCGAGACTATACGGCGGTAATAGTAAGCACTTCGATACTGGCGTTTATTGGTGGAATTGCCATGTGGTTGTTGGTTGTAGATGGCCCATACAGAAGGCCCGTATCCAAATTACAACTTGGAATAGTTACCCAGCTTTTCGGTATTACAAATTTCAGAAAAGCTGCTTTCGGGTATTTTGGACATATGTGGGAATTATATGCATTTTGGGGATTTGTACCTGTTATTCTTAAAACATATGCCGATCTACAAAAAATAGAACTACAGGTTTCGTTTTGGTCGTTTATAGTGATAGGGATCGGAGCTATTTCTTGTATTATAGGAGGGCTAATTTCTTTAAGAACCGGGAGTCGAAAAGTAGCCCATAATTCATTATTAACCTCGGGGATATTTTGCATTACCTCTCCCTTGCTTTTTTTACTACCACCACAGTGGTTTATTGTCGTATTATGTATATGGGGAATGGTGGTAATATCAGATTCTCCTCAATTTTCTACAATGGTCGCGGCAACATCTCCGCCAGAGTTAAGAGGAACAGCACTTACTATAACCAACAGTATTGGTTTTGCAATAACAATTGTAAGCATACAACTATTATCATTTTTGTTAGATAAGATTGACCCTACCCTACTATATTTATTCCTTGGAATCGGGCCAGTTTTGGGAATATATTCACTTCGTAAATGAGAATAATATAGTCTTAACATATCCTTAAGAATAAAAAGACCGGATTCCATGTATTTTAGAAAACAAAAACAATGAGAAACTTAATTCTCCTAATAATACTCCTTTCTTTTTCTGCATTTTCGCAAACCAACATCGAGGTATATTTGTTTGATTTAATTATTAATGATGGCAAGATAGAGCTCGATAATAAAAGAAACATCTCTAATAATGAAGGCTACGATAATCAACCTTCATTTTATAATGACAATATTGTGTTGTTTTCTTCTACACAAAATAATCAAACCGATATTGCAGCATACAATATAAGAGATTCAAAAATTCGTTGGATAAGTAATACCCCAAATGGAAGTGAGTACTCCCCCACCAAAATCCCAAATCAGAAACAGATTTCTGCTATACGATTAGACAACGATGGAAAACAACTTCTTTATAAATATGATTACAAAACCGGGAGTCAGAAAGTTTTACTAAAAGACCTTAAAGTAGGGTACCATTGCTGGTATAATCCAGAAATTATTGTTTCCTCGGTGCTTGACGATAATTCCATGTCTCTGGTTGTTTATAATCTGAAAGATAATTCCAACTACACCTTTCAAAAGAACGTGGGTAGATCACTACATAAAATTCCCAATTCTAAATTGATAAGTTATATTAGTAAAGAAAACGAAGTATGGGAAATCAAATCCCTAGACCCAATTTCTGGCGCGACCAAAAAAGTTATTAATGCTATTCCTGAAGCGGAAGATATGTGTTGGTTGATCAGCGGTACTATTCTTATGGGAAAAGGAAATACAATTTATAAGTTTAATCCTGCTACAGACGCTGATTGGAGTGTTTTCCATACATTCGAAGACAAAGAAATAGCAAATATAACCAGGCTAGCAACAAATACTATCGGAAATATGCTTGCACTTGTATCTGATATTTCACTTAAAATAAATAATTAAATTCACCTTCACCATAACACAAATCAATAATGAAACAAATTTCAATCATTTTAGGAGTATTCATTTTCTGTACCACGAATATCTGTGCACAGGTAGATTCGTCTGTTATTATTGAGAATACTAATATTATTGATGTAGAAACCGGAAAGATTAAAACGAAACAAAATATTTTAATCGAGGCCGATAAAATCTCTTCAGTTTCTTCAAAGAAGATCGAATCAAAAGAAGACTCAAAAGTAATTAATGGAACAGACAAATATATTATGCCTGGGATGATTGATACACATATCCATTTTTTTCAAACCGGAAGTCTTTATACTCGCCCCGATGCATTGGATCTAAAACATATCTTTTCTTACAATGATGAAATACAATTTGCCAAAGATATTGTTCCAGACAGTTTTAAAAGATACTTAAGGTTGGGAATAACTTCGGTTATGGATGTTGGGGGACCATTTTATAATTTCCAGATTAGAGATAGTGTTGCTAAAAATAATATTTCTCCTAATGTTTTTGTAACTGGGCCTCTGTTTTCTCCTTACCAACCCGAAGCTTTTTCTAAACTTGAGGATATTCCGATCGAAAAAATCACATCTATTGATGAGGCTACCATTTTATTCAACAAGATGCTACCCTATAAGCCAGATTTTATAAAAATTTGGTATATAACTAGTAAAGACTTTCCTGCAGAACAAACCTATCCTATAGTTGAGCATATTTCAAAATTGACTCATCAGAATAATTTAAAACTTACGGTACATGCAACTAATCTAAAGACTGCAAAGCTTGCAATAAAAGCTGGAGCAGACATTTTAGTGCATAGCGTAAGGGATAAGATAGTGGATAAAGAGTTTATTGATCTTCTGAAAAAAAACGAGGTTACTTATATCCCAACACTAATTGTTTCCAAAAACTACGGAAAATCATTTCTTGCAAAACCAGATAATCATCCACAAGATCTCGCATTTGCAAATCCTACCGTTTACAGATCTCTAACCGACATGAATAAATTATCGGACGAAGTTGTACCAGAAAGAATAAAAGAGTTAAGAAAAGATAGTAAATGGTTAGATGAAAGATACCGCAAGGCCGATAGTATAATGCTAATTAATTTAAAAATCCTTATTGATAACCAAGTCAATGTTGCCACGGGTACTGATGCCGGAAATATTGGTACTATGCATGCTTCTTCCTATATTCAAGAGATTGAGGCCATGCAAAAATCAGGTATATCAAATATTGATATCATTAAAGCTTCAACTATTAATGCTGCCAAAGGTTTTGGTTTGGATACGAGTATTGGCTCAATTGAACAAGGAAAACTTGCAGACTTGGTTATATTAGATAAAAATCCGCTAGACGATATTCAAAACCTTAATACTATCTCTAACGTTATTAAAAGTGGTAAAATATTACAACCATCAGAGCTTATTAAAGAAACTCCAGAGCAAGTTGTTCAACGCCAAGTAAATGCATACAATGCCAGAGATATAGACGCCTTTATGGATACATATGCAGATGACATTAAGATATATAATTTCCCAGATCAACTTTCTGTGGATAGTAAAGAAAAGATGCGAAAAAGGTTTGAAAGCATGTTTGAACGTGTCCCAAATCTATATTGTGAAATCAAGAATCGCATCGTATTAGATAATAAGGTGGTCGATCGTGAATATGTGAGATTTAATGAAAAATATTCTAATGTAATAGCCATTTATGAAGTTAACAATGGTAAAATTTCCAAAGTTACCTTTTTAAGATAGTAATAATATCGTCCTATAAATTTGTTAAGAACCCATTAACCTTTGCCCCTTTTAATTAAATTAGGCGATCAAATTAACACAAATGAAAACACTTTTTACCTCAACATTACTTTTATTCTCTACAATTTTAATAGCACAAACCGATCAAAAAATATACGATATCATAGATGCAGTCTCTGCCGAAAGAATAGAAAACGACATAAAAACACTGGCTAATTTTGGCACTCGACACACATTGAGTGATACAGTTTCGCAAACTCGTGGTATCGGAGCCGCCAGAAGATGGATCAAATCCGAGTTCGACAAAATCTCAAAAGATTGTAACAATTGCTTAGAAGTATTTTATCAAAAAGATCTGGTAAAAAAAGGAGCTAATCAACGTATTGTAAAAGACGTTTGGGTGGTTAATGTAGTTGCCATACAACGCGGAACCAAATACCCAAATCGATTTATTATGATGAGTGGTGATATTGATTCGCGTATTTCTGACCCTACCGATTATACCAATGACTCACCTGGAGCAAATGACAATGCGAGTGGAATGGCCGGAGCTATTGAAGCCGCAAGAGTACTGTCTAAATATAAATTTGAAAACAGTATCATTTATGTTGGTTTGTCTGGTGAAGAACAAGGACTTTTTGGAGGTAAAGGGCTTGCGCAACATGCCAAAGACAAAAGTTGGAATATCATAGGGATCATGAATAATGATATGATTGGAAATATTAAAGGAGTTGATGGGGTTATTGACAACCGAACCTTTAGGATATTTTCTGAACCCATACCTCCTACTGAAACTGAAAAACAACGAAGATCGAGGCGCTTTTATGGTGGCGAAGTGGATGGAATTTCACGTCAGTTGGCAAGATATGTGTATAAAACGGTTAAAACCTATATGCCAGAAATGAATCCAATGCTCGTCTACCGACTTGATCGTTTTGGTCGTGGTGGCCATCATAGGCCATTTAATGATGCTGGATTTGCAGGAATACGTATTATGGAAGCCCACGAAAACTATACACAGCAGCATCAGGATATAAGAGAAGAAAATGGTATTAAATACGGAGACGTGGTTGAGCATGTTAATTTTGATTATGCTGCAAAACTAACCGCTGTAAATGCCATCAACCTGGCCAGCATTGCTTCTGCTCCGCCTGCGGTTACCGAATTAGAGATCGGGGGAATTGTAGAACCGTCAGCAAAATTTAGATGGAAAAAAATAAGTGATCCAAGTATCAAAGGATACAAAATATACTGGCGAGATACTACCTCCCCTACCTGGGATCATAGTCGTTTCGTCGGAAACGTTGATAATTTTATACTAAACGGAATTGTAATCGATAATTATCTATTCGGCATCGCTACCGTTGGAAAAAATGGGCACGAAAGCCCTATTGTATTTCCGTCAAAGATTTTTAGAGAATAATGCAACCACTATAACCAATTAAAAATTTTAGAATGAACCTATCAAAGTTAATTTTAACCACCACATTAATTACTCTCATATCTTGTAAACAAAACCTCAAGACCCATGACATAGCAGTTAAAGCTACTATTGAAAATAAGGTTTTAAAAGAAAGCAAAGTTGTAATCCACAAAGACTTTGCTTCAAAACATGTCGATGCACGTAATGTTGAAGTATTTTTGCCAACCGGATATGACGAAGCCAAAGAAGATAAATATAAAGTATTGTACATGCACGATGGGCAAAATGTATTTAATCCCAAAACATCATATACCGGGGTTGATTGGGGTGTAGACGAAGCTATAGATAGCTTATTAAAATTAAAGGAAATTAAAAATACGATTGTTGTAGCAGCTTGGAATAACGGACCTAAGCGTTTCCCGGAATATATGCCAAAGGCCCCTGCTAACGTTTCTGAAACTCCGGAAGCCAAAAAAGGATTAAAAGATTATGCCGGTGTCGAAAAATTATATTCTGATAAATACCTTAAATTTCTGGTTGAAGAGCTAAAGCCTTTTATTGATAAAACATACCATGTTTCATCCAAAACAGAAGATACTGCGATTATGGGTTCGTCTATGGGCGGACTTATTTCATTGTATGCCATCTGCAAATATCCCGATGTATTTGGCGCTGCAGGATGCGTCTCGACACATTGGCCCGTTCCTATTTTGGGAGAAGCCTATATCCAAACCTTACCTGCCATGTTACCCGATCCAAAAACACACAAGATTTATTTTGATTTTGGCACCGAAACTCTAGATGCACAATACGAACCTCATCAAATTAAAGTTGACCAAATGATGATTGAAAAAGGATATACCAAAGGAGAAAATTCGATCACCAAAAAGTTTGAAGGTGCCGCACATAATGAGAAAAGTTGGAATGCTCGCATTCACATTCCTCTGGTATTTTTATTAAAGTAAAAGATTGCCGGTATACAAAACGAGTGTCGTGCATAATTATAATTAGTTTCAAGCACAAACACATACTATAAGAAACCTTTATTATGTAATTTATTTTATGTTTTTTACATAAAAGAAGTTTATACGATATTCAAGATACTTATATGTTCTTAATCTTATAAATTAATTATAATAAGAGTCCAAAGTGATCAAAATATTTAAGTAGTATCTGACCTATTTACAAGTTATTATTTTTTATGATTATCTGTAATATGTAATAATGTAATTCTTTAGCATCATTCCGAACCTGCCTGCATTACCGCAGGTAGGCAGGTTTATTTCGGAATCTCATTTCGTTCATAAACAATCAATTATAATGAGAACCTGAAACGAGTTCAGGTTGACGATTATGGTATATGATATATTACGGATATTCAATTATTTTTTTTTAAGAATGGCATAGTTTACCATAATAAATCAAGTCTACAATTTCTCCAGATGTTGTCTTGTAGTCCATTCTAATTACACCTTCTACTTCAAAACCACACCTATCTGCTAGGATTTGTGCAGCTTTATTTGAATGATGTGTCCGAAGAAATATTTTTTTAAACGCAAAGTGATCAAAACAATAATCTACAAAAAGTTTCATTGCTTTTGTGGTAAGACCTTTGCCTGCAAATTCTTTGTCGGTATAACATCCAATTTCTGTTTTGGGAATGGACCAATCCAAGTTTTTAAGATCAAAGAATGCAATAAAATCATTGGTTACATTATCTACCAACAGATAAGGGAAATATTGTTTAGCTTCTCTTTTTTCTACAATCTCTTGTAAAAAAAACTTTGTGTCAGTAATGTTTCTTGTCCTTGAAACGGTTCCTGTAAAAAAATCTTCCAATCTTTTTCTATTTCTATCAACCAAATCAAAATATGCTTCTAAATCGTCAATTTCTAATGGTCTTATTGTATAATTCTCAAAGTTTATCATCTTCTACTTAGTAATCAAAAAATCTTTTTTTTTAATAAGGAAACATCATTCTCATCCTCCTTAGTTTTAATGCAGACTTATCACTTTCGAAATCATCCATTTTCCTCCTTCGTTTTTCCATATAAGGATAAATCTACCAGGTTTCGATTTGGCATCTGGTTCCTGGTTGTTGTAAAATTTATGGTATCCTATTTCTATAGCTCCATAATTAGGAATAGGATATACTTCTATACTTCCCTTTATTAATGTTCTAGTCACCTTCCCACAAATATTATTTTTAAGAGACTCTAATAACTCTGGTTTCGAGGTTGATAAGCCCCCTTCGTCATGAAAGAATTCTAACTCTTCGGCATATAAAGAAGCTTGTGTATCCATATCGCATTCATTATAGGCATCAAAATACTTTTTATCCATAGCTACTATCGCCTCATAAAGTATTTTATCTGCAGGCGTATAGGTAGTATTAAGAATATCTTGATATTCATTTTGAGCATAGCCAGAAAAGCATACTAACGATATCAATATTACTGCCAAAGTTCTTGTCTTTTTGTTTTTCATATGTGTTTTATACTATCTAATTATATCATTAAATGATTTATAAATTAATAACCTTCCCAAAATACTCATATATTTCAAATCTCAGAAATATAATGACAATACTAGCCTTTATAATGACCAATATCATAGTAATTACCTTCTGTCTCTTGTATTTTTATTGAGAATCTGAAAGCACATGTCCCCCACCTTTTAATTCCAGTTGTTCTGCATATTGTGCGGTACTACCATATTTACCAGAGAAAAAATCCCAATTGGCAAAATACTTAAGATGAAAAGAAGTGTTTTCATAATCAAAAGTTACAAAAAATAGAGAGATCGCCGTTAACGACTCATCGACCTTATTAATATCACAGAAAACATTTCCAAATTATAAGTAGTAATCTATTTTAATTCTATTTTATCTAGCAATATCTTGAATTTTTCTGCCCTTTTATTTCCTATCAAAAAAGCAATTTCTTCAATATGAATTGAAGAAAAATTAGGAAGGTCCAATCTTCTTCCCCTGAATGAGGGATAAAAACTATCTAACGAGATATCAATTTCCTGCCATTCTCCCGATGTTTTAAAATAAGCTATGTACGAGTAATAATCATTAGTATTTGGCTTGATTCTGAATTGATACTTTTTACCATCACCTTTAAGTCGAATTCTGATCATCGTGTATTCTCTTACCTCTATCTTCTCGAACCGATAACGTACCGATGAAAACCCGCCATTATTCTCTAAAGAGACATTACCTTCAAAAACACCAAAACCTTCTTTATTTAATGTGAATGTACTAGAAGACCTCCCTCCCATAACAATATCATCTACGATCCGCCAATATTGGATATCTGTGTTTTTAGTAAAGTCGAATATAATTTGCGAATTCATCGAAGATGATATCATGATTAAACCTATTACATATTTCATAATGCTCCTTTTTGTGAGTAAAATCGCATATACCTAACAAGATACTTATATATTCTTAATCTTCGAAGTTTAATGATAAGGATAGTATAATTAAGTGATTTCGAGTGCTTCGAAAACATTGATTTTTAAATCAAAAACCTATTAGCGATACTACTAAAATTAAGTACGCTTGTTTCATAATTATCTTTATTGATTGATGATTATTTTTAAAGAACAATAGAAACCAAAATTTGTTACCGTTTTATATCTATTAGACCAACCGGATCGTTCGGATATGCAATCCAAACAATAAATAGAAATAACATAGACAAGTTATAACCTTACCTCCTTTTAATTGTTTTCAATTTCAAAAATATGATTAATATGAAACCAGATTTCTTTTTCAATAAATAATTCATTATTAAACAAGGAATCATTTTTTAATATTCCTTTCAAAATGTTTCCGTCCTTTTCGACTACCTCAACCCACATTCTTTCGATTTCATTTTCTTGAGTTATTACCTTTAATTTAACCATTTTACCTTTGTCTACTTGCTCTTTCTCTATTCTAGAGGGAATAGGATGGTCATACACCATTTCGGTAGCAGATTTGGCAATGTCTACTAATTCAAAACCATCTTTTTCAAAAGTGGGAAGGCGATCATCATGTAAAATCTTAGTATATTCTGCCTTGTACTTTTCTAATATTTTCAACTCCTTTTTGGTCAGAGGAACTTCTTTACCAAAATATTTATCTTCTTTCCTTTTTTGCTTTTTTAAGGCATAGAACAAAATAACACCTATTATCACAAAAGGAACAATGTTAATCAGATAGTCCATTTTTTATAATTTTGGAATGTATAACAGCCTAGGTAATTATATACTCCGGAGTTCCTAAAAGCATTACAATAGCATGATTTAAAAAATACCTGCAAATCCTTAATCAGTTTACATATCTCCTTAAAATCTGTAGGTTGCGCTTTTCTTATTTCAATATTCATTGATCTATTTTCATTTTCGATTATTGTGAACGTTTAATACTGTAAAGTTCTATTATAATGATGAAGACCATAAAATCCAAGGAGTCGCAAGAAGGAAGATTATGGTATTCAAAACCGTAATGATTGCGCCCTGTTTATATATATCTTCCGATGATAAATAGCCACTTCCGGCAAATAAAACATTTGAACTGGAAGCTTGGGGAGTAATGACTGCAAAATAATTGGTGGCAAAAGATAGCATAAAAGCCATTAGTGCTGCTGGTACCCCAGCATTTACGGCCACTTGTAAAAAAACAGCATATAAAGCCAGCAAATGTGCTGTTTGACTAACAAAAAGATAGTGGATCACAACATATAATACAGTCAACAGAATATATACCGTAACCCAGCTATAATCATTGATCTGGGCAGCTATTTGGGCACCTAGGGTCTTCATAAACCCCATATCATTCAGTGCAGTACTCATCATATATAAAATAGCGAACCATATAAATGTTTCAAGTGCATCCCCAGCACCTAGTCGAATATCGTTGAGTGTGTACACATTAGACAATATCAGGATCGATAATCCAAGAAAGGCAACAATAGCTAAGTTTATGTTTAAAACAGGGGAAAAAGCCCAAAGAAGGATCATTCCAAAAAATGTAATGCCCATAATCCATTCTTGCTTACTCATTGGTCCCATCTCGTGCAGTGCATTCTTAGCCATTTTGGGGGCTTCCGGAGTGAATTTGTTTTCTGGAGGAAAAAGTTTATACAACACAAAGGGTATTGCAATAAGTGCAATGATACAGGGGACTGAAGCCACAAAGAACCAATTTCCAAAATTCATGTTTACACCAAACTGAGCGGCAATTCCAGCACCGACCGGGTTGGCGGCCATTCCTGTAAACCATAGCGCCGAACTTATCGTATGTCCCGATATGGCAGTCATCATCAGATACGTTCCGGTTTTCTTTCTACTTTCTGGTGTAGGCAGGGATCCAGTATCTAAGGACAATGCATGGGTAATGGGATAAAGAATTCCTGATCTTGCTGTATTACTCGGGATGGCAGGCCCCAGCAGTGTATCTGTAGCCACAATACAATAGCCCAAATTTAAGGTAGACTTCCCAAATCGACGAATTAGTAAAAAGGCGATTCGTCTTCCTAATCCTGATTTAATGACTCCTTTTGCGACCAAAAAAGCTGCTAAAATTAGTAGTATAAAGCTTTCTGAGAATCCTGAAAAAGCTTTTTCAGGAGTAAGAACTCTTAACATGACCACCGCTACCAATGCAAGAACAGATGCCGTAAAAATAGACAAGGCGTCAATTAAAACTCCTATAATGGCTGTTATGAAAACAGCAAATAAATGCCAAGCATCCGGTGTCAAATCCCAAGGAATTGGGAGATGCCAGAGTATGATACCAAATATCAGAGTGATAATTCTCTTTATCCAACGTAATTTCTCGTAGTTATGTGATTTCTCTTCCATTTCAGTTGAGTTCATTTGGTTTGATTGAACATTTTATGCAAACTCGTATCCAATTGTTTGGTTACCCTGTACTTTTTAATCCACCAGATAATGCATTTACGAGCAACAATAGTTGTAAAAGGTATTGATCACTCTGCTTCTGATCGGTTTCTCTTATGTTTCGCCACTTTATGAGATAATTAATTTGTATATCATGAAGTACTTTTAGGGCATCGTTTCTCAATTTATTGTTTTCTAGTTTTGAAATACGCCGGGCCTCTACAGATTCTCCCATAATTATTTCAATTTTCTGAAGACAAGTTTCATGATCATTCACAATCAAATCCATCAATTCTTTTTTAACCTGTGAATCCTGAGCCAAATCAGCAAAGTCATTCATGATATTAATATCCGAGTTTAATAGATTCGACTCAATCTGAATAAGGCGATATTTCAGGAAGGGCCATTCTTCAGCTAATAGTTTCAACTGTTCAAAATCATCTGGATATTGTTTTTGAAACTCTTCTAAAGCGGTACCCATTCCAAACCAGCCTGTAAGATTAAATCTGGATTGGCTCCAACTAAACACCCATGGTATAGACCGAAGGTCGTCTAAGGAACGTTGACCTGTTCTGCGCGATGGTCTGGAACCAATCTTACTTTGTTCCAAAACATCAATAGGTGTAGCCTTGGTATAGAAATCAATAAAATTGGGATGATCGAGTAATTTTCGATAGGTTCGCCTGGCTAAATCTACCAAATTATCCATCATTTCATAGCGTCGTTCATCTTTAGTTTCGCTTTTGGCTATCATGGCTTGCCTTGCCGTTCCTGCAACCAACATCTCGAGGTTATAAGTTGCCGTAAGGCGATTGGCAAATTGATTGGCAATGGTCTCTCCTTGAACCGTCATTTTAATTTGGCCGCTCATCGAACCAGGGGGCATACTATCTAAAAAACGATGAATTTTTCCTCCTCCACGGCTAATAGTTCCTCCGCGTCCATGAAAAAAACATAATGTAACACCCAATTCCTGTGCTACTTTGGTAAGATTTTCTTCTGCTTTGTAAATATTCCATCGGCTGGTCAATATACCCCCGTCCTTATTGCTATCGCTATAGCCTAGCATCACTTCTTGGGTAAAGGACTCTATTTTCTTACGTTGTTTCTGTATGACTGGGTGGCTTAAGTAAGCAGATAAAATTTCGGGCCCCGCCATGAGATCATCAATGGTTTCTAAAAGTGGGGCCACGGGCAGATTAGCGTCTTGTAGGCCAACTTCTCTTAAAAATAAGAAAACCAACAACAAGTCACTTACACTACGTGTCATACTCACAATCAAAGAACCAATACCTTCGGTACCATATTGATCGGTATAAGCCTTAACTTCACGAAGATAACCCAAAACATTATCTGCCTCTGGTCCACACGAGGTTCCAGCCACTAGAAATGGGCGGTTACTTTGTAGTTCTTGATTTAAAAACGCTAATCGCCTTTCTTCATCCCAATTAGCGTAATCTGAATTTTCATAACCCGAAGCGGTTAAAATTTGACTGATTGCCTTTTCATGGTAAGCACTATTTTGTCTTATATCAAGCTTTGCCAGATGAAAGCCAAAACTCTGTAATATTCTCTCTACAGGAAACAGCCACTGTTTAGCTATTCTGGTAGCACCTAAGTCAATAAGGAGCTGCCTCAATTTTTTAAGTTCAGCAGATAAATCACTTGCTGATTGAAAATAACCAGCTTCTCCAAGGGTATAATCATCTGTAATGGTATGATCTAGCTGTACCAGGAGTAAATTTACAAACTGGCGCAATGGCTCCGAAGGATTTCGATCCATAGCTTTTTGTCCGACTTCTCCAAACAATTTGGCTTTGGCTTCAATTTCATCTAAAAATGTTTTCGGCATTGAAATTTGATAACTGGAAAAGCTGAGCATTGCTGCCAGACCCAACAGTTGACTGTGAAGCATCTTCAGTACTGCCTTGCGATGTAACCTAAGAGTTGATGCAGTGAACTCTGGTGTGACAAATGGATGGCCATCCCGGTCACCTCCTACCCAACTACCAAACTGAATTAAGGGAAAATGCTCTGGCCATTCCAACATTTCAGGAGAAAAACCTAAGGTTATCCAAGCATCACGAAGACGTTGGTCTGTTAAACGAACAGCTTCAGGAAATACGTTTACAAAATAGTGCATCAGGTTATCTCTCTCGTCTTCTAGACGTGGTTTTTGAAGATAAATCTCACCAGTACGCCACCAGCGCTCCATTAAACCAATGATTTCCTGTTTCAGCCCAAATTGTTCAGAAGCAGACCAATTTGAGTTTTCTTTCTTGACTAATAACAAGTATAACTCTCGGTGGATATCTAAGACCGTTAGGCGTTTTGCCTCTGTTGGGTGCGCAGTCAACACCGGTACTACTCTTATTTCCTTCAACTTTTGAACTATTTCCTTCTCATCAATTCCATTAACTTTCCATTGATGTAATGTCTCTCCCCACGAACCCCGAGTTGACTCTATACCAAATTGTGTTTCGGTTTTCCGTCTGTATTGGGTAGCAGCATTTTCTTCTGCTAAGTTTAACAACTCAAAACAAATCCCTATTGCCTGAGTCAACTTTTCATTAGAGTGCTCGTTTTTTCTTATAATTGCTCGATTGTCAAATGGTAATCCTTTTGCCAAATCCTCCTCCCCTACAGATTCAAGCATTTCTTTAAACAAGGATACCAAATAGTGAAAATCAACTTTTATTTTTTCAAGTCCCTCATATTGAAGTGATTCTTTTGTCATTTAGTAATTCTTTGATCGATAGTTTATTTTATTTCTTCTTGCAGAGAACTTCTCTTGTCTGATGCGTTTGCATCCCTAAAGGTATATATGCAATATACAAATTGTATATGTTCATTTTTATTTTAATTGCACATGAATATGATCATCGTGCCGAACGGCTCTGCAACCGTGATATCTTATTCTGTTATCAGTTAAATTCATTCTTTGTTTTAGATGTGGTTCAATAAATAGTTTTCCTATATCTCTATTCTTCAAGATGCTATTTATTAGCGCTTTGGTTCCTTTCTCTGAGAAAACTATTTCTTTATTTATTGTACCAAAAGTTACATATTTTGGATAGTCATATTGAAAATAACCACTTTTTAAGCAGGTATCGATTTGATTATGTTCGTTTGATTTGGGGTCTTCAAATATCCCATATCCACTTATAGATTTTTGTTTGCCTGTTAGTTCTCCGTTTTTCGTTTCATAAATCAAACTAATGTCAATTTTCTTTCCATCATTGTGGCTCAAATGAGGAAGGAGTGGAAATGTATTTATAAATGGAAAATTAGCATCTAAATAATGAATTATAATATTTGTCTGGCTTAGTTCTTTTTCTGTCTGCGATAATACTTCGTTTAACTTAGGTCTAACATAATTTCTGTTTAGTAAAACGGTCATGTAGTTTGTTGGCTTTATCCTGTTTGAATGTTTTACTCTTTCTCGTCCAAAAATTGGTGCTATTAGGGGAACAATTAAGAGTGTTGAAATCAGGTAAAAGCCTATAAAAGTTGTTAAAGGTTTAAATTTTGAGTTCCATTTCCATTTTTTTGTAATTAAGAGACTTAGCAAATAAACAATTCCTCCAATTTGAGTGACCATAGTTAAAAAACCAAACAGGAGAGTCTTGAATAGTATGTTTAGTGCAATTTTCAATGATGGACTTTGGTTATAAAAGATACGCTGCAGTTATATGCTTATAAAAATACATATATATTCTTTATACCAATCGACCTTCATTTGTAACTGTGTGCAATAAAGACTACACTCGAATAGTTTTCAAACGCAAATGATCAGGGGTTATATTAGAAATAACAATCCTTAAATAGATAATCGATACTATTTGATGCGAGATCCTTTTTCGACATATTTCCAAATACTAGGCTCTCTAGGATCGCCATATTTATTCTCACCTTTCCATACATATTTGTTGAAACTTTCATCAAAACTGATCTCTCCAAATCTTTCATGATATTCGTTTGAATTTGAATCTGAAATATTTTGAACCGTTAGCTTACGATTTTCTGAGTCCCAATGCAAAATATCACGTTCGACCTTATGCCAATTACTAAACATAGATACCATTTCGAATTGTTGTGCCTTAGAGTTATAATGAATATACCAACGATAGGTTCTTCTTTTACCTTTTGATGAAAGTGCCTTTGATTCTAACTCTATATAAGTACTATCTAAAACATATCTAGCGGTACGCGTACTTTTTTCCCACCAATTTTCCTCTTTATTATCTTCCCTAACTTTCCATTCTCCAATTAAGAAATCCAAATCCTGAATTTTCTTTTCCTGGGCAATACTATTTCCTGCCGAGAGTGATATAGTCAATACCAAAAAGGATATTTTAAAGAATATTTTTTTCATTACATACTCATTGATTATTGTTAACGTTGTTATATAAAATGCTCTTTCAATGCATTTTCAAACCTTGTTAGCATCTATTTTATTCATTACTAGCAATTCTAAATCCTAAATCGTCTATTTTAAACGAAAACGGATGGCTTCTTCTTCTAGTTGTAGCCATTACGCTCCTTTCAACATCGCACCAACCACCGCCGCGAAAAACTCGGTATTTTCCATAAACTGTTTCATCATAAATATCTGAGCACCATTCCCAAACATTACCTAACATATCATAAAGTCCCCATTGGTTAGGATCCTTTTGTCCAACTTTATGAGTATGGTTGTCTGAGTTGTCTTTGAACCAAGCAATTTGATGTAATTCTCCGTATCTAATACTTTTTGTTCCTGCTTGGCAAGCATATTGCCACTCAGCTTCGGTTGGTAAACGAAAACCATTTGCTTTTGAATTGAATGATACCTTTTCCGTTTTTAAATTAACTGAATAACATTTGCTTTTTCCCAAAGAATCTGATAGTTGGTTACAGAACCTAATTGCTTCAACCCAAGAAACTGTCTCTACAGGTAGTTTGTCCCCTTTAAATGTTGCTGGGTTTTCATTAATTATTTTTTTATACAATTCTTGTGTGACCAGAAACTTAGACAATTTGAAAGTCTCTATTTCAATCTTCCAAACCTTTTTAATCCTGTCGTCTCTCATTTCAACAGTTCCTGAAGGTACGGTCACCAACAATGTGTCGATTAATTCTCTAACTATATTTCTCTTTGTCGTTTCCATGTCCTTTTTCACTAACAACCTACGGTTTGTATACCCTCAGTTGCCTGTTTACAAGCAATTATGGTCTAGGCAATGTTACCCAGTCTTTCTTTTGCTTTAAATTCTGTCGGGTCGTGATAGCCAAAATATTCAATTTTATCACCATATTGATTAATAACTTTCCTAATATTTTCTAAAGATTCTATTCTTAATTCGTTATTCATAGCTCGTATCGTTGCCAATTGGTCGACTGGATGATTTTTATTTACCAATTCGGCTCTTAGGTAATAAGCATCTCCAACATAAAATGTCCAATGTTCATCATTTTTGCATGCAATTCCGCAATGCCCCAGAGTATGCCCGAATAATGGTATTAAATAAATCTCAAAATCTAAGTCCAATCTTCGAGCAGGTAATCCGAACCATTTGCTATCATTCTTTTCATAAAGTTGAATTTCTGGTTCGTGTGCCAATTGGCGGGATAGGTATCTCTCATTACCCCTTTTAAAACTTTCATATTCCTCTTTGGAAACATGAATTGTTGCCTTTGGAAAGTCTTCTAATCCCCCGATATGGTCAGGGTCAAAATGGGAACAGATAATATTTTTCACATTTTCGGGAGCAAAACCTAATTTTTCGATCTGTTTAATTGCTGTAAGATTCTCGGAAAATTTGAACCCTGTAATTTCAATTAATTCCTTGCCAAGCCTTTTCTCGGGTTCCCTCGTTTCAGCTATTCCAATTCCCGTATCGATAAGTGTAAGTTCTTCATTCGCTTCGATTAGTACACAATGTCCAATTGCTGAACCGAAAGGTGATTCTATCTGAACACAATTTAGGTGGTATATTTTCATGTTTTTCATCTTATTTTGCTAATTGGTAACGGTTAGTACATCAGACATACCTTTTCTGGACAAACAGTATAGATCCATATACATTTTAACCTCCTTTTTTCTTATTTTATATCAAGTTCAAAAATCCTTTCAGATTGTTTCTGATTTACTTTTGGAGGAATCAGTATCATAAGTCGATTTCTTAATTTAACAGCAATAGGGTTTTTCCAATGAGCTATCTTACCTAAGGCCCAACTTGTTTTTACAATTCGATGCGCTTTTGGCATTCTTATTTGCTGATATTTTTGAAAAGCCACGTTTACACTGTTCTTACTTATACAATCGGCTAGATAGTACGCATCTTCAATCGCCTGACATGCTCCTTGTCCTAAATTTGGTGTAGTAGCGTGGGCTGCGTCTCCCAATAAGCACATATTCGTCGTACACCACTTTTTTACAGGTCTTAGATCCTTAATATTCGCTGTGTGAATAGTGTTTTTTGGTGTTTGTTTCAGGAGTTCTCTTACTATTGGATGATAGTCTTCAAAATAGTTTTCAATTTCTTCAACTGCATATTGTTGTTTGACATCAAGTGTTTTCAAAGCATACCAATACACTTTTTGGTCGTCTATTTTAACAAATCCTATTCTATCTCCGTGGCCCCACACTTCATTTAATTCGTTTTGAAATTTTCTAGGTAAATCATAAGCTGCTATTCCTCGCCAACATATCTGTGAGGCATCCCGAATTTGTCCTTCTTCTAACATTATTTTTCTTACTGTGGACTTTAATCCGTCGGCTCCTATTAGGGTCTCACTATGTAGTTTGACATCGTTTTCGAAGTATATATCAAAACCTTTATCCGATTCTTCAATTTTATGGAGTTTAAAACCAAGGTTTAAATTTCCGCTTAATTTGGAGGCTAAGATTTGTTGTAATTTCCCCCTATGAATTGCAATATTTTGAACTCCATATTTATCTTCAAAGTATTTCAGGTTCATTTTGGATATTGGTTTAAATTGCTGGTCTAAAATATTCATTGAAGAAATCGGGTTACCATTCTTTTCTATTTCATGCCTTATTCCTAATCTATGATAAACTTGCATTGCATTATTAGCAAGAATAATTCCTGCGCCCACTGGTTTAATTTCTTTAGCCTGTTCAAAAAGTCGAGTATCAATACCCTTTTTATGTAAAGCTATTGCAGTTGTTAAGCCTCCTATTCCTGCACCTATTATATCGATCGTCATATTTTTTCTAACTCGGTTTATGGTCGTCTGAAGTTTTATCTTTTAGCAAATTTTTGAATTTTGTTTCTTTAAATGTGAGCAAATAATCGTATATCCAATATTGTGTGTGCGTATTTCATCTAAGAAAGAATATTTGTAATGTCCTTCATACGCTTCTTTAACCCTTTTCTATTTCTACTGTTAAGTCTTCTAAAACATCAAAGTTTGGATTTTCTGTGCTATCAATTGTTTTAAGATTAGTTATTTTTTTCCTCTAGTGTTAGCAACAACAAACCAGTATTTCTAGCACTGTCTGTAGCAGTTACTTTAATTATCAAAGGTTTTTTTGATTTCCAAATACCATTTATAGATAAGGTTGTAGAATCAAATTTAATCCATTGGGGTAATTTTGAATTATCATTTAAGGACACATTATATATGAGTTTACTATCATCCACATCTTTAAACAAGTCATTGGGTAAGTTTAATTGGAATGGCTCATTGTATTTTATTTTAAACTCAATTTCGGTATTAAAAGGATAAGGCTTAAAAATTGATTTAGTACTTACCCAATATATATCTGATTCATAACTATCGTGTCCGTCTACTTTTGTAGTATTCGTTCTGCTGAAAAATAAAAACTTATTATCTGGTGAAACAAAAGGGCGCTGTTCAATTTCTTTGCTATTTATTTTGTTGTTCAACCGTTCTGGTTTTGTCCATATTCCGTTTTTAGTTTGATAGCTTAAGTAGAGATCATGTTTAGACTTAAATTCGCTTTTCCATGCTTGAATAATTATGTAATCTCCCAATGGAGATAAAAAGAGGCTTTCTTCATCTGAATCAGAATTTAGTTCTTTTACTTTTTCTACTTCAATGTAGCCTTTCGATAAAGGTTTTGCACGATATATATCACCACAACACTGATGTTGGTCGTCTCGATTGGAAGTAAAATAAAAAGAGCCATTTTTTGATTTTCCATGACCTGCTTCTCTTGCTTCTGAATTAAATATTGAATCCAAAAGTTGGGGGTTAAGTATTTGATCGTTTTGATATTTAGCCATCCATAAATCTGTATCAGATTTATTCGAGGATTTCGCAAAATAAAATTCATTTCCATGAGGTCCAAACATTGGAAAGAACGTATTCACATTATTGGGGAGAAAAGATTTATCTGGTGCTGTCCATTTCCCCTCGATATATTTTGTTAGGTATATACAGGTCTCTTCTATATTTGATTCATGCGCTACTCCAAAAGCTATTGTCTTCATGTTTGGAGATATAGTGAAGCCCATATCAAACCTACCATCTACGGATACAATTCCTGCTCCAAAAATCTGCGGAATATCGCTAGGTATTTTTTGCCCTAAATAGTAACTATTTTTATCATCTTGTTTAGAGTTGCAAGAAATAATTAGGATTATTAGCACTAGTTTAAGTATTTTCATTGATGGTTTTAGCTTTTTTAATGTTTGTCAACGTTAAATGTAAACGTCTGTGCGTGCAAAAAGTCAGTGACTTTCTGCAGGTCACAAGGCGTAACACTTTTTAGTGTTTTAAATTTCGGTATTAAAATAGTAAAATTTGTGACGCCGACTCTAAATATAAAACTCACTTAGTCCAAAGTATTAAAAAGCATTGCGTTTACATAATATTGTAGGTAGTTTTATTTTAATATTCCTTCATCAATTAAAATATCTGCAATTCCGTTTACTTTACGGTAAGCCTCTCCTGAACCCATATTTGAAAGCACTATTATTGCAATTCCGTCATCAGGAAATCGCAATAATTGAGAGCTAATTCCCCAATCTCCTCCATCCCAAGCCACTATTTTTCGTCCGTTAAAATCTCCAATGTATAGCCCAAAAGCTTGATTGTCTCTATCGTGGTTAAACTTTATGGTTTTGTGCATCAGATCATAAAATTCCTCTCCACCAAAACTTTTACTTGTCATATTTGAGCTCCATTTCAGTAAATCATCAATAGTAGTTACTACTCCACTTCCTCCATAATGAGGTGAATTTCTTGCATGCTGAATATATTTCCCTTCTTCTTTGAGTTTTATACCATATTCATTATAGCCATCCAAATATTCTTTTGTTCTAGGATTGTAAGGAGTAACTCTATTTTTAATTATTTGTGTTATATCATCATTGATAAGGGTATTTTTCATCCCTAATGGCTCAAATAATTGTGTTTTTGCAAATTCACTAAAAGATTGTCCACTGATCTTCTCAACGATTTTTGTTAACAGCATAAAATTAACATTGCAATAGTCCCATTTGTCACCAGGCATAAATTGAAGTTCTTCTTCTGCTAAAGATGTTGAAATGCATTCGTCAACATCAAAATAGTTAAAAGTCACCCAAGACTTACCACTTTTTCTTTGTAGTCTGGGATAATCAGTAATTCCACTAGTATTATAAATAAGATGTTTAATTCGAATTGTGTCAGAATATTTTTCCAATTCCGGAATAAAGTCAGATGCAGGCGTTTCTAATGAAATTTTATTTTCGAGGATCAATAATGCGATACAGGCAGCAGTAAACTGTTTTGAAACCGAGGCGATACTAAATGCTGAATTCGATTCAATCGGTATGTTATAATCCAAATTAGCTGAACCATAGCCGTTTTTATAAAGTGTTTTTCCGTTTTTTGATATTCCGATTGCATAGCCTGGGGAATTCAGATTATCAAATTCAGAAAACAATGAGTCAATTCGGATTTTTACGGAATCAGAAATTTCGCTTTTTAGTTCATTCTGACCACAACTTGTTAGAGTGATTAAGCCTATAAAAAGTAGGATTATATTTCTCATTTCGTTCTGTTCTTAAATTACCTAAAACGTATATATATAATCACCAAGGTAACTATATCTCGTAACTATTGAAAATATAGTGATCCCCGATTACTTGGGTTCGCAATCTGGGGGGACATAATGCTAGTAATTTGCAAGGGTTTCAAATCTGCACTATCTGGTACGCCACTAGCCAAAGACTATCGAGAGTTGGGGAAATTCCGTCGCAATTAATTATACCCGCTGTCGGTAATCGTTTATTAATTTAAATTTATTCGCAATGCTTCGGTCATTTCTTTCGGTTGATCGATCCATGGCATATGCCCTGCATTTTTTATACTGGTCATTTTTATTCGTGGCACTTCTTTGGTCCACTTTTTATGTAATCCATTCCCAAAATCCAACCAATCATGATCTCCAATGATAATACTTATGGCATATGTATGCTTTTTGAATTCCGAAAAGTAATTCCATCCGTTTTCCGGATAAGTTTCAGCAGTTAAAGCGTAAACTTTACCTTTATATAATGCTTTTCCATTATTTAATTTAGTCCATTTCGATATATCGTATAACATTAATTTTCCAAAGTTAATTCTTGATTTTATTGTTCTTTCCCTTGAATTTAAAAGAGAATCTACTCTAATTAGGTTATATTTTTCAAATTCTTGACTTATTTCAATTCTGTTTTGAAATTTTTTATTTGCTAAGAACTGTTGATGTTGAATTTCTTTGTCCTCTTCTGGAAATGGCTCTTTCAAGTGCGCTGGGCTAAGCAAAACAAGTTTTTTGATATGTTTAGGATATTTTGAAGCATACGCAGAAGCTAAAACTGCTCCCATTGAATGTCCGACAATTGTCATCTTATCCAGATTCAATTCCTTTCTTAGTAATTCTAAATCATTGATATGCTTTTCAAATGAAATTAGGGAATCTGGAAATGGCGATCTCAATGAACCTCTCTGTTCATAAAAAATAAACCTAAATTCATTTTGAAGTCCGGTTATTGCTTTTACTAATCCATTATGTTCAGCACCCCAGCCTCCATGAAGCATGATTACTGGCTCAGTTCCAGTTCCGACTTCTCTTACATAAATCTGTGGATCCTTTTCCCAGTCACCAGTAGATAGAAACCATTGGTTTATTATCTTTTCGTCCGATTCTTTTTGCGCGTGACCTTGTTCAAAGGTCATTATAACGATCATTATAAAAATCGTTATGTTAATTTTTTTGACTCCAGGTTTGAAATTCATCTAATAAAGATTTTATTTTAAAGATGATATTCTGAGGAGTTTGTTACAGTGAAAATTATTGCCAACGTATATATAGCTACCAAGATAACTATATCTCATAACTAGAAAACATAGTGATCGCTGATTACTCGGGTTCACGATCTGGGTGGACATACTGCTAGTAATGCCAGGATTTCAAATTTGAAATATCCTCTTTGACGGCACCCATCACAGACGATCGCTAGCAGGGACACATTTTTACTTTCTTTCAACATAAATATCGGTCCACATTGATCTCCATATTTTCCAAGAATTATCCAATTGCTTTCTATAGATTGTTGTGTTTATTCCTTTTTGCAACATTCCAAAACTGATTGAATCTTTTTTATATGTCCAATCCAATAGGGATTTATGAGTTGAAACTGCTATAGAATCAATTATATTTAGGCTGATTATTTCTGTCGTATAGTCATTTATAATCGTCTTTGAACTATCTTTAGGAAACCAAAACTTTCTAATTTCAGATTTTCCTTCTATTGGTTTTAATGTATTTGGTTGAATTCTTGAATTTTCTTCCAAAAGCTCCATAATTCCTTCTTCATCTGTTTTTAGCCAACCATTGACATATTCACTATGAATTTTTCGTATTTCCAATTCATCAGTATTTACAATTTCATTCGCTTTGTCATTTTTACAACTCACGATAAATAGTGTTAAAAAAATTGAAAAGATTATTTTTTTGAGATTACATAATATCATTGATTCATTTTTTAGTAATGTTTTACAACGGTTAATGTAAACGTCTGTGTATGGAGAAAATCACCAACTTTTGGAATAAGCACAAGACGTTACACTTTTTAGTTTTTATAAATTTAAACGAAAAATAATAAAATTTGTAACGCTAACATCGTAGATACAAAGCTTACTTTGCTCAAAGCACCAAAAAGCTTTGCGTTTATATCTTGTTGGCTGTGGTGTTTTGTTTTTATAGCATTACTATCTTTAACGGCACCCGTCACAGACGAGCATTAACGGGGCTTTACATAGGATATATTGTTGGCAATAGGTTTTAAAAAATCAGTTGATATCAAATAATTAAATTTATAATTCCTTTAATCTTTTCCTTCCTCCAATTATAAACCCAATAGATAGTCCTAAATAACTATTGTCAACCGTTCCAATTATCTGACCATTTGGCATTTCAATATCTGCCTTTGGAATAAAATTATATTCCAATCCAAATCTTGTATTACCTAATTCAAGCCCTCCTCTTAATAGAAAGCCTAGTTGATTATTAACACTTCCTTCCAATATACCTAAAGAGCCGTTTCGGTTAGAAACATCTATGTTGTTGAATAAATAATATCCTATACCTAATCCTATATAAGGACGATAATAATTTTCATTCAAGTAATAATCAAAGGTAGGCACAAATGAAATGATACCATTATCATCTAAATCATCAATAAAAAACTGAGAGCTATCATCAATTTCAAATTTTTGAGGATTTATTGAAATTCCGAATCTCAATCCAATTACAGAGTTTTCGTAAACTTTAACTTTAGGTTCAATATTTAGCAATAATCCTAAATTATTGGAATCTGTCTCTAAAAGGACTCCAGGTTCTATTCTTAATGTTACTTGAGCATTTACATTGAGTAGACAAAACAATAATGTTGTTAAGAATAACTTTTTCTTTAGGGTAGTATTTTTATTATGACAAAATTCATTTAGAAAAGCTTGCATTGACGTTTGTTGTTCGATCGTTGAATTTAGAACGTAAGTTTTTCTTTATAATTGTTATCAATGGTCTCGCATAAACAGCGTTGCAAGCTAAAGCTCACAACGCTATTTATGCATTGTTAGCAGCTGGTTTTTTCTATTTATTTGGCATCTCCATTTCATACAAGTCAAGTCCTTTTCCCCAATAACCTTTTTCAATTCTGATAGTTCTATATCCAAATTTCTCAAAAAAACTATAGGCAAATTGGGAGGTTGTTACTATAAATTTTTCAACTCTTTTGTCATTACTTAATAATTTGAGACAATGTTCTACTGCCTTTCTTCCAAGTCCTTTTCCAGAATAATTGGGGTCAAAAAAAATCCAGGTAATCCTACCAGATTTATCACTTTCATTCACATAGTATCCTGTACCACCTACAATTTCATTGTTTTCTTCTATTGTTAAATAAGTTTCCCCATTTTGCTCTAAATATTTCTTAAAGTCTTCTGTTTCTTTTTTGTCAAAATATTTAGGAGTATTGAGTTTGAAAATCTCCAATAATTTTTCTTTATCTATTTGATTATAAGCTCTAATCATTGTTTTGTTTTTTTGCTTGCCGCTAACAGTTTGGCTATGGTTTCGTTATAGAATTGTTCGTGAAAACTATTCCGAAGCATGAATTATAGCAGTTGTTAGTGGCTGGCATATTGCTCAACTTATTTTCGTTTTAACAATCTCTCCTCAATTATAAAGTCATAAATTGTCGGTCTGCCTTGGCCATTTTATTGCATACCAAACAATAATCGATGTGATTATACTTTCCAAAATTGCTAAGAAGACATAAAAAGCTCGCCAAGGTTCAATGGAAAGAACTCCCAAAAGAACCATAATGGCGGTAAAGAAAATTCCGAGAACAATATTCAATCGTTTGTTTACTAAAGGCTTAAGAACTAATGATAAAAATACCATTAAAGCCGGAATCGCCAATAATACCGATGAGGCAAAAAGTTTTATTGGACTGTCTAATAGATTTATTCCATTAACGAGTCCTTCAGTTTGTCCAGGGACATATAATTCGAAATAATCTCCATATAAATAACAAAATGTTACAGATGTCCAAAGGGCTGATAATTTAAATCTAATATTGACTTTGAAGTCTTCCAATTTCGGTTTTTCCATTTTGATTGATTTCGTAGTTTTGATTTGTTTTTATCCTATATTTTTGAGTAGTTCTTTTTTGCTTATCGTTAACGTTTACAGTAACAGCAGTGCCGTAGCGTATGCGAAGGCATTGTCGGTTACTGATTGTTAGCCACAGTTTTTTCTATTTTTTTTGACATCATAATGTAGTCAAGGGAAACACCATCAATTCTAAACATATCTTCTATTTCTCCAATTTTAAAAAAACCTAACTTATTATATAATCTAATCGCAGGTCTGTTTTTTGAGAGTACCCATAAATCAATTTGTTCAATGGCAGTTTCATTCTTTGCCCAACTTACGATTGATTTAATTAACAAATAGCCTAATCCCATTTTTCTGTAATCTCGATGTACACCCATTCCCATAACCGCTCGATGACTAGTATAATTCTGACTATGTGACTTTAAATCTATATGACCAATTATATCATTCTTTTCATTTATGGCGATAAAAACACGTCTCCATCCTAATTTATCAATTGAAACCGACTGTCCATCTCTAAAACTATCTATCAATTCTTCTGGTATTCTTAAATCATTTCTGGAAATAGGTAGAAATAATGGAGAATTATCTTTACCATTATCAGAGATATGATCATTGAGGTAATAAAAGAAATCATCTATTTTTTTCGCAGTCAAAGGCTTTATTTCTATATCATTGCTCATCTACTCAATTCTTTTTATTGTTTTCTTAATTCTGACTAACGTTCACAACTTACTGATTATCAAAACCTTTATTTTAACATTTAAAGCCATCTTCACCAATTCTTATACTCTATGAATGTTAGCTCATAAAATTAATTCCAGTTTTTGTATAGGTGAATTGTGGCTAACGTACAGATATAGTCACCAAGGTAACCATATCTCATAAATATTGAAAATATAGTGATACCTGATTACTCGAATTCGCAATCTGGGTGAGCATAATGCTGGTAATTTTCCAGGATTAATGTAAAATATGTAAACTTTTTTTAGGACGATACATACTTAAGATAATATAATATTGCTCACAAAAAGTAGGGCATAGATCATCGATTTTCTAATCAATATTGTTCTTTTTAGAGGCTTGTGCAACGGTTACTAGTATTGTAACCAGTTTTAATTTTCTTTTGTGTATTCATAATTCTCCCCGTCACATGCTCCACTTAAAGTATTCTGTAGCTTATTATCTGATGTAAGAATTAATATTTGTTTTTGTTCATCAAATCCACAGTTAAAGAAGTTTACGTCAGGGGATGAATATGATAATTCTAAAAAAAATTTAATTGTATTGTTTTCATTTCCATAAAGAGGACTTTCATTAGTAGCAGTATAAGTTCCTTCAAGTTCATAAGAGATATCATTTTCTATAGATACTCTTTTAAATGTTCCCCCTTGATTTATTTGATAAAAATGAGTTTCATTTTCATTGGGAGACATAGAGCCACCTACAGAAGTATTTATTATTTTGGTTAAATTCCATTTACCAATTACTGAAGAATCATTAGTTTGCTCAATCTGTCCATCGTCATTTTTATTACAACTAAATAATATTACTACTGATAGAATTCTAATAAATAAATTTTTCATTTTTTTGAATTTAATTAATCCCGTATTATTATTTAGATGTATTTTTTCTTTAAGGTTGCGTAAATTGGTTACAACAATCAGTATAAGTATAGTAGACGATTGTGGGGTACATCCTTGTCAAGTTACAAGAAAGTTAAAGCAGGCTATAACTCTTGAATTTACTAATATCTCGGCTATTATTTTTATACATTATTACCAACTGTAAGTTTAGTTTACTCTATTATAGTTTTAAAACAATTTAAAAATAGCTATTATCACTTCTATAATTATTGTTCTGAATTATCAATTTATTTTTTTTCGTACCAATCACCGCCTTCATTAACCATCTCTTTGCGTTTTATTAACATCGTTTGCTTCATGTTTTCGGTTATTTCAGGATTTTCAGCTGCTATATCAATTCTTTGGCCTTCATCATTTTTTATGTTGTATAATTCGAAATATTTGGGTTCTTGTTTTTTCAATACTTCCATGTGGCTTTTTTGAAAAGACCATTGGGACCATGGTTCTTCATTTGTGGGTTTGAACAGAGCTTCTTCTACTTCATTATAATCGTCCTTTTTTGGTTTTGGTTTTTTCCAATACCCCAACAACACCATATCATCTTGACGGAGCATACAAATAGGGTCGTGAAAGTAGCGGTAAAAGAACAAAGGGGCTTTTCGCCGATAACTTTTGTCATTTCCGGTGAATACATTTGACAGGTTTTCACCATCTACTATTTTATTTTTAGGGACTTCACTTTTTGTAAATGCAGCAATGGTAGGTAATACATCTGTGAAATGTCCTACGGTATTTGATGTTGTTCTTTTGGGAATCTTTCCTTTCCAATAGGCAATAAAAGGTACTCGTATACCTCCTTCGTACTGAAATACTTTTTTCCCACGAAACGGGTCATTGGACCCGGGATATTTAGAACCGTTATCTGAAGTGTATAGAATAATTGTATTCTCATCAAGTTTGTTCTCTTTTAAATACCGCATCAATTTACCAATTGCATAATCCATATTCTCGATACAACCATAGTAAGCCTTATTCTTTTTATGCCTGTTCTTTAAACTGTCCGGTGCTGCTTGTTGCAAATGAGGTTCATGAAACCAAACATTCATGTAAAATGGTTTCTTGCTGCCTTTTTGCTTGTCGAGCCATTCCTTTGCTTCTTGAACAACCAAATGACTTGAATAGCCTTTTAACTCTCCCGTTTTATTTCTATTTCTAATAAAATTTACTGGATTTTGATGTGATGGGTTGGCGTTATTATGTGTCCAGAAAGCATAATCAAAGCCTTGGTCTAAGGGTTCAGGCTGGGACATGTTTGCTGATGTGAGGTGCCATTTGCCAAAATGTCCGGTAGCATAACCATTTTGTTTTAGCATTTCTGCGATAGTTGTTTCTTCGTTCCTCAAATGCATCGGTACATTATCAGGAATCCAGTTGTAAATCCCCAAACGGGTTTTGTTTCTTCCGGTCATCAATGCTGATCTTGATGGAGAGCATACTGCGGCTCCACTATAAAAAGATGTGAAACGCATCCCGTTTTTTGCCAAATTATCAATATAAGGTGTTTGACAAGTTGGGGGATTTTCCATTTTTTGGATGTTTTCACGATAACAGGACAAATCGCTGTAGCCTAAATCGTCAGCTACCATTAATATAATGTTAGGCAGTTTTTTATGCGTTTTTTTGCATCCCCAAAGAAACGAGATTATTAAAATCGCTACCGATAATTTTAATAAAACTATTTTCATATTCGAACTTATTATGTTCGTTAAGATACATAGTTTACACAAGTTAAAGATTATGTGTATATACTAAATTAGTTTCTAACCTTGTCGATTGTTGTTTATTTCTTAACTGTTTAGAATTATGTAGCCTTTAACGTACCCTAGTTTGTTTTAACGTTTAATATATGTGTCGTAGCAGGGCAAAATGCTACCAAGCTATCGACATAATCTGCGCATTGGTTGCTAACTTTTACTCTTTGCAAGCATTGCGCCTTACCAAAAACACAATAACTATCGATTGATCACTTAGCTGCTATGATCACATATATAGTGTTTTGCGACGTTTTTATATTTTCCGTTCCAGTTTATTGAAACAATATTCACTATCAAATATGTTGGATAAATCATTGATCAATTTCTTTGCCCTACTTTTCTTTAAAACAGGAACAAAACAGCTTACAAATCCAAAATCTCTAGTTTTAAAAAACAATTCTAAATACAATTCAGTCTCTTTTGGTTTGAAAACTTCTTCCGAGCCTAAATCGACATATTCATTATTAATTTCTATAAATAATTTGTCTAATAGACCGTATTTAGCTAAAATTCCGATAATACCTGCATTCTTTTGGTTATCAGATTGGATGTCAATGCATGGATTTAGTTCAGGATTTTCTACTATTGCCTCCATGGTTGTTCCAATGTAAAAATCAGAATTCGGTAAAAGAATTATCGTATTTAAAGATCTAGAAGAATTTTCTAATTCTGTTCGAATTTCTAAATAATCCAAAGTTTTTTGAGAAAAAGACTGATTAATCGTCAGAGTTAATATTAAGCAAATTAAAATTCTCATTCAGTTTTATATGTTGCACAACGTACAGATATAGTCACCAAGGTAACTATATCTCATAAATATTGAAAATATAGTGATACCTGATTACTCGAATTCGCAATCTGGGTGAGCATAATGCTGGTAATTTTCCAGGATTTCAAATCTGCACTATCTTTGACGGCACCCATCACAGACGAGGGCTAGCGGGGAAACTGTGTCGTCATTCAAAACACGTAATACGCCAAAGTTCATACGTTCAGGATCCGTATAATGCCCAAAACTAAATGTGTGATTGGAATTGAGCCAACCATGATTAACTTGACCTCTTGTTGCTACCTTATGTAATATAGATTGCATAACAATATGTTTTTTACGAAAAAAAGTTTTCTAGACTATAAATTAAACAAGATATCCACTTTTTCCGGTTGTGCCTCATAAATGGTTATTTCACTGATCAGTGAATTTTCAATTTTATAATCAACCACCCTCTCAAAAGCTACTTCTTTTCCGTTTTTCTCTACTTGTTCTATTGTCATTAGAATTGTTCTATTTTTACCTTCTAACCATTCTATCTGTTCAATCATCTTATAGGTATAGTTGGACATTTCCAACATTTTCCCAAATGCTCCGAAGAATTCATCTTTACCTTTATAGGTACCTGCTAGGGCATTTTTACCGCCCATTCTAAGCATAATATTTTCAGATAAATAACTTTTTGCCTTCTCAACTTCATTGCTGTAAGCAGCTTTAAGATAACTTTTTGCAATTTTTGTATTTTTCATTTTTATGATTTTTATTTAAGATTTGAATACTACTTTAAATGCTATTTTTTAGAAAATCGCTAATTCGAGTGATTAATTCATTCCCTTCTGAAATAACGGCTCCAAATTGAAAAAATCCATGAATCTGCCCATCATAATGCCAATGCGTAACATTACTATTAGTTTTTTGTAATTTTTCAGCATATGCTTCTCCTTCAGCATGTAGCGGGTCATGACCACCAGTTACGATTAAGGTTTCGGGTAAACCTGATAAATCTTCTGAATGTAAGGGCGAAATATAATGGTGATTTATTTTGTCGTTATCACCAACATAACTACTTACATTTGAAGTCATGCCCTCTTTTGTCAACACATAGCCTTTGTCACCTAATGACGTCCATGTAGCCGAATTCAAGCTCAAATCTGTGTTGGGGTAAATGAGTATTTGTGCCGCTATATCCGTCGCGCCTTTATCTCTATTCATGAGGGCAGTAACGGTTGCCAAGTTGCCCCCTGCACTATCGCCTCCGACAACTATTTTTTGACGGTCTACATTAATTTGTTCAGCATTATTTTCTACCCATTGCAAAGCACTATAACAATCATTGATAGCTGCTGGGAAAGGATATTCTGGAGCTAATCTATAATCAACGGCTATAATTAAAAAACCACTTTGATTGGCAAGTTTGCGTAATGGCCTATCGTGAGTTTCCAAACTGCCCGCTGTAAATCCTCCCCCATGAATGAACAATAAGATTGGAAGTTGCTTCTTATCAATAGGTTGGTAAATACGAAGTGGAATGGCATTTTTATCTGCACCTTCAATAGTAATATTTTGCACTTTCCACACTTCTTCAGATTCTCCTGCCATAGGAATGGTTCCTTCATATCCTTTACGTGCAGCTTGCAATTGTTCCTGTTCTGTCAATTTCGAAAGTATGAAAGCATTTGCTTCTGAATACCTTTGCATGTTTTCAACTACTTTTCTCGCTTCGTTATTCATTTTTCGATTGGAGTTTATTTTTAACGCTGTAATAATAATTTCTTTAATACAAAGATGCAGCGTTATCCCAATCGAAAGAAGGGCAGATTTTCAGTAAGAATGGTCAAAAGGTAAGATTAGCTTTTTTTAACTATTGATTTGCGATAGTAGGAAGGGCTTTTAGTGGTGTGTTTTTTAAAATATTTTCCAAAAGTAGATGCATCAGGAAAGTGGAGTTGTTCAGCAATTTCATTGATAGTCAAATCGGGATTTTGTAAGAGTACTTTTGCTTCTAAAATTGTTATTTCGCAAATCCAATCGCTTGCGGTCTTGCCTGTACTATCTTTGATCGTTTGAGAGAAATACTTAGGATGTAAAAATAATTTCATCGCATAAAATTTCACAGACCTTTCCTTGTGAAAATATTTGAATAACAAATCTTTGAAATTGTGCACTAGCAAATCGGATTTTGATATTTTCTGAATCGCTTGGTTGGAATAGTTGGAATAGATTTCTGAAATTTCATATAACAACGCGATTGCATACGATTTTAGCAATTCCTTTTTATAGCTATAGTTATTATTTTCTATATCCTCTATTTTTTTAAAAATAATTTCTAATTGAATCTTTTCCAATTCCATAATAGGACAATAATGAACCCCATTTTTTTGAAAAAACGGAAACTGATTAAAGAACTTTACATCAGAGAGCATGGGCAAAAGAAAATCGTCTGTTAAAAAAAAAGAACTTGTTTCTAATGGCTCGTGAGTAGGAATCCATTGTCTAATTACATTCGGTCCCATACAAATCAAGGAAGGAGCGGTCACATGATACTCTTGTAAATCAACTTTAAGTATAATACTTCCTCCTGTTATCAAACCCATACCGTAAGTTTCCGTTCGGTAGGGTTCTTTGAATTCTAAATGCTGTACATGTCTTGGCTTGAAAAAATAGTTTTCTTCCGTTTCAGCAAAATCAAATTTATTTTTTAATTCTCTTACATTAAATCGATTGACATTAGACATTTTTTTCTTTTAGTAGGCTATAACGGTTTAAGTAAAAAGTCGTTTTAATGTTTTTTACTTTTTGTTAGCAAAAGTTTATTTTTCAGTATTGTTATTATACATACAATGCATATAATCAAACTGGGAATTAGAGCTTTTTGAAAATTTGTATGGAATAAGCTAATGATACAGAATATTAAACATATTGAAGATAATACATATGGTAAAATTTTAAATTTATATTTATTGATTGATAAAAGTATAGCGGTAATTAGACTTAAATAAATTATTATTGTTTTAGAATACATTAAGGTGTAATCAAGAAATTTTAGATTAGCCGTTGAACCACCATTCCCATTATCCAAAAACACAAATTCTATGGGTGTCCACCATAACAATGCCAAACACATAAGAATTGGAATATATATTATGGAACCCTTCCAAATATTAAAATTGTTACTTAGAATCTCCAAAACTTTAGGGTTGTTAGTTTTTCCAGGTAAAATAATTTGTGATAATAAAATCACTGCCAATATTCCAGTAATATATGCTATATAAGAATGATAAGTAGTAATAAAAAGCGTAAATATTATTGATATAATCAACAATGATACTTTTACCAATTTGTTAGTGAAATTCTTATTGAAAATGATGAGGACTCCAGTTAAAATTAAAGATAGAGACAATCCATATTTAATAATTCTTTCATTTAACCTAAAAAAATCGCCCATTGATGATAGCTCATAGTAAAATCCATTGTTTACAAAAGTTGGGATAAAGTACATAAACATTATCACACCAATAATTATGAGTATTAAACCTATTATTCTGTTCTGATTTTTGTTTTTAAATTTATAATTTTTTATTCCATTTATTATTTCAATTTCAGTGTATTCTTTTGCTAATAATCCCTCAATAGTTTTAGGTAAATTTCTATTGACATTTTCGTAATGTTTTATGTCTTTTAATATTTGTTCTGTTTTATTTTCCATAATTCTTACTTTATGATATTAAGAGGATAGAGAGCTATTTTTGCTAACGTATATATAGTTGCCAAGGTAACCATATCTCATAAATATTGAAAATATAGTCATCGCAGATTACTCTGGTTCGCGATCTGGGTAGGCATTATGCTAGTAATTTACCAGGATTTCAAATCTGAAACTATCTTTAACGGCACCCGTCACAGATGATCGGGGGACTAAGGCTTTTCATAGGAGCCATTGTTGTGTGCCGTATTTATTATTTTCCGACATGAGTGACAATCCACCAAGTATTTCCGGCAAAATCTTTAATTCCGGCAAATCTATCTCCATGCGGATAGTCCATAGGCTCAGAAATTGAACGTCCGCCATATTTCAATGCCTTTTCATATACGGTATCACAATCATTAACATAAATATACATTCCACACTTTGTTGGCTTGACATCTGGAAATTTAGGGCTTGGTTCCCCCATCATAATAACAGAATCTCCTATTTTGATTTCTGCATGTTGAACAGAATTGTCATCTCGGTAGTTGATTTCCCCTCTTGGCACTACATCGAAAACTCCTTCAAGGAATTCTATCAACTTTTCAACATTTTCCACAACCATGTATGGTGTTATAGTATGGAGCCCAAATGGATTAAGTGCTTTTTTCATAACTTTCTATTTATCAAATGGCACACAACTTGTTTGTGTATGGTTAGTTGCGTTAAGCAACTAAGATAGCAAAAGGGGACGAGTCTGAGGGAAATTCGGAGAATTTTCCGATTGGCAGAAAGATACTCTAGCAATTAACTATACAAGGTGTTACCTGCTTTTATTATTTAAAAATATAGTTTCATTGAAATCCGTGAACTTTGATATTTGACCTTCATATTTATTTTGGGTTTTTCCTCCTTTTACTACTTTTTCTTCATGAAATTCAGATGCTGTTCGGATGTAGATTGAAAAACCAATATCAGTTTTTTCCATAAAGTCTTTTTTATTCTCATTCCTAAGGATGTAATTATTCTCATAAAGGTGTGAATCATTATTTTTAATTGCTCTGGAATATTTCGACATGGATTTTCCATTATTTTGGGTGTTGGAAACATACTTTTCCATAAAGTCGATAGTATAATCTAATTCACCAATTAACTGATTTATATGGAAGCCCATGAATATTGGTGCTTTGATTCTGTCGTAATATCTTATTCTAAAAGCATTTTGCAATATGTCTAGGAAAACAGGATCAAATTCTTCAGTTATGTCATTATTAACTTTCTGGAGAAGTTTTTTAAGTGATTCAAATCTGTTTAAATGATAATCATATTTTTCTTTTTTCTGAAGATTAAATACAATAATAGCTTTTAAATATTTTTCTACAGAAGTACTCGCAAGTGTTAACCCTTGAATAATTAAATGGTTATTGAGTAATAGGCGAGCTGCAATGTAATCTCGATAGCCCAAGTCCACAAGTGCATGTCCTTTATTCAGCTTTTCTGCCCATGTAATCGATTTGTCCATAATAATTGCAGGTAACGCATATATATAGTTACCAAGATAACTATATCTCGTAACTATTGAAAATATAGTGATCGCTGATCACTCAGGTTCGCGATCTGGGTAGGCATACTGCTAGTAATTTACCTGGATTTTAAATCTGTACTATCTTTGACGATACCCATCACAGACGAGGGCTAGCGGGGGGATAGTTTTATTCTTCCAAATATGTTCTGATTTCAATATAATCAGTATCTGTTCTGTCTTCATAAAAATCTCTTAAAATTGCTCTGTGAGCTGCACCTACAATAACCAAAATCCTATCATCTGGCATAATCCACCTATCAATATTTGTCATCATATAAATATTTCGTTCCCACCACTTTGACACAAATTTCGCTCCAACATAACTTAAACCATCAACAAATTTTGCAGTTTTGTTTATATATTGATCTTTATTTCTAATGTCTTCATCATCTGAGTTTCGATATATTAAATAATCAAGCAATGTATTTTTTGCTAAATAGTTAGATTCTTTTTTGTCTTGCTCTTTGATGGAAGCAATCATTTCACTAAACCTTTCTTTATCATTATTTTCTGCAAATTTTGTAAGTTCGTTAAATGGTAAATTCAGTTTGTAATCTATAGAGTAAACTCTTTTATGATTTAGCTCTTTCGCCAATCTAAAGCCCAATTGTTCTATTTCGTTTATAGTAAAATTTCGATTCTCATTCAAAGTAGCATTATATAGACTATCTAAATATTTTGAGTCAGAGGATGGAAATTCAAGCATAATTTTGGTTGGTTTAAACTCTTTGAGTTTTTGAACAATATCTCTAATCTCAATCTGTCTTTTTTCAGATTCTAGACTTTCAAATTCTACTGAAGAAAAATCTGAAGTTCCAGCAAAATGGAATACTCCTAAAATTGCAACTTTTGGATTTTTATTTGATTCATTTTTCTTTTCTACTTCCTTTGGATTATTACATCCATAAAGAAATAGTAAAGATACTATAATGGTTAAGTATGATTTCATATTGTTATAAATTTAGTCTTGTTCAATTACCGCCAACGCCAAATATAGTCACCAAGGTAACCATATCTCATAAATATTGAAAATATAGTGATCACTGATTACTCGGGTTTGCAATCTGAGTAGACATCATGTTAGTAATTTGCCAGGATTTCAAATCCAAACTATCTTTGACGGCACCCGTCACAGACGAGCGCTACGGGGGTAGCTAGGAGGTAGAAATTGCACGGATTACAACCTTAAATCCGTAGGTCTATGGCAAAAAACAACCGCAAACCTTTAGTAATAAATGGTTTGCG
>CANMDH010000031.1 GCA_947496555.1 uncultured Aquimarina sp. | reverse complement strand
CAAACAGCAAATCAACCCGGTTTAGTCAACACTGCATTCATGCTCGGTCGTACCGACCGCACGAATGCTTAGTTATTAGGCACTGGCATTTTTTTAGGATTAGAATGGAGGTAAATTTTTAATAAACGACTTAACGCTTTCGTCATTTAATGAATTTAGGAATTTATACTCACGTTCTTTCGTGCCAATTGCAATCAAATACCATTGAGTCAATCTATCATTTACTTCAAATCCTCCATTATCAGAAATCCATTTAATAAACTCTGCATTGATATTGTCAAATTTATCAGATTTTATATTGTGATAGTTTGGAACTGTTCTGTTAATTAGAACATTCATTAATTCTTCATCATTAAAAACTCTATTAGGAAAGTTTTGAAGGATATGAGACGCGATTGAACTGGATTCTATATGATCAGTAAAGTTTAAAAGAAACAGTTCCTTAATTTGATCGAAATATTTTTCTTCAAAATCACTCTGAAAAAAGACATCCTTATAGGAATAATATTCCTCAGGAGATTCCGTCAACTTGTTAATTATGTTTAGTTTTTGAAGTTCAGTTTGTGACTTTTCAATATTTTCAGGTTTCAATTTTTCTTCAAGTTCCTCTATTTTATTTTCAGTTGTATTTGAATTTTTAATAGTGAAATACATAATTCCAATGCTAGTTAGAACTACTAATCCTCTTGTCACCCACAATCCTCCTTTATTAAAGTCCGTTTTTCCAATTCCAGAGGAGATAAGATACGCAGAAATTATTAGGAGAATAATCCCCATTATTAATTGCCAGTTCATAGTACCTGTATTTGTCATATTTTGTTTTTTCAGCTTGTGCCTAACAATTGTATAATAGCAATTGCTTTTATTTCAGTTATATTTTATTTCCGTTTGTAAACGCTTATAAATACTTACAAACATTTATAAAAATATAACTTAAATTCTACTCACTTCCCAAAAATCAACAATCTATCTCAATTATTTTTACGGGTTTCCACAGTTGCCGATATTTTTTGTTTACAGCAACATTTTAGAACATAGACAGATTGCTTCGCTGTGCTCGCAATGACATTTTTAAAAAAAAAATTTTCCCAGTTTCAAAAAATGAAACTGGTGTGTGCTATCCTTGCCCTTAAAATTTTATAACTTTTAAATAATTAAACCATGTCAAAAGAAAATTTTGATCAGAAAGTAGCGGTGCTTAATACCATAGCACCCAACGAAGTAAAAATGCCTAATATGCCTATTGATGCCATGCTACAAGAGGCAGAAAACCTATTTGTTTGGGCTAGCGAGGATAAAATGACACTCACTAACAATTCGGGATTAGACTGGGCCCAATACGGGGTTGATTTACCTATTCGTGCAGGAGCCTTGCGCCATGCACAATCGATCTGGATTAGCGAACGCTACAGCCAGGAAGAAGCCAACAAAACCTGGAAACTAGAATCTCCCAAAGCCTATCAACTGCGTGATGATCTGCTGGATGATTTTAGATATGCGTTTAGAAAACGCCCGGATCTGCTATCTCGTGTACGCCAAATTGCCAACGGGCGCGGTGATGCCAATATGATACAAGACCTAAGTGACCTAAGTATACTGGGTAAAAGCAATCCCGAGGAGCTAACCGCTTCAAAATTTAAGATGGAAAAACTCGACCAAGCCGCCAAACACTCTAACGATATGGCCGAACTGCTTGCCAAAGCCAACGGTGCTATCCAAGAGAATTCTGTAGCTAAATTTATACGTGACAAAGCATTTACGCACCTTAAAGAAGCCATAGACGAGGTTCGTGCTGCTGGTAAATATGTCTTTAAAAACAATCCAGAGCGTTTCAAAGGGTATGTTAGTAGATATAATCGAAAATAATACACTCCCCCAGTAGAAAAATTGCTATTGTATCACCCACAAACGATATCCCGGGACAAAATTTATGAGTCTCGGGATTTTTTTTGTCCTTCCCTGCCCATACGTTACCTCTCCCATTAAGATTCTTGTACTTCCTAACCGTTACAAGCTATTTCCCGGCGCTCCCAAATGCTTTCCCGGTGTCTGGGGTAATGTGTATACTCCCCGGGAAACCAATGTATATCGCCGGGAAAGGTCTGTAACCTCCCGGGACGGGTATGTATGTCACCGGGGAGGGTATGTAACCCGCCGGGACAACTCAAACATACGCCAGGACGTTTATGTATAAAGAATTGGGGATCTTGTTGTCTCTTTACGTATGTATACTAGTTATATTATTTGGTTTTATCTTTCCAGTTTGTGATCACATATTCAAAATGATCTGCCTTTTCCGGAAAGATTCTTAGGTTAGATAGGACATCGGTATCTTCTACGATGGCTTCGGTTTCCCAAGTTCCCCGGGTGAATTTAAATTGGGCGGGCTGTAAAAGCTTTGTTGGTAGAAAAACTAAACCACTCTGCACTTTCAGTACAGAGGTTTTGATACGCAATAAATTGCTTTTTTGTTATTTGTTAAAAGTTATTTATATATCGATCCCTGATACTTATAACCTAATAACTTTTAACTAATAACGAAATTGAAAAATAGATTTTTTCGGATTACTAAAGTACCCCAATAAAATTGCAAGGTTTTGAACCCAAATCTGAGACCAATAAAAGCGCAGATCCAAAATGACCTACGCTTTTATTGATTTCATATTATGTATTCCTACATTTTAATTATGTGTTTTACTTAGTTTATTCCAGTTCTTATCAGCCGTACTTTTCAATTTGCCGTGATTATTTTCTGCCAGCCATAATTGTTTAGCATCCAATTCAACATTATTTAAGTATAGATAATACGTACCATCCTTTACGATAAACTTATTGGGATCTACTCTAAATTTTGCACCCGCATACATACCAAAGGCACAAAAACCACCATATTGAGGTAAATATTTTGATGGATTTTTATCAAAAGTTACCTTTTGTTCTTTTGACGTAAAATAATACACCACCTTATTATGCTCGGTTTTGTAGTTCTTGTTTCCTCTTTGAGCCAATCCCAAATCCAGGTATGATACAGGACTGTATCCCTGAAGTGCTATGTTACTATTATCTATGTTGTTTCCCATTTTATCTTGTGCAGATAAAGAGAGTGTCATTAAAAATGTCGATACTACGATTATTAATTTTACTGTTTTCATTTTTTATACATTTTGATGATTTATTTGATTTTTATTATTGCAACATAGTACTATGGCGCTATTTCTGGTTTGTGTAAACTAACCACGGTTAATACCGCTGCTCCATTGATCCAATAATAATAGGCGTCAATTCCTTTAAAAGAAAAAACAAATGGAGCCGCTATAAATACTAAAGCTACCAGGAAATCTACCGTCAAATGAAATCGATATGGGATTACCCTGTAGATTCCTAATTGATGATCGGTTAACACGGTTAGAACAAATGCTGCAATTCCGGTAGCTACAGATAGTTGTAGAGCAATAGGATTAGCACTTCCCAAGCCCAACAAGAAAGGAAGAGCCATTAAAGCAATTGCAACCGGGTAGTCCAAAAATGCATGTATTTTTTTTGTTACGAATTTCATGATCCTAGGGTTTTAGGTTAAACTATTCTGCATTGAAGTATTCCTCCTGCACAACTTTTCCGTCTTCATTCCAGATTCTACGAATGATTTCGTGCCAGTATATTTTGCTTCCATCCTTCATATCAAAATCGAATGTAAATTCTGAAGCAGACATATTTCCGTCTACAATAGAATGATGATGCGTTATCCCATTAACCTTGGCTATGGCACCTGCAAAACTTTCCATTTTTGAAATCATTTCTGGTTTTCCGTTGGTACCACCGTTTCCGTAATCTGAGGTAGTGGCATTGTCGGCAAAAAACGCTTGTACTGCATCAACAATAGCTCCCTGAGCTACAATTGAATCCATTTTTGTTACTTGTGATTTAATATCCATCTTTAAATTTTTTTGTGAATTAATACATCACAAAGATGATGGATAAATGAAGTTTATAGGCTACCAAAAAAGCGCTATAAATTGTACTTTTTGGTTTTGAATTGTGAAGGTGTTGTTCCCGAATAATGTTTAAAAAACCTGGTAAAATGATTAGCTTCCTGAAAACCCAGTTTTCGAGAAATATCAACTATACTTTCTCCTGTTAGAAGCATTAGCTTAGCTGTATTTACAAGTTCCAAACGAATTAATTGCCCCAAAGAGGTATTCATTTTGATCTGTACTTTTTTGGAAAGTGTTTTTACAGAAAGGTTCATTTTATCAGCATAAAACCCTAATGATCGTTCCTGCATATGATACTCCTGAAGCAGTGATATAATATCTTGTGTAAATAAATCTCTGTTTTTAAAATCAAAGTTATCTCTAAACTGTTTTGGTGTTTGGCCTGTAGAATTTTTAAAAGCACGATTAAAGTATGCATCATCTTTAAAACCCAACTCATACGAAATCTCCTGAATGGTTTTATCGGTAAAAGCCACTTCCTTTTTACTTTCTTTTAATCTTTTGGCTGTCAGTAAACTTTTGACCGATAACCCTACTTTATCCTTAATCAAATTTTGGGCATTATACCCTCTTTGATTGATAAAACTCGTTAATTCTGCACTTGATAATTGATTAGCATACTCTTGATCAATAATATCTTTGGTGTCAAAAATGATTTGGTACTCTTCTTTGTTTGCTTCGAATGGGTTTTGCCAATACCATTGTTTGGATGATATATCTATGATATTGGCAGAATTTTCGGTAATTGATTCTGATAAAAACATATGGCATTCGTCACATTCCATGAGATCAATGTAGCCTAATGAAATAAGATGTTTAAACAATACCCGAACCTCGCTGTTATAAAATTTTGTATCATCCAAAAATTCTATCTTTCTTATGGTAAAGTTATCCGACAAAAACTTAATATACTGTCCTTTTTCAAGAAAAATAGCCTTTTCTTGCCAATCGAAGTAATTTTTAAAATCAACCTGAATACTTCCCTTGCCCGATAATATATGAATCAGGCTATGATTTTCAATAAAGTATACTTTATTTATTTCTGGAGAGAATTTTTCAACTTTCAATTTTTCTGATATTTGTTAACTTCCTATCATTTAATGTATAACATTGGATACTATTTACTTTCTCGCATAATAACAACTTTGGCTATATAGTTTACTTAAGTTTTCGCTGTCGATCCAACTAAATTTGTCAAGCATAAAGCTATTAAACCCATCAGGATCGATGAATCCAATAGTATTTTCAGTTTTTACAGGATTTTGTTTTACAAAATTATGTGCTTCATTATTAATCTTTTTACAGAGTTTGTCGCAATTTAATGCTTCACTTTTCGATAATTCCGGATATTTTTCAGCAAGTCGACTATTTATAGGTTTCAGCCAATTATCTCCAAAGTCCATGGATAACCTCAGTCCATAATTCAATATTTCATCGGTCAATTTCATTTTTGATATTCGATTTGCTTAGTTTCAACCCCATATGTACCTAGTAAATGTAATTATATTTCTATTAAAGTCTTTATCGGACACTAATTTATAGTCAATAAACAAAAAACCCTGAGCCGCATTACAGTCCCAGGGTTTTGCAATTCAAAACAAATAGATTATGTCAGATCTATAACAGTTCTTTTAATTTATTTCTTTTGATATAGATTCCAGCCTGCGCCGGAATGACATCATTACAAAGTTTTAACTGATATAATACCAGGTTGTACCACGTAATTCTACACGTCTCCAACGGCTTTGACTTCTGTCATAATACCACCAAACATCACTCCAGCGGTATACTCGTACTCCGTGAATGGTATAGTAGTTTCCGTTTTCATATACTTCTCCGCCCCCATTACCTGGGTACATTTGATTAATTCCTGTTAAATCACCAGAGGATAATCCGCTACGTTGTGTGCTATATCCACTTCCATCTTTTCTGGTGATGGTACGTTGCCCATTGTTAGAAAATGCTCTTGAGCTATACATCATGATGGACCCAAAATCAAGGCTATTGGTATATTCATCTCCATCACGTCCCCGCTGCACATAGGTCTGGAAATTATGTTCTTTACCCGACTGTATGTTTTGCCATTGTATGGTAATCCAATTATCGCGATCGGCACGGCTTTGCTCATGCCATAGTCCTACGGCATGACCGATTTCATGAATCGTACTTCCGGTAGAACATCCATCGGCCAGGTTGATATTTTGGCGACCACCAATCATACCAACACTAGACGAACATCCAGATCCTTTTCTAAATCGTATGTAGTTGTTTTGATTGGTACGCCTTACAAACGTCAAAGAAGTATTGGCTTCCCAATGAGCAATAGCATCGGTAACGCGATATTGCTTTGGTAAACCACTATCGATGGTATAATACACCGTATTATTTGGCCATCTCCCGCCGGTTCGTCCTACACTTTTGTTAATGGGAGTTTCTCCCTCTTCAAATACCACTTTTTGTGGGGTTTTGGACACCATATCGTTTTCAAAGATAATATCCCCTTCATAGACAAATTGTCCATTTACCTCTTCGATTGCAAGTTTTTCACCCGCATGATACATCTCAGATACATTCCCGGTTTCCCCTGGAAATGCCTTTTCTACAATGTCACTGTCTAAAGTTTGATTTACTCCAGTAGCTGATTCATCAAACTGCTCGGTGCTACATGCGACGAGTAATAGTCCCATGATTGACCACTGTGTGATTTTCATTTTAGTCATCATAATTTGAATTTGTGTTAAGTTTATTTATTTAGGTTTGTGTATTACTTTTTGATGATCTTTCCTACAAGGGTTTGGTTATTTATTTTGATTCTATAAAAATATAGCCCCGACTCTAAATGCTGTAGGTCTAATTTAGTATTCGAAGGGATATTTTTAGTATTCGAACTTTTATGAGTAAAAACCCGAATACCAACGGTGTTATAGAATTCGATCTCAAAGGATTTAACAGGAGCATCAAATGCGAAGAACAAATTCTTTGTTACAGGATTGGGATATGCTTTTACCTCTAATTTGGTGAGTGATACTTCGGTTTCAGTAATTATTGAAGCACTTCTGCCTCCTAATCCGTCCAAATAGGCGCGTACCGCATTCGAAAATGCAAGGTTTTCAAATGTATCCCAGTTAATCGACCAACTCATAACGCCACGTAAACCAGGATATGTTTGCGATAATTGATATTGTCCTCCAAAGGAATTACCCTTGATCAAATAATCCAATGCTGTGATAACGCCTTGAGATCCCGTATGCCCATTACCGGCATTTACCGTGGCAGGTACTCCTATTAATATTTGGTCAGGACGTAGTGCCGGGAAGAATTTACTATTATCTTTGGTAATAGGAAACCCTTTTAGTAACATGTCTACCAGAGAGACATAAAAATCTGAATTTCCCATGCTATAATATTGATCATCCAGCGCCGTAATTGATCCCGAATTATAATACTGTACTTGCAAGAAGGTTAGTTTGTCCCTGAGCGCATGAATTAATGGCAAATAGGCTCCTGCTCTACGATCAGCTCCTTCAGAAATACCACCATAGAACGAATATCCTAGTTGCACAAAGAAGGTTTCGGGTGCCATCGTTAAGATAAAATCATTACCAAAATGATTACAAACACTTCGTACTGCATCGATGGTATTAACAATGACCGGAGTTGTAGGGTTTCTAAAATCTGTATCTCCCAGATTAAATGATAAGGATTGCCCTTCAAAATCAATATCCATCCCATCAAAATCATATTCTTCAATAATCGAAATCATAGAGTTAATAAACTTATCACGTGCCGACGTTGTATTCAGCTGAACTTGCCCCTCTGCTCCACCAATAGAAACGATTACTTTTTTTCCCTGACCTTGAAGGAACTGAATATCAGATTTAAGGTTTGCTTCGGTATAGTTTATATTGCTGAATTCTGGAGCCAGTTCGAACTCAATTTCTCCATCGGTAGGTGAAATTTTGGCTACCGCAAAAGAAACATTAATCACATCCCAGTTGGATGATACATCACGTAACGGAATAAGTCCGGAACCATTATCAAAATTATGCCAATACCCGTTTAAAATCCTTGCTGGTAAACCTGAAGGTGGTGGATTTGTAGATCCTACGGAAATATTTATCGCCGTAGACTCCCCGGTTGCATTTTCATTATCGGTTGCTTTTACTGTTAAGGTATAACTCCCCGAGGAAGCATTATTCCAGGTAAAGCTATAGGGGCTGGTGGTATCTTCTCCTATTTCAATTCCATTTCTGAAGAATTCTACTTTTGTTATGTTTCCATCTGTATCTGATGCTGAAGTACTAATAGTAATAGTACTTCCTGCTGTAAAGGATTGTCCATTTGATGGCTGCGTGATTGATACTGTTGGCGGTTCGTTTCCTCCCGGAGGATTTCCTCCGCTACATTCGCCTATAAGTGTCCATGCGTCTTCCCAATAGGTTCCTTCCCCCGGAGCATATGCCCAGGCCGCACCATTACACCAACCCGAAAACGGATATGGCTTGCACTCGTATTTGTTACCGTTATTTTGTACTATGCTGCCCGCGGCATATCCTCCATTCTCAATATATTGTGGATCACTGCAGTTACCTCCACCTGTATCTGTTTGTACAGAAATATTTATGGTAGCAGTCGCAGTGCTTGCATTATCATTATCAACTGCTTGAGCAGATATGGTATGATTACCGTTTGTTGATGCCCATGTCGATTGATATGGAAATGAAGTGTCTTCACTTATTTTATTTCCATCTACCAAAAACTCGACCTTGCTAATACTACCATCACTGTCTGACGCATTTGCAATGATAGTTACCGGCTGTCCCTGGGTATAGGTTGCACCTTGCTGTGGAGCGGTAAGAGCTATCGTTGGTGGTTGATTGCCAGGACCAGCATCGTCTTTGAATATCATTTGATGCAGATTGAAATCGTCACTATCCATAACCACTCTTAAGATCTGTTCGCCAGCTGTAAGAGAAACGCTGGCAGAAACAGTTTGCCATTGTTGCCAACCATTGGTATTAGGGACCGTTATGGGACCACTTACATTTTGTCCATCGACTTCCAGATGAAATTGTCTGCCAGAAGATATGGCCGCCACTCTAGCCTCTAGAGTATAACTTTTTGTAGTTTGCACATTCACTGTATATTCTAACCACTCCCCTGCTTTTACCCAGCCTACATTGTATCCGCCTTCAGAACAAGGTTCGATATCTACAGCATCTGTACGATAGGAACCGCCTTGATTGGCAGCTGTAAGATCGTTAAAAGCTATGGATTGCCCTCCTACATCATAATTTTCGGCCTCTATTATACCAGGAATAGCCGTTGCTGCTCCCAAATAAGGCGTTTGTGTGTCTCCCGTATTTCCGCCAGGAAAATCATCTGCCGGAAATTTGATTTTATCTCGTATCCAGCTTCCGGCTTCTTTTAACTTATCTACCGTCCACAGGCCCCCAGAACAAGTTCCCGTTTGCCATACAGCACCAGATCTAAAATCATCAGAATAGTTCCAGCTAGTCCAACTGATCTTTTTTTCACGCATTAAATCAATAAATTGCTGCGTCATCGTAAAATCATTAGGGCCATCGCCTGTGTACTCCTGACTACCAAATTCAGTTACAAAAACGGGTAGTCGATCTGATGCCTGATCCAACGTATTTAAATATATATCCCTATGGCTTTTTGCATAAAAGTGAAACGTATACATCACATTATCAAACTGCAATGGGTTATCGATTACATCTTGCAGATTTCCTTCTCCCGAAACTCCAAAAGTAGCCCAGCCATGGGTGCCAACCAATACGACGGCGTCATTATCTATTCCACGAATCACTGGGATGATTTGATCTGCATAGGTTTTGATTCGGTTCCAGTTAACTCCAGAACCATTAGGTTCGTTACATACATCATAAATGATGTTGTTCTTGTCTTTATGTTGATTTGCTATATCGGTAAAGAAACGTCTTGCATTCTCAAGATTCGCATTGGGGTCTCCAGGCGTTAATTGGTGCCAGTCTACCAAGGCATACATACCTCTTTGGGTAGCTTCTTCAATTAATCGGCTTACTTGATTGGTAAACCCAACAGGATCTGTTTCGTAACCCCCTTCCTGAACGTATAGTGAAATACGAAGGATGTCGGCCTCCCAATCGTAAGCCAATGCATCTAAAGAGGATTCTGTAAGGCAATTTTCCCAGCCATACCATTGTATGCCGTGGGTGCTCATTCCTCTAAGCTGTATAGGTTTGTTATATTGATTGCAAAGTTGTGTTCCGCAAACTTTAAGTTGGCCATTTTGCGCCACAGGTGTATTTTGCGCCATGGCTATTGATCCGAAAAGCATAAGAACCATAAGACTGATCAAAACTGCATGACGTGATCGTGTATTTTGTGTTTTCATAGATAAGGGTTTTAAGAATTGGTATACATACCAAAATGATATAAGAAAATCACCCAATGGTATCGCATAATCGATATCATCGGGTGATTACAATAGGGGCTTAACGTTTAATAAGCTTTCCTGTAGTTTTTCCTTTTGAAGTGGTGATGGTATAGAAGTATAATCCTTCTTCTAACTTACTAACATCAAAAGTTTTCAGGTTATTTCCTTTCTGAAGTTTGGTATTTCTATAATTCAATACCTGAATACCTGTTGCATTAAATATTTGTAGATCAAAGGTCGAACTCAACATATCACTCTCTACATTTAAGTTGATCACATCGCCTCTCACCGGATTAGGAGAAAGGATAGCTTTCATTACGTCTGAAGTTTGAACTAGCGCTGCTCTGGCATCTAATCCATCCAGATAGGCTCGGTGCGGGTTTGAAAAACCAAATCCACTTACGATATCCCAGTTGATAGACCAGGTCATTAATCCTCTGAAATTGGCATATCCCGATGGGTTTCTTAAAGTATATTGACCGCCAAAAGATTGTCCTTTGATGATATAATCCAGGGCTTTATGCACCTCTGCCGGAGCGGTATACCCTCCTCCAGCTGCTGAAGGGCTAGCAGGTAAACCAATGGCTACCTGATCCTGGCGCAAGGCTGGGAACTGTTGTCCTCCTGCTACCGGGAATCCTTGTAGTAACATATCTGCCATCGCTACCTGAAAATCGACATTCCCTTGACTATAACATAATCCATCAAGACCAAGCATACATCCTGTATTATAATGTTGTACATGAATGTAATCCATATCATTTCGCAATGCATAAATTATAGGTAGATAAGCGCCACTAGGGCCTCCGTATCCACTAAATCCTCCTTGCACAAACAAGGTTTCTGGTGCCATCGAGAGTATGAAGTCTGAACCAAATTGAGATAATATAGTTCTGCAAGCATTAATCATATATACAATCTTAGGAGATGTTGGGTTTTTGAAATCTGTATCTCCCCCAACCAGAGAAATAGAACTTCCTTCAAAATCAATATCCATTCCGTTGAATCCATACTCATTAATGATACTGATCATCGAACTACTGAAGGCTTGTGCATCTGCCGGGCTACTTACATCTACGGCACCGGTAGCACCTCCCATAGAGATCAATACTTTTTTACCTCTGCTTTGTAATAAAGCCACGTCGTTTTTAAATTCCTGTGCACTAGAATATATAGCAGGATCGGGCTCGAAAGTCATTGTAGAACCGCCAAGAACTGTAGGGATCGCAAAAGACACATTAATTACATCCCATTTGTCAGATACGTCTCTTAGCTTTGGAATCGAAGAACCATTATCAAAATTATGCCAGTATCCTACTAAAATTCTTTTGGGTAAATCGCCTCCTGGATTTGGTGGATTGGTCGATCCTACTGAAATATTTACAGCTGTAGACGCTCCAACGGCATTATCATCATCTGTGGCTTCAGCCGTTAATGAATAACTGCCAGATGAAGCATTGTTCCAGGTAAAACTATAAGGATTAGAAGTGTCTTCTCCTATTTTAATACCATTTCTAAAGAACTCTACTTTGGTAACATTTCCATCACTATCTGAAGCCGAAGCATTGATTGTAATCGTACTTCCGGCAGTAAAAGACTGTCCGTTTGATGGTTGTGTGATAGACACTGTAGGCGATTGATTTCCACCGGGAGGATTTCCTCCACCACATTCACCAACCAATGTCCAGGCATCTTCCCAATAGGTACCTTGCCCAGGCTCATACGCCCATGCAGCACCGTTACACCATCCTGAATAAGGATATGGTTTACATTCGTATAGATTACCTCCATTCTGAACCAGGCTACCTTCACTATATCCTCCATTTTCTATATATTGGGGATCATCACATGATCCACCACCACCTCCTGTATCGGTTTGTACGCTAATACTTATAGCAGAAGATGTAGTTGAAGCCGTTTCATTATCAGTTGCTATTGCAGTTATTGTATGATTGCCTTGTGTTGCTGTCCAATTTGCGGCATATGGAGCTGAAGTATCTTCACTAATCATATTTCCGTCTACATAAAATACTACTTTGGTCACATTTCCATCACTATCTGATGCTGTTGCACTAAGGTTTATATTATTTCCTACAATAAAAGTGGCTCCTCCTTGAGGTGAAGTAACCGTTACTTGCGGAGCCACATTATCGGGCCCAGGACCACAAGGGTTACCTACTGCTTGATTGATTGCTGCTAACAAGGATGTTTGTTGATCGCTTGTATCATGAGATAGTTCCCACATCATGATACCTCCTGCTCTCTGCAATGCCATTTCAGTTTTGGCCTTTATTGTTGGGATTCCGTTATAATTATTTCCTTGGAACGAATCACTATTAGGGCTGGCTCCTTGTGCCAATAATGAAGCGTAGCTTTGCGCTTGTGGGCGACTGTAGAAAGGTACTCCCAGTACTGCTTTCTCTTTTGGTAATCCACGACCTAACCAATAGTTTAATCCACCTTCGGCTTGTGCCATGGTAGAGTGATCCGGACCGTCATAGGCCATAATGTTTAAGAAATCTACATCGTCAAAAACTCCGCTAAGTACTCCATCGGCATTCCACCCTGAAACAACTACTGCTGCAGTCAATAATTTTCCTCTGCTATGCATTGCCTGTCCCAGTTCTTGCATCAATAATTCATAATTTTGAGGCTCATTACCTTCACGAGGGTATTCCCAATCCATATCGACCCCATCAAGATTGTATTGATTTACAAAATTGACCAGGTTGTTTACAAAAGCAGTTCTTGTAGATGGATTTGCTGCCAATGTTGTAAATGCAGAATCGTTACCATCCATCCAACCACCTACAGCAATCAGAATTTTTACTCCTTGAGCATGTCCCAAAGAAACGATCTGCTGCATTTTTGAAGCATTTTCAAGAGGTCGTAAACTACCATCACTATTTGGCAGTAAGAAAGAATAGTTAATATGAGTCAATTTATCATATTGTATAGAATTTGCATCACCTTGCCAGCTAGGCATATACCCTACCACTTTGAAACCGTTAGTATCGCACCCTCCACCTCCATCGGAAGTAACATTAACGCTTACTGCATCTGAAGTAGTCGATTGGTTTGAATTATCTGTGGCCTTTGCGGTAATACTATGGTTACCCAAAGTTGCTGTCCAGTTTGTTGTATAGGGTGCTGAAGTATCTTCGGCAATCATGGTACTCCCTACATAGAATTCTACTTTGGAAATCGTACCATCAGTATCTGAAGCATTTGCAGAAACTGTAACCGTATTACCTTCGATAAAAGATTGTCCGTTACTAGGTGCGGTTACCGAAACTTGTGGTGCTCCGTTTGGTGGATTGCCTCCGCCGTTACAAGCACCAAGGTCTTCCCACTCTGAGCTGCCCACCGGGTTTTGCTGTGTCCACCATTTGGCGCGATACTCTCTCCCATCTAGAGATACTACATCTCCACCGTTATACGCCTGGCCTGATATCCAGGCAGGAGCGGTGCAATTTCCAGGAGGGTTCCCTCCTCCTTCACAAGGACCTAGATCTTCCCATTCAGCACTACCCAGGGGATTTTGCTGCGTCCACCATTTTGCTTTATATTCATGTCCTTGATAGGACACTATCTGTCCTCCTGTATACGCTTGTCCAGATACCCAAGCTGGTGCAGTACAAGAACCGCCATTTCCGGTTACGGTTATTGAAACAGATGAGGAACCTTCGCCATTTTCGTTATCAGTGGCTTTTACCACTATTGAATGACTCCCTATGGAAGCATTATTCCAGTTGTAGGTATAAGGAGCAGTAGTATCTTGTCCTAAGAGCACTCCTCCATCAAAAAACTCTACTTTACTTATTGTACCATCGCTGTCTGAAGCATTTGCTGAAATATTAATGGTCGCCCCGGATGTTATAGAGGCTCCGTTCTGAGGGGATGTTATAGAAACAGTAGGCAATTCATTACCTCCAACTCCGTTAACCGTTATCGAAACTGAAGCAGTTGAACTTGCTCCTTCGTTATCATAAGCTTTTGCTATAATCGAATAACTCCCAGCTGATACATTATTCCAGGTATAAGAATAAGGGGTAGTAGTATCCTGTCCTAATAACGTTCCCCCGTTATAAAATTCAACTTTGGTAATGATACCGTCGGTATCACTTGCATTTGCAGCAATCGTAATATTATTTCCAGCTTCAAAAGTCGCACCCGTTTGTGGCGAAGTAATAGAAATTATAGGATTCTGGTTGTTGGGAGGGTTACCACCACCACTTGCAAATACCTCGTTTAACTTATTTACCAGAGGAGATTTAACGTTGGACCATCTTTTAAGCTTTGTACCAAATGATTGGGCAGAGCCCGAAAATTCTAAGTCCCCAAAGACTGTCCAAACGATAGTTCCTGCAAGATTATTATCATTAATAAAAGCTGCTTTAATACCAATAGACTCTTCATCGTCATAACTTAAAAAGAAATTACCTTTGGTCATATATGGAACTTTTGCCTGATCGTCCCATTGACGAGTCCAACCACTTCCTGATCCTGTTTTTTGCTTTATAAAAAAGTGATTAGGGGTACCATCATACACTTCTAATGGCCAATTGGTATAATCTGCCGCTGTACTAATTGGACCATCTGGTTGAATAGTAACATTTACTTTTGTTGTAGGGGCATTCAAAGAAGCAGTTCCATTGGTAACCACTCCCCGGCCATAAAATGGAGCTCCCATATTAATTTTGTTGGCAGGTACCCCCAGTGATAGTAATTTATTTAAAGTAGATTGCCAGTTGAAGTCTGGTGCTTCGGCTCCATCATAAGGATATACAGGAGCATTGTGTCCAGCAATATTGGACCATCCACCATTAAAATCATAGGTCATCATGTTAAAATAATCCATGGTACTGGCTAATTGAGGCCAGTTAAAACCTTCTAATTTCTTAGGATCGGCCGCCATTGCTGCCGTGATTAACTTATCAGGACCTATAGCAGTTCTAATTTCCTGAACCAAGTTTTCAAAATTCGCAAAATCGGCATTTGTGCCTGTAAAATTCATCCCGGGAAAAGGCCCTGGATATTCCCAATCCAAGTCAATCCCATCAAAGCCCATGTTAATAAGCTTTTTACAATCTTCTATAAAACGGGCTCTTTTAACAGGATCTGCTGCCATTTCAGGAAAATGCTTGCACATACTCCAACCACCAATAGAAGCCATTACTTTCACTCCGTTTTGATGCGCTAGTTCTAATAAACCTTTGGCACCACTACCTTCTTTTGGCAATGGTAATGGCAAATCACCACTAAGTCCCCATTCGGGATGACTCCAGGTATTACCTCCCACAGTAACTTGGTATCCCAATGCTTCCGCTCTTTCTTTTACCGCTTCATTGATCCATTGTATAGGTTCGATTTCTCCAAAAAGTATGTGAAAATCCCAGCTGCTATAAACATCACCATATAGTAAATCAGCAGGTTGTTGAACCGCTCCAGGTTGATAAATGTTTTTGTTTCTTAAATCTCCACTGTGTAAAGATCCATCCACTGCTACTCCAAAAAAGGAATAATTTAAAATAGTATATTTTGAATAATCAATATTTAATTGCGTTAATGCTCCTGCCGAAGGTACTCCAGCACTGGCAGCTTTCCAGGCATCCCAATTTGTGATGTAGCCTATCACCTGTTTGTTATGATTAGAAGTAGTGGCGCTTCCTCCGGTGTTAACCTGAGCAACCACACCTGTCGTGGTAAATATAAACAGTGATAAAAATAAAATGACTAAAATTGATTGCCAATCAAGCCACCTGTCAAAAGTAAATTTTGGGTTTTCCATAATCGGTTTGTGTTTAAGTTTTAAAGAATCTATTTGTGTTAAACAGAAAAGATTTATAACCTTCTCAATGATTTGAAAAGTATAAAGAAGTGTTAATTTCTAAAAACTAATTAGCTGAATGACATTAAAATGTAGCTGTTTAGAAGTGAAAATACAACGAGTTGGTTTTTGAAAAAATCTAGTGATTAATGCCTAAAACCCCGTTGTTTATCTAAAAAACACCATGATTTAACAAAAAATAGGTATTTTCAGTACGTTTTTTAAAACCTAAACCTTTCGTCAAAATCAAACTCAATAAAGAAATAGTACACCACAGCCTATTTTGGCTTGTTTATTTTGCCCTAAACACATTGCGTTGGGGTAGCTACTTTGATGATTATTGGTATTCTTTTCAATCCAATTTGGTTGAGTTTTCTGTACATATTATACTGGTATATTTTAACCTCTACTTCTTATTGCCAAGATTAATTCCTAATAAATATTTAGAATATATTTTCATACTCCTAATTTCTATTCTAACCATGACTCTGGTAAGAATTATCTTCACTTATGAGTTTGTTACCACCGATGTTTTTCCCGAATCTGAAAGGTCTGAAGATTCGATTTTTGATCTAAATTATATAACTGCAGCATTTATTGGAGAGATTTATGTGATTGGGTTTACCACTGCCATCAAAATCACCATTGACTATGTTAAAAACCTTCGTAAAACGGAAGAACTAGAAAAACAAAGCCTCAAAAATGAATTGTCATTATTAAAATCACAGCTTCAACCTCATTTTTTCTTCAATACGCTCAACAACTTATATTCATTAACGTTAGATAAATCCGATCAAGCACCAGAGACCGTAGTGAAACTATCAGAATTTATGAGTTACGTGATCTATCAAGGAAATAAAAGAAGAGTATTTTTAACCGATGAAATAAAATACATTCAAAATTATATAGATCTTGAACGTTTACGATTTGGAGATCGCGTACACGTTGATTTTTCAATAACGGGAAATATCGAAGATTATAAAATCCCCCCCTTGTTATTGCTACAGTTCGTAGAAAACTCATTTAAACATGGAACAGGACATGAATTGGGCAATGTAATTTTACACATTGAGTTAGAAATGGTAGATTCTTGGTTACTCTTCAAAACCAAAAACCAGAAGTGTAATCATCAAGATGAAAGCAAGGGCATTGGGCTAAAAAATACCAGAAGAAGGCTGGGGTTATTATTTGAGAATAATTATGACTTGAAAATACAAGAAAGTGAAACAACATATGCCGTTTCGTTAAAAATACCTCTTGAAGAAAATGAAAAAATTCGACCCTAAGCGTACTTATATTTATTGATGTGCACCAATTAAAATCAAATTTTAAACTCCCAAACGGAGAAATGACGACAAAAAAAGCCAACATAGTAACCCTATTTTTATTTGCATTGCTTCAATGTGTATGGTCTCAAAAAAACGAAGTGAATTATATAACCAAACACTATGGTAGCAGAGAGGGATTATCTCATAATTATGTGACTTCGATTGTAAGCGACCAGCAAAATATTAAATGGATAGGGACCGAGAATGCCATTACTAAATATAATGGATTCGAATTTGATTATATCCGTTTGTCAAAGAAATACCCAGAGCTAAAAAATGAGAACATCGAAACTCTTTTTATTGATGATAGCAATAATCTTTGGATTGGCACCAAAGGAGGGGGTGTATCGGTATTAGATATAGAAAAGAATACTATAAAAAACTATAATCATCTTATCGACCCTGACAATAAAAGTGACCTACGTGTATTAAGTATTGCACAGGATCCTGAAAAAAATATCTGGATTGGCACATGGGGTAACGGCATATTTGTAATAAATCCAGAAACTGATGCACTTATACAACACTTTAATACTACTTGTCTTGTATACACGATCTTAAAAGATGCTTATGGAAATATGTGGTACGGCAATTATAACATTTTAACAAGATATAATCTATCAACAGGTGTTATTTCCGAATTTCCGATAGAGAGTGAGGTTACAGATTTAGTTAATGATACTTTTCGTAATAAAGTATGGGTAGGTACCGCGGGAAATACCAATACCAATATTTATGGTTTTAACCATGATACACAAGAAATAGATAGTATTGAAACAGGTATAGAAACAAATTTTGCGCGATATCTGGCCGTTGATCATCAAAAAAAATTATGGATTGGCACGTGGAGTAACGGCTTGCATGTAAGTAATCCTGAGTTAACAAAATTTGCAAAAGTAGATCTGCAAAAAACAAGTACCAGAAAGGAAAATATTAATTATGACACCATACTTGATATACATATCGACAAAAACAATATAATATGGCTTTCCCTGGCCTATGGTGGCGGTGTAATACAAATGAGTGCAAGCAAAGGGTTCAAAAATGCATATAGTGATATTAACAATACTAAGCTACTTAAAGATTTTAATATTCAATCAATATTCAAAGACTCCAAAAATTTATGGGTAGGTACATTAGAAAATGGTTTATACGTTGGAAAGGACTTTTCGATGCTCAAGAATATTGAACTCAAAGATCATAAAAAGGCGATTTATAAATATGAAGAAAAGTTATTTGTTGGTTTTGAAGAAGGATTTATTATATATGATGTTAAAAGTCAAAGGGAAATATTTAGATATCCTACCATAGAACGGGTTACCTCTTTCTTAATTGATCAAAAAGAACGTTTATGGATCGGCACAGAGCACGATGGTATTGCTATGGTACCGCTAAAAGACATAAAACATTCAGACAAATATATATACTTTCATGACGGTGGAACTGGTAATTTTAGACTAAACAATACCGATGTAATTACAGAAATTAAATCTGATGAAGCAGGTAATGTTTGGGTAGGAACGCACAATGGTTTTCATTTATTTGATGAAGAATCTCAGTCTTTTTTACATCATTCAAAATTGATAGATAAAGAGTTACCCAGTACTCTTGTAAACAGTATCTATTTCAAGAATGATATTACTTGGATAGGTACTGCAAATGGTTTACTAAAACTTCAATTAAAGAAGGGCAAATTAATTCTCAAAAAGATATATACCACTACAGATGGGCTTAACACCAACTACATTTCGGCTATAACAGGTGATAAAAACAATAACCTCTGGCTAAGCTCTGCTACCGAAATTGTAAAATTTGACCTCTCTAAAAATCTCTTCACAAATTATGGAGAAGCAGATGGTGTAAAAGCTTCTTCATTTAATCAGAAAGCTGTTTTTAATGATCGAAACGATACAATCTATTTTGGAGGTATTGATAATGTTACTTATTTCAGCCCTAAGGAAATCAAGGATGTTCAAATCAAACCCGAAGTGATAATTTCTAAAACGATTATCGATAATCAACATATTACCCCTGGAAACATATTAAACGGAAGGGTAATCTTGAATAATAATATAAACTCTACCAACGAAATTGTATTAACGCATAAAGAAAAATCTATTTTGATCAACTTTGGTCTAAATGACTATTTGGGTTTATTAAATGCGAAGTATCAATACAAATTAGAAGGTTTTCAGGATGAATGGATCGCTTTAAATAATAGAAATCAGGTTAGTTTTACCGGGTTGCCCAGTGGAACTTATACTTTACATATTATTGGATCTAGAAATAATCAGATTTGGAGCTCCCCCAGAATCTTAAAACTAATCATTAAACCATCTCCTTTTTTTAGCACTTGGGCATATCTTATTTATACGATTGTTTTACTATCCATAATATGGTTACTCTATACCATAAAAACCAGGCAAGATACCTTGAAGAACACATTAGAAATTGCCAGAATTGATAAGGAAAAAGAAACAGAACTTACAGAAGCTAAACTTACATTTTTCACTAATATTTCGCATGAGTTTAGAACACCACTTACATTAATTGTTAGCCCTCTTATAGATATATTAGAAAATAAAAACCTGCCCGCTTCGGTAATAGAAAAGTTGATAATCGTTCAACGAAATGCAAATCGATTGTTAAACCTTGTAAATCAGCTACTCGATTTTAGAAAAGCAGATCATAATCTTTTTACACTTAATATAAGTAATGACAATTTTGTAAGTTTTGCGCACGAAGTGTTTTTATACTTTCAAGAGCTTGCAACTTCCGGAAATATCCAATATACTTTCCAATCCGATGCAGACGATATTACATTTCCTTTTGATAGAAATAATATGGAAATTGTATTATGTAACCTTCTGTTTAATGCTTTTAAAAATACCAAAGATGGAGATCATGTGTCTCTTACGCTCACAACAGCAAAAAATCAATGCATTATAACTGTAAAAGATTCTGGACGCGGAATCGAGGAAAAAGATCTTGAAAGAATTTTTGATCGATTCTATCAAATTAAAACCAGTGAATCTGCAAAAATCATTGGAAGTGGTATCGGATTAGCTTTTTCAAAAAAAATTATCGAATTGCATCAAGGAACTATCTCTGTAAGTAGCATACCTAATGCCGGTTCGGAGTTTATGATTGCCATGACATTATCGCCCGTGTACCCAACATCAGAAACAAATAAAGATGATACGCCCATAGTTATTGAACAACCTTATGAACTTCAATCTCAAGATGACAATAATACGTTAACAAATAATGAAGATGCCACCAAAAATACTATTCTTATAATCGACGATAATAGTGAAATACGAAATTACTTAAGGAGTCTACTATCTAACAAATACAATATTGAGGAAGCAAAAAACGGAGGTATCGGATTTCAAAAAGCAAACGAACTGCATCCGGATTTGATAATTTGTGATGTGATGATGCCCGTAAAAGATGGATTATCTGTGTGTAATGATCTAAAAAAACAGATTGCTACATCCCACCTTCCCATTATTTTGCTTACCGCTCGAAGCTCGGTATTTTTCGAACTTGAAGGATTAGAAACCGGAGCTGATGATTATATCACCAAACCTTTTAACCCTACTATTATTAAAGCCAAAATAGCGTCGATCCTATCCAATAGAAAAAAGCTAAGGACCTACTTACAAAACAAGGTTAGGTTCGAACCCAGTGAAGAAAGCTCGCTTCGGTATGATGATGAAGAAAAATTTGTAGAAGAAGCTATTAAACTTATAGAATCTAATCTACAAAACAATGAATTTGGAATTGGGGTAATGGTAGATAAACTACATATGAGTCAATCTTCTTTATATCGAAAAATAAAATCTCTTACGGGACTTTCTCTTACCGCTTTTATTCGTTCTGTACGATTAAAATTAGCTGGGCAAATGATTCTAAAGAGTAATGCAAAACTTAGCCATGTGGCATATGAGGTTGGTTTTAATGACTATAATTATTTCAAAAAGTCGTTTAAGCAACATTTTAATTGCCTTCCCTCAGAGTACAAAGCCCAAAAACTAAAAGAGCAAGAAAAAGGACAATAAGTATCTTATTTTCAAAATTTTATAGACTCTGTTGACTCTAGTTTATAATAGCGTTGATAATCTTAACGAATCAATCTTTCGCCCCATCCCCAGCCCTTTCCAAAGGGAAGGTAGCAAAAAGTCCTTTCCTTTGGAAAGGATTTAGGATAGGATAAATCATTATTTATGAGGTAAATGAAATATTTTACAATAATCAATACTAAACTAGAGCCACTCTATTAAACGTTAAGAAGAAATAACATTGGATTATTTACCATGTGGTTTGCACTATTTGACCTATTGTCCTTATGTACAATGCAATAATTTAGTTCAAATATTTCAACGTAATATAACACAAATCGATAATTTCCCCCCACCCAATGAAAATAAAATGCCTAATAATCGACGACGAACCCCTAGCAATTAAGATAATTAAAAAACATTTAGAGAGCTTTGAAGATTTTGAAGTTATTCATACCTATACCAATCCCATTGAAGCTTTCAACCTGCTAGCACAAGAACCTATAGATTTAGTTTTTCTTGATATAAACATGCCAAGGTTAAATGGTATTGAATTTATTAGAAACCTTACCTCTTCTCCCTATATTATTATTACCACTGCTTATAGAGAATATGCGGTAGAGGGTTTTGAACTGGATGTTATAGATTACCTGGTAAAACCAATCTCCTTAAAAAGGTTGATGAAAGCATTAAATAAGGTTTCCTATTTAATAAACATTAAAACTGAATTAGTAAATAATGCCAGCAAAACCAGCACAAGCAAAAAAAAACACCATTTCTTTGTGAAGGTCAATAAAAAAATGGTGAAAATTCATTTTAATGATATTCTATATATAGAAAGTTTAAAGGACTATGTTTCTATTAAAACTATAGAAAAGGACTATATTACTCATTATAACTTATCTGCAATTACCAAACTAGTACCAGAATATGATTTTATGAGAATTCACAGATCTTTCACTATTGCTTTAAACAAAGTAAATGCTATTGAAGGCAATTGTATTCATATTCATGATAAAATGATCCCTATTGGCCGAAATTATGTTAAAGAAGTCAAAGGGAAAATTTTAAGTGGTTTTGTTTTGTGATAAATCTAAAATTTTTGCATTCGCTATTTATTGATGACCACCTTTTTAGTTTTAAGATGTTCTATAAGCTTCTCAAAAGAATCAATGACCATTAATTCGACATCAACGATGGGGTTTTTTGATTTTTTTAAATAAGTATTGAGTATTTCTTCTTGTGAAGAAGTGATTTTATTATTCTTTACATAATGACTAAGAATATCTGCCATCTTCGATAAGTTATTTGCTATGGGCTTAATTTCATTAATTATTGGATTATCCAAATGATCTAAGTTTCCTGATAGTAAACTCCATTTTTGTAAATATTGATTTAGTTTACTTTTTACCTTCTTATTATTGGGCTGATTAATAAAAGTTGAAACCAGTTTATTAAATTCTTTTGCATCTTCTGCATCACTCGTACAAGCATCTGCAAACAAAGCAAACGGAGAATATGTCTGATATTCAACTCCTCCTTTATTCCTTGTATACTTTTTTAGCGGTTCGCATACTTTAGAAAGTTCCAAAAGGGCGACAATGTCATTGGTTTTAGTAATGTTACGCAGAATCATGTCTCTATTTCGTATATGAGTGATCCCTAATTTTTCTAATTGTAAGCTTACATTTTTTAGCCTTTTTATCATACCCTCAATATCCGTAACTCCTTTAGGAGACCAAAATCTCTCAGCTATTGCTGCTGTTCTTGGCCAAATACGAGAATCTATAGTCACGGGGGTTACCAATTCACTCCACATCGTTACTTCTCCTCCCAGAATCATTTTTTTCTGTTCTTGAGTTAACTTAGAATTACCGGGAATAGGATCCACCAAATAATGGGCTTCTACTGGGTGCATCCGGTCAATATAATATCCATTTGATAAGATGGTATGGTAACCAAGTTGCACAGCATTAATTAAAGACTGGCCATCAGGCAATCCTTCATTTTCTCCTCTCCATGAATGTAAAATTGCCGTTTTTTCTATTTCAGGACTCATGATCTCTTCCCAGCCTATCATCTTTTTGTCAAGCTTATTAAGAATTTTCTGCAATCTTATATTAAAAAGTGTTTGCAACTCATGATTTGATTTGATGTCATTCTTTTTCTTAAAGTTTCTAATTTTTACATTTTCGTCCCAATGTTTTCCTTCATTTTCATCCCCTCCTATATGAAAGTATTCATCCGGAAAGAGACCTGCCATCTCTTCAAAAACTGAGGACAACATCTCGTAAGTTTTTTCATTTGTGGGATCCAATGTAGGGTCAAAAATCCCTGCATTTCGTTCAATTTGATACGTAGTATCTTTACTCCCTATTTCTGGATAAGCAGTTAATATCGCTGTAGCATGACCCGGTACATCAAATTCTGGTAAAACCCGTATTCCCCTATCTGAAGCATATTGAACGACCTCTTTAATTTGTTCATGAGTATAATACAATCCATCAGATCCCAATTCATGAAGTTTAGGATAGGTTTTAGACGCTACTCTAAATCCCTGATCATCTGTTAAATGCCAGTGAAAAACATTTAATTTAACAGCTGCCATTGCATCCAAATTTCGTTTTAAAACATCTAATGGTTGAAAATGCCTGGCCACATCGATCATCAATCCTCTCCATGGAAATCTTGGGGAATCAGTAATCGTAACTGCCGGAACATAAAAGGTATCTGAACTATAATTTACCAATTGAAGAAGTGTTTCTAACCCTCGTAATATGCCAATGTCTGTGACCGCACTAAGTTCAATTTTCTTATTGGTAACATGTAAAGAATAAGATTCATCCTCGTTCAATTTAAGTTCGCCTTCTCTGTCATAAGTAATACTTAAAGAAGGGTTGGCACTTGATGTCTTGATAGGAAAGCCGGCTTCAAAAAATACGCCGGTCTCTTCACTCAAGCGTTGTATAAATCTCGTAGTAGCTTTATAAATTCGTTTATTAGAATCATTTTCCACCGAAACTTCAAAGCTTTTCTGTATAAGAAACTTGCTGTTGCCCATAGTTATGGCTTTGGGCCAAGGCATAAGATTGCTTAAGTTTTCTTCTTTTTCATATTGTCCAAAACTTAACTGAATTACAAATACACTAAGTAATGGAATAAATAAATTTTTTCTCATCCAACATTTTTAAAAATGATATCGCTTAAATGCCTCTATAGCAGCATAATCTGCCAATCCTAATTGGTGGTATTTTTTTGCGGTTTGTTGATTGCGCTCCTCTGCCCTAACCCAAAATTCTCTCGAATCATCTCCTTGAAACATTACTCCGTCTTTTTGAGATTGGTGAAAGAAGATTGCCTTTCTTTTTTTCAAAACTTCATCAGGACTTAACGGAACTGCCATTTCGATATCATGAATATCCCATTCTTGCCATGCCCCGCGATACAACCACACCCAACAGTCTTTCATAAAATCTTCCTCTTTTAGCACTTCTAATGATTTAAAAAGAATATCCAAACAAACTTTATGGGTACCATGAGGATCTGCTAAATCTCCCGCAGCGAAAATCTGATGCGGTTTTATTTCCTTAATTAGCTTTGTTGTAATGGCTACATCTTTTTTTGAAAAAGGTTTCTTTTTTACCGTACCAGTTTCGTAAAATGGTAAATCCAAGAAGTGTACATAAGCATCCGGAAGTCCAAAAAAACGTGTTGCTCCCAAGGATTCTCCTCTGCGTATTGATCCTTTAAGGTTTCTAACTTCGGGAGAATCAATACTATCCTTTTGTTTGGTTTTTAAATCTTTCAAAATCGTACTTATCTTCTCTTCATTTTCAGCTTCAGACTGTATATTTTTTATTACTTCTGCATACTTCATCGCTTCTTCATCAGATACTGCAATATTACCAGACGTTTGATAAGCTATGTGAACCGAATGTTGTTGCTCTACTAACCGCAGAAAGGTCCCTCCCATCGAGATCACATCATCATCTGGATGTGGACTTAAGATTAGCACTCTTTTTTTGTGCGGTACATTTCTTTCGGGTCGGTTGGTATCATCTGCATTTGGTTTTCCGCCCGGCCAACCGGTAATAGTATGTTGTAAGGTGTTAAACATTTTGATGTTCAGATCATAAGATGATCCTTCTTCTGCCAGAAGACTGGACATACCATGGTCATTGTAATCCTTTTCGGCTAATTTTAGAACCGGCTTTTGAACCTGATGACTTAACCATACAATTGCTTTACTCTTAAGTTTTTCGTTCCAACGGCAAGGCCCAACCAACCAAGGAGTTTTAATTCGAGTTAGCTCCTCTGAGGCCTCCTGATCCAAAACAAAAGTAGTATTGTTATGACGTTGAAGATACGTAGCCGGTATATTTGCCGATATCTCTCCTTCGATGGTTTGTTTTACAACTTCAGCTTTCTTGTGTCCCCATGCCATAATCACGATTCGGGTAGCCTTCTTGATAGTTCCAATTCCCATAGTAATGGCTCTTTTAGGAACATTATCAATCCCAAAAAATGCCGGAGCCGCATCCGAACGTGTTAAATGATCCAAAGTGATGTTTCTTGTTACCGAATTATAATGAGAACCTGGTTCATTGAAACCAATATGCCCCGTTCTCCCTATCCCCAATAGTTGAAAATCCAATCCCCCAAAAGAGTTAATTTTTAGTTCGTAATCGATACAATATTGATGAAGATCTTCCTGGGAAACAGCTCCATTTGGTATATGAATATTTTCTGGTAGAATATCTATATGATCAAATAAATGTTGGTGCATAAAATAATGATAACTCTGTACATCATTTTTATCCATTGGATAATATTCATCTAAGTTGAAAGTAATCACATTGGCAAAACTTAGGTTTTCTTCCTTATGCATTCGTACCAATTCCTCATATACCTTGATCGGAGATGAACCAGTAGCCAGCCCCAAAACACAAAACTCTTGCTTTTCCTGCTTTTTTTTGATCAAATTAGCTATTTCCTGAGCAATTATAACCGAAGCAAAGTCAGAACTTTTAAAAATTACATTATGTATTTTTTCGAATCGAGTTTCCTCAAACTTACCTGCTTCACGATAGGTAATATCCTTGTAATATGGCACAGAATTGTTCTGGTTCAACGCATGATCATATTGGGCCTCTAAATTCATTTTTTAACTTAAATTAGTTGTTTAACAGCTTATAGAAATTGAAGCTATCATCTATATCATTTTTATGAAAAGTTTTTCGACAGATGACATAAAAGGAATTATAAATGACCTAAAAAAACAATTGTATGGTTTGATATAAAATGATTCTGTTTTTGACTACTAAAAATTGAAAACAATTATTGTTAACTTATACTTAAGAAAAAAGAGCAACCGGTTTTCATCAAAATCAAGTTGTTTGTCGACAAAAGAATGTTATTGAGAGGATAAATTGAAGATCAAAAAAATGTTTTTTTACCTTAAAATATTGACTGGATATGTCCTCCATTCCATTTACATAAAGTTACCAAAAACTCACATAAAAAACAATGCTCAACAAAATATACGTACTTGCATTATTTGCTCTTGTTGGTTGTACCAAGGAGCAAAAAGAAAGCCAGGATTTGGCAGCCCATAATCGAAGCTTTTTGTTTGAAAAACTTCCCGAATCTCATACAAATGTTAATTTTAAGAACACCATTATAGAGACACTTCATTTTAATTTTCTCAATTACTCATATATTTATAACGGAGGAGGAATCGCTGTTGGTGACATAAATAATGATGGGCTTGAGGATCTTTACTTCGGTTCAAACCAAAACAGCAACAAGCTATATCTCAACAAGGGTAATTTTGTTTTTGAAGATATTACAGAAAAAGCAGGCGTTGCAGATAATGAAGGATGGACCACAGGAATTTCTATGATTGACATTAATGCAGATGGTTGGTTGGATATTTATGTTTGTAAATCAGGTTCTTTACAAAATAAACAAGCCAGAAAAAATAAACTCTACATCAATCAAAGAAATGGTACGTTTCTAGAAAAAGCCAAAAATTACGGCTTGGATTCTGAAGCCTACACTACACAAGCTTATTATTTTGATTTTGATAAAGATGGGGATCTGGATATGTATCTTGTAAATCATCGCCCCGATTTTAATAATAATGTAACCGTAGATCCCAAAATTCAATCCAATATTCATCCGGAAAGTACAGATAAATTATTCGAAAATGTTAAGGGAAAATTTAAAGATATTACAGCCAAATCGGGGATTCTTAATAAAGCTTGGGGATTAAGTGCTTCTATAGGTGATTTTAACGATGATCATTGGCCCGATGTGTACGTTGCCAACGATTTTTTAGAACCAGACTTTCTTTATATTAATAACCAAGATGGGACTTTTACTAATAAAGTCTTAGAGGTTTTTAATCATATCACAGCCAATAGTATGGGTTCGGATTATGCCGATATCAATAACGATCTAAAACCCGACCTCATCGTCTTGGATATGCTCGCCGATGACCATAAAAGAAGTAAAGAAAATATGGCCACCATGAGTACAGAAAACTTCAATTACCTTGTTTCAATTGGATATCACCATCAGTATATGGCCAATATGTTGCAGCTCAATCTGGGTAATGGAGTTTACAGCGAAATTGGACAAATGGCAGGCATTGCAAAAACAGATTGGAGTTGGGCACCTCTTCTAGCAGATTTTGATAATGATGGTTTTAATGATCTGTTTGTTACCAACGGAATCGAACATGATTTATCCAACCAGGATTTTAGAAATCAAATGAAGAATAATATTCGTAACCGAAAAAAAGTAACCCTTGAAGAAGCCATTACTATGATGCCCTCTGCAAAATTAAAAAATAGGATGTTCGTGAATAAAGGTAATTTTACCTTCTCTTCAACAGAGGAACAATGGGGATTAGATCAAAAGGTAAATTCTAATGGGGTTGCTTATGCTGATCTTGATAATGATGGAGATTTGGATTTGATCCTTAATAATCAATCCGAAGTCGCAAGCATCTATAAAAACAACCAAACCAATAATTTTATCTCGCTTTCCCTTACCGGAAATGATAATAACCCTAATGGAATTGGGACAAGTGTAACTGTTTATACCAAAGATCAAAAGCAACTAAAAAAATTATATACGAGCAGAGGATTTCAATCATCGGTTACCAATAAATTGCATTTTGGGGTAGAAAAAACGAATGCTATAGATAGTATAATCATACGATGGCCACAAGGAACCGTAAGTAGATTTTTTGATGTACCTAGCAACCAAAACCTAATTATAGACCATCGTGATAAAAGTCAAATAAACAATGTGGTCATTGAAAAGGAAGCTCAACCTTTAAGTATTTTGGATGCCAAGAAATTCGGAATAAGTTATAAAAACAAAGAACGACCTTTTGATGATTATAGTTTACAATTGCTTCTACCGCAAAAACAAAGTGAAAAAGGTGCCGCATTGGCGGTAGCAGATGTAAATAATGATGGAAAAGATGATTTTTTTGTAGGTAATGCCAAGGGTGCTTCTGCCCAGCTTTATATTCAGAACAAAGACGATTCTTTTAGGCAATCAAGTGTAAAAACATTCGGAAACGATATCAATTATGAAGATAATAAGGCACTTTTTTTTGATATGGATAATGATGGTGATCAGGACCTTTATGTTGCCTCTGGAAGTTACGAAGATAAACTTCAAAGTTCATGGCTTCAGGATAGGGTGTATGAAAATGATGGAAAAGGTAATTTCAGCAGAAAAGAGGTTCTACCCAAAATACTTTCAACTTCAGCTACTGTAGCAATTACTGATTTTGATACCGATGGAGATCTTGATCTTTTTATTGGTGGAGGGGTGATTCCTGGAAAATATCCTTTATCCTATCCCTCCCACTTGCTAAAAAATGAAAATGGAAAGTTCATCGATGTTACTTCCAAAATATCAGAAGGGCTTAACGAACTGAGAATCGTAACCGATGCCATCTTTTCTGATTATGATCAGGATGGTGATGAAGATCTCCTGGTAGTTGGTGAATGGATGCCAGTTCAAATTTTTGATAATATTGACGGAAATTTTATCAAATCAAAAAATCAAGATCTAAATAATCATTTGGGATGGTATTTTAAAATTCTGCCCACAGATCTTGATCAAGATGGGGATATGGACTATTTGGTTGGAAACTTAGGTCAAAATAATAAATTTAAGCCTGATCAAAACAAACCGCTGCATATTTATGCCAAAGATTTTGATGACAATGGTAGTTTTGACATCATCCTAAGTGCAACCTCTAAAGAAGGTGTTTTAGTACCTGTAAGAGGTAAAGAATGTTCCTCAGAACAAATCCCTGGTCTCACTCAAAAATTTAAGACTTATAAGGAGTTTTCTTCTGCCTCTTTGGTAGAAATTTATGGTAATCAGAATCTTGAAGAAGCTACACACTATACTGCAAACAACTTTAGTAGTCTGGTACTAATGAATAAAGGGAATGGTTCTTTTGACATTCAGGAACTACCAAAAGTTGCTCAATTTGGTCCTACTACCGATTTTTTGGTTTCGGATTTCAATTCAGATAGAAACATAGATGTCTTCGGAATTGGTTCTCTATACCAAGCCGAAGTTGAAACCATTCGATATGATGCTTCTAAAGGGTATTTTTTATTAGGTAATGGTAAAAAAGACGATTTTACGGTATCATCTCTGCTTCCAAATACACTTCAAAGCCTTCAAACTAAAGGAATCGAGTTTATAAACATCAAAAATGAGCCCTATATCATTCTTATGAATAAAAATGAGGAGTTAAAACTTATTAAATGGGATTTTAAACTAAGAAAACCCCAACAATAGCAGCCACATTGCTATTACCAGGGTTTTCGACAATTAAAAACTAACTTGTGTGAAAACTTCTTAATTACAGCTTCCTATGGTTTTCCACCAGTGTTCTCCACTTCCCGGAGTTACCCAAATAGGACCTGTTTGTGCTTCATATAGGGTTCCTTGATATACAGTACGATCTCCTTGATTATATACCTTAGGATATGGTTCCCAGGATGCTACTCCGTTACAAGAGCCCCCGTTACCTCCGCCTGACGATTGAACCGTTATCGCAATTGCGGAAGAAGTTGTGGTAGCTCCTAAATTATCTGTAGCTATGGCAGTAATACTATAACCACCAGAAGATACATTTGTCCAACTATATTCATATGGATTTGAAGTATCTTCTCCCAGTTTTATGCTTCCTTGAAAGAATTCTACTTTGGTTACATTTCCATCACTATCAGAAGCATTTGCAGTTATTGTAATGGTGGTACCTTCGGTTACTATAGAATTATTTGAGGGTGCTGTTATATTTACTGAGGGTGCTTCATTCCCTGTGCCTCCACCACCGTTTCCACAATCATTAACAAATTCCCATGGTTTTCCATCTCCTGTATTAGAAGGCGGAACATCTCCTTGAGTCCACCATTTTGCTCGATAAAGCTTATTTTGATATACGGTTTCTTGTCCAGCGGTATATGCCGTAGTAGCTATCCATTGCGCTGAATCACAACCGGTACCACTACCGCCACCACCGCCACCATTTCCGCCTCCGGAATATGGGGATTCGGGATAATTTTCTGCATTTACAATAGCTTGAGATTGCGAAACTCCGCCAAGTACCTGGCTTGCCACATGAAGATACCCGTATGCTGAAGAAGTACCATCTCCTAACAATAGTTGCCAGATCATAATACCATCATTACTAGAGTTATTTGCCGAAATGTGCCCAGAAAGATCCGCTACAGTTTGGTAGGTATAGGTATAATAAGGCCCCCAAGGTTCATTGGGATAATGTGTTCCGGCTGCCAGAGAAAATCCATATTGATTTGCATAATGTCTATAAGCATCATACATAATTTTTCTATTGCTTGCCGCACCCGTATTATACCCTTGATAGGCAATTAAATCAATTTTATCTCCAACGGCATTCATAACTGGTATCATATGTCCAGTAGTGGCAAATCCATATAAACTAATAGCCTGATTGGGTGAAGTAGCATTATACAAGTTAGCATCAGATTCTCCTGTAACTGCATTTCTTTTACTATATGTATAGGGAGATGCGGGATCATCATTATTTAATCCTCCAAGTGCCCCTACACCTGCCGGAGCACAAGCGAGCAAATATTGCCCTTTTGGCATAATAGCTCTTGAATTATTAAAAAAATCAATAAATCGCTGTACATTAATTGGTTCTCCGATCGTGGCAAAGCTTCCGTTGGGTTCAAAATCCCAATCAATTCCTTCAAATCCCATATCATCAACAAGATCTTTTATTTGTTGATAATCAATATCATATGCAGCATTAGATCCCCAGTATGTTTCGCCTCCCACCGATAAAATCACTTTGATACCTTTGGACTTTAATATAGTAACCGATTCTTTTAAAGTTGCTCCACCATAAGGTGTTTGGATTCCGGTATTTGTGATATCCAGAGAACCTTTTTGGTATCGTAAGTTAGGTTTGGCAAACGCCAAAAACACATGAGTAACATGCTCTGGTATATCTCTTAACTTTGATCCTTGACCAGTGGTAGTCCAGCTTTCGGACCAGGACGGAAAATATCCCAAAACGATAGGCTCGGTAAGTGATGATTTGTTTACGTCTGATAATTCTCCTGAATTCTCAACTTCTGAAGTGTTGTCTAAGAAACTTTCGTTGGTGCAAGAGAACATACAAACGTGCAATAGTATGACGACGGTAATTTTTTTAAGTAGTTCCATGATTTAAGTTATGTTTGTGTTAGGTAATCTTTTTATATATATCTGAGGAGTTAATTGGTAAAAGAGAGAAATATAAGTTTTCACTTCTATTTCCCTCTTTAAGGATTTATAGCAATTCAAATCAAATCAAAAATTTCCTCCGGGCACATCCCACCAAAGTCGAGTTCCCGCATTATCCGATCCACCTAGCTTATTTACTGCATCAGCCACACCATCTGGATTGGTTTGTAATTCGCTATCTACAAAGGGGATTCTACGGATCTGAAGGTCTGTATCGACAACACCTCCACTTTGATTGCTCACTACTGGAAATATCTTTGGATATCCAGTGCGTCTATATTCACTCCAGGCTTCTTGTCCCTCGGGGAACATAGCAATCCATTTTTGGGTGATAATACGTTCTAATTTTTCCTCGTTGGTAGCGGCTTCATCCCATGCAATTGTAATAGTACTTAGAGCAGCAATATTATTTGTTGGAGTCACAGGGTCCACATAATCCTTGGGCGTTAATATAGCGTTGGTTATATAATCTGATGACCCGCCCAAACTATATTGCTGAAATGAGGTAGTGATTCCTTGCTCATAATTAGCTTGAGCAGTTCCGGCTCCTGACCATCCTCTCAAGGCGGCTTCTGCTTTTAAGAAAAATACCTCGGCAGCAGTCATAAGTTGTACTCTAGGTGTTAAGACATCATCTGCCAATAATGAAAAATCGATATAATCCGCTTTCTGGGCAAGTTCATCATCATAACCTGGCAATAGGGATAATCCATTTCTTATTCCTTTAAACTCTCCTTCAGTAACTTCCGAAGAGTCAAAATAGCTATCAACTCTAGGATCTTCATATCCAACAAGAATTGATTCCATAGAAGCATTCATACGTATATCTCCCCAAGAATTATTTATTGTTTTTACAGGATGATCCAGGGTTCCGTTAACAAAAAAACTATCTGCATTGGTTTCAATAACTCCGTTAGGATGATTCAAAGATTTCTCACCTTCCATTTTGGCTGTAGTAGGATCTACTTTAGAAATACGAATCGCAAGACGCAATCGAAGAGCATTGGCATATTTTATCCAATTTTCATAATTACCACCATATGACAAATCAAATGCTGTGAACCTTGGGCTATCAATATTATCAGATAAAATCTGAATTGCTTCTTCGAGATCACTGAAAAATGCATTATAAGCCTCTTGTTGGGAATCATACTCACTTGTAGTAGCCGATTCTCCAAATTTGGTATACACTATGGGACCAAAAACATCAGAGACTCTATGCATTGCGGTTACCTTTAGTATTTGTGATACTGCAAACAATTCTGGAAACTCATCTTTTGTTTCATTTTCTATTGTTTTAGCATTGTTCATTACATTAGAATATGGAACGCTCCAGATAAAATTATTCCAACCGCTTACCAAATTATAAGTTGTATTATTAGCCCCTGCCACAAATGGTCGTGGATTAGTCATATATCCAGAAAACACATCTGCGTTTAAATTCTGCTGTAACTGAAAAGACCATGGCGGTGTGTATTGATAAATGTTTTCAAACATCGGTTTGTATAGTGAGCCAACATTCTGAAAATCTACCTCTAATTGCTCTTGAGTTATATTTCTTGGATTTCCATCAATATCGTCTAACCCTTCTGAACAAGATGAAAATATCATCGAAAAGACAACTATGCCCGATAATAAAATATTGCTAGTGTTTTTCATTTTATTTTTTTTAAAAACTTAAATTAATATTCAGTCCCCAACTTCTTGTCGAGGGAAGTCCTAAAATATCAACGCCCTGTAATGCGTTGCCTGTACTCAATGATACATTAGGATCATGCGGAGCATCTTTATAGAAAAAGAACAAGTTATTACCTATTAATGAAGCTTTTATGTTTCTAAAGAAAGAAGACTCAGATAACTTAAAGTTATATCCTACTGCTAATTCTGCTAATCGAATATTGGTTGCACTATAAACATATTCACCAGTGAATCCGTTTCTACCTCCGGCTAGCCCATAATACTCCTGAGCAGTAAGAGTTGATACTTCTCCAGCTTCATTGACAACCTCAATAGCGGCATTTTCTGTTTCTCTTGCTGTATTATTACTCAATCCCTCGACAATTGCCTCTGTCATACTTATCGTTTCCCCGCCAAATCTTCCATCGATCAAAAAATCAATATTTATATTTTTATAGGTGATAGAATTATTCCAACCTAATGCAAAATCTGGATTCGCATTACCTACTTTCTCAAGACCCGCAATCGTATTTTCAGGATTTTGATCATTGATAACTATAGCTCCTCCTTCGACTACAGGTCTTCCATCGGCATCTCGCTTTACAACTTGTGCATAGATATCACCATATGAACCCCCCTCTACCAAATAAGAGGCAAATGTATTAACACCAGGAGGTGAAATTACTTGATTATCGATCTGCACCTCATCTGAAGGATTACTAATTTTTTCAACCTCATTGTCATTAGCTGCAAAATTAATGTTTGAAGTCCATTTAAAATTTTCTGTTTGTACGGGTACTACAAAAACCGAGGCTTCAAAACCTTCATTGACTATATCACCAGAGTTGACACCAACTGTAACTGATCCTGCACCGGTTGACACCGCAACCTGAAAATATTGATCTATTGTATTGGTTCTATAATATCCAACATCAAATCCAAATCGATCTTGAAAAAATCGCCACTCAGTTCCTATTTCAAATGATTCTTGCTGTTCTGGACGAACTTCTCCAAGTGGTCTTACCGGATCCAATGGACTTAATCCTCCTCCAAATAGAATTTGTCTTTCTGGAAATACTGTATTTGCAGGTACATCATTACCTACTTCGGCATAAGAGGCTCTGATTTTACCAAATAAGACATCACCGATATCAAATATTTCGCTTATAATACCTGTTACACCGACCGAAGGGTAAAAATAAGAGTTATTGCTAGAGGGTAAAGAAGATGACCAGTCGTTACGAGCGGTGAGATCAATAAAAACTTTTTCATCAAATCCTACCGTTGCGCTTCCAAAAATAGAATTTACTTTTTTCTCTAATGAGGTCTGAGAAAAGGATACCCCGGGATTAGCATTAAAATTCTGAATTGAAAATACATTTGCAAATTGTAGCCCGCCGTTAGTACCAGAATCTGCATTTAAAATTTCTACAGTATTCCTTGTAGTAGTTGCACCGACATTTGCAGATAAACTAATTTTATTATACTGCTTATTTATATTCACAATTACATCTCCGTAAATTTGTCGTATATCCTGCTCATTAAAAATATATCGACCATTTGCAGGAGCCAAAGTAGCCTCCGTAGTTGCAAACACTTGTTTATCATAACTTAAAAAACTTTGATCGTACGTCCCTCGAGTTTGCACTGATAACCAATCACTTATTCTAAATTTTAGATTCATAGAGGCTAGTAACTTTCTATTCATATCCTCACTGGCATTTCTATTTAATATCCAATAGGGATTTTGTTCTATGTCTGAAGTAGCTCTAAACCAACGTTGGCTTTGAATATTTCTATCCGGATCTAGCTGTTCAAAATTTTCATAATCTGAAAGCCGCTCTCCGGGAGAGTCAAAATTATAGGCCCCAACCAACGGATTAAAATACAATCCGGAAACTGGTCGATTATCAATCGTTTGTGTGGTCGCCAAGACACTAGCATTGGCAGTAAGGGCACCATCAAAAAACGTTGCAGTTTCTCTTATGTTAATCGTATGTTGCTTCAAATCATTGGTGGGTAATATTCCTGACGCGAATGTATTAGAATATGAAAAATACGTTTGTGCATTCTCGGTTCCACCTGAAGCAGAAACAGAAGTAATAGAAGTAACTCCGGTATTAAAAAAGTCTTCAATATTACTTTCGGCATTATCATTTAAATCAATATAATAAGCTGCGTCTTCAACAAGTACGTTTGAGGAAAAATCTACTTTAAAACTTCCTGCTCTTCCTTTTTTTGTTGTAATCAATATTACTCCATTAAGACCTGCACTACCATATAATGCAGATGCAGATGCTCCTTTTAAAACTGTTAAAGATTCAATATCATCCGGATTGATAAGTGCCAAAACATCACCTCCGTCTTTATTTCCTCCGTTAATATCTCCAAAAGTGTCTATAGGTTGTCCACCTGTTGGATTTGATAATGGTATCCCATCAACCACATATAAAGGTTGATTGTTTCCTAAAGAAGAATTACCCCGCAGTGTTACCTTTACAGAACCTCCTGCACCCGATGAACTACGATTTATAACCAAACCAGAAACTTTTCCTGATAGACTATTTACTGGATTTGTTTGCCTTACTTTACTAAGTTCGTCGGCGTTGATATCTTGTGCAGCATAGGTAAGGGATTTTCTACTTTTTTGAATCCCCAAAGCGGTCACCACTACATCTTCAAGCTGCTCTAAACTTTCTTCCATGGCCACATCTACCGTATTTGATGTTCCCACAGTTACAGAGGCCGATGTAAGTCCGACATAACTAAACTCTAAAACATCCCCCAGAGATGCTTCTATAGTATATTTGCCATCAAAATCTGTTTGAGCCCCTTTTGTTGTTCCTTTTACAATTACATTAACTCCTGGAAGTGGTACTGGATTCTCACCCTTAGAAGTCACTGTTCCCGAAATTGTTTTTTCTTGCGCTTTTACTTGCTGAATAATTAACAAGGATAAAAAAGCAGAAAAAATCAAAATAGTTTTTTTCATGAAATTAAGATTGAATTTGTTCGTTTATTCTTTTCTAAAGGTATATCCGAATAAATTTAAAAAGGAAATTAAATATCCAAACAGCACAAAAAAAACAATAAACAACACAATTTTGGACACAAGTGTTTTTGAGATTAATTGATTTTAAAATAATCCTGCAACTATTTTGTTTTTCAGCAAAAAAACACATAATTTTTTCACGTTTTTTAACAGTTTTTCACAAAATTACAACAAAAACCAAATGCTTAGCTCAATCTCTAAAACGTATAACAATCAAATCGCTTTGAAGTATCATTTCCTTTTTTGGATAGGGTATTTTATGATAAATTTTATTCGTTGGGGAAGTTATTTTGGAGATTATATGTATTCTTTGAAATCTAATTTGGTAGAATTTCCTATCCATATTGTACTTACCTATTTCAATATTTTTTACCTGATTCCAAAATTTGTACTCAAAAGAAAGTTTTTATCTTACATTGTATCTTTAATTCTTGCACTGGCTACTGTTTATGTAGTAAGAACAGGACTTAACTTCTATTTGGTTACCGAGAATATTTGGCCAGAAGCTGTTGGTAACCAAAATGCCTTTAGTTTTAATCATATTTTGGCAGTTATTATTGGTGAACTTTATGTGGTTGCCCTCGTAACGGCAATAAAACTTACCGTAGACTGGATTACAGTGCGTAAGAAGAACGAGTCTTTACGAGAGTTACAACTTCAGACAGAATTAAAATATCTGAAATCACAGATTCAGCCTCATTTCTTCTTTAATACACTTAATAACCTGTATGCTTTAATTATTGAAAAGTCTGAAAAAGCCCCTGATGTAGTTTTAAAACTATCAGAAATCATGCAATATGTAATATATGACGTGAAAGAGGCCAAAATTGGACTGCTTAATGAAATAAATTACATCAACAGCTACCTGGAACTAGAAGAATTACGTCATGGAAATAAAGTCACTTCAAAAATTGAAATTAAAGGAGATATTGATGATATTACCATACCGCCACTGTTACTTTTGCCATTTATTGAAAATTGTTTCAAACATGGATTTAAAAATAATGATGATATTACTTTGAAGATCTATTTTGAAAATCTGAAAAATGAACAACTTATCTTTAAGGCTGAAAACAATTTTAATCTGCATAATAAGGTTACCAAAAAGCATGGTATCGGGATTGAAAATATCAGGCGTCGCCTGGAGCTTTTATATAAGAACAAGTATTCTCTAGAAACCAAAATAATAGATAATACGTATAATGTAATATTAAAAATTCCAATTTTATGACTATTAGATGCATAATCATAGATGACGAACCTCTGGCAACAAAGGTTATAGAATCACACCTGGCAGAGTTCAAGAATCTAGAATTGGTCAATTCTTTTGATAACCCTTTGGATGCTATTCAAACATTAGAAAATGGTAATATAGATGCCGTATTTTTGGATATCAACATGCCAGGAATGAGCGGACTGGATTTTATTAAAAATAGCAGGCATGATTATCAGATAATTATTACGACCGCTTATAGAGAATATGCTGTAGAAAGTTTTGAATTAGATGTACTTGACTATTTGGTAAAACCAATCCCTTTTAATCGATTTTTAAAAACCATTAATAAGTTGAATCAGGCACTAAACCAAAATCAATCTAAAAGCAATGAATATTTAGGAAATAAAGACCCATTTATCTTCTTAAAAGTTGATAAGAAGCTGGTAAAAATTCTTTTAAAGGATATTCTGTATATCGAAAGTCTTAAAGATTATATCAAAGTTATAACTACACAAGGTACTTATCTTGTTCATAAATCTCTTACAGGAATTACCGAGGAATTGCCTAACTCTAATTTTATACGTGTTCATCGCTCTTATACCATTGCCATAGACAAAATAAAATCTGTAGAGGGAAACCTCATAGAAATAACAACAAAAAAAATACCTATTGGACGTAACTATGTAAAACACGTAAAAGAAACCATTTTTAATAATAACAATAAAGATATACACATCTAAAAAATCATTTACATGATCACACTATCCACTTTAGATCTTATTCTAATATTTTCTTTTTTTACCCTTACCTTAATCATCGGAATTGTAGTTTCTAAAAAATCTGGAAAAAATACCAGTGAGTTCTTTCTTTCGGGACGTAATATGCCCTGGTGGCTCCTGGGACTATCTATGGTTGCTACCACTTTTTCAACAGATACTCCAAACTTGGTAACCGATATTGTACGAAAAGGAGGTGTTTCGGGTAATTGGGCATGGTGGGCATTTTTAATAACAGGATTACTCACCGTATTTGTGTATGCCAAACTATGGAGAAAATCCAACGTTAATACAGACATAGAATTTTATGATCTCAGATATGGAGGAAAACCAGCTCACTTTTTAAGAGGTTTTCGCGCCTTATATCTAGGTGTTATTTTTAATGTTCTTGCCATGTCTGGAGTTACCTTGGCCGCCATAAAAATTAGCCAGGTAATGCTTGGTCTTGATCCCTTATATACCGTAGGTATAGCTGCATTGATAACTGTTGTTTTTAGTGCAGTTGGTGGTTTTAGAGGGGTGGTTTACACCGATTTTGTATTGTTCTTCACAGCAATGGTTGGTGCTATTGGTGCTGCTTATTATTGTATTAACCTTCCCGAAGTAGATGGTATTACAAATTTAATTGCTCACCCACAAGTGATTGATAAGATATCACTCTTACCAGATTTCGATAATACAGAGTTATTAATTACATTATTGATTATTCCACTAGCGGTACAATGGTGGAGTTCATGGTATCCTGGCGGAGAACCTGGTGGTGGTGGATACATTGCCCAACGTATGCTCGCTGCAAAAGATGAAAATCATGCCATCGGTGCTACTTTTTTCTTTAACATTATGCATTATGCCATACGTCCATGGCCATGGATTTTGGTTGCTTTAGCTTCTTTGGTATTATATCCTAAAGATGATATCAATACTATGGAGGCTGCAAAACATAATTATATAGAAATGCAAAAGTTAGAAGGCACTAGAACACTAACAGATGAAGAAAAAGAGCGAATGGATACCTATTATTTTGCTTCTGAAGGATTAACTGCCATACGACAAGCTTTTCCCGAAGATAAAGTGCAAAAGGATAAAATAGGTCATGATCTGGCGTACTCGGCTATGCTTACACGATTACCCTCAGGTTTATTGGGATTGGTATTGGCTTCGTTAATCGCCGCATTTATGTCTACTATCTCCACACACCTTAACTGGGGATCTTCTTATATCGTAAATGATTTTTATACTCAACAAGTCAATAAAAATGCTTCAGAAAAAGAATTGGTGATGGTTGGAAGAATTTCTACAGCCGTTTTAATGATTATAAGTACAATTTTGGCTCTTAAGCTAACCAATGCCAAACAAATTTTTGACTATATTATTATGTTTGGTGCCGGTACCGGATTAATATTTATTCTGCGTTGGTTTTGGTGGCGTATCAATGCCTGGAGTGAAATCTCTGGAATGTTTGCATCTGGTATTGTCTCCGTTATTTTTAGTCTAGAATCGGTTAATCTGGCTTTATTTGAGGAAGGAATACTACCGGGATGGTCCAAATATCTTCTTGTGGTGGGTATCACAACAATTATCTGGGTGGCAGTAACTTTTTTAACTAAACCAGAGGATACTAAAGTATTATTTAATTTTTATAAAAAAACGCAACCTGGCGGACCCGGTTGGAAAACTACTATAAAAGCAGCTGAAGAGAAAGGAATGAACATACAAACCGATTTTAGTGCATGGAGTGTTCCTTCAGGTATTCTGGCAATGTTGGTAGGTTGTGTACTGATTTATGGAGTGCTTTTTGCGACTGGATATTGGATTTATGGCAGATATGCCCTTGCTATTATTTTAACTATTGTTGTAATTGTAGCCACCTATATTTTAAGTAAGTTGTGGAAGAAAATTAAATCCACTATTTTGTAGGTTCTAAGCTTACAAACAATGAATAAATTATTCTTATTATCACTATTCATATTTCAGACTTTATTCTTGTCTGCGCAAGAACAGGTGTTTACGAGGCAAGATACGTTGCGGGGATCAATTACTCCGGAGCGTGAATGGTGGGACCTAACCTATTATCATTTGGATATTACAGTAGATCCTGATACTAAATCGATTACCGGAAAGAATACTATTTATTATAAAGTGATAAAGGAGCATGATATCATTCAGATTGACTTGCAACCACCATTAAAAATTGAAAAAGTAACGCAAGATGATAAAGAATTAGTTGTAAAATCAGAAGGTAATGCACATTTTGTAAAACTTTCCAAAGCACAAACAAAAGGAAATCAAAATGCTATTGAAGTCTATTATGCCGGAAAACCAAGAGAAGCCGTTCGTGCACCATGGGATGGAGGTATTTCCTGGAAAAAAGATGAAAATGGAAATCATTTTGTGGCTTCATCATGCCAGTTTGTAGGTGCCAGTATCTGGTGGCCTAATAAAGATCATATGTACGACGAGGTAGATAGTTTACTTATTAGTGTCAATGTACCCAAAGATTTAATGAATGTCTCTAATGGAAGATTGCGCAAAATAGAAGAACATGAAAATCACACCAAAACATTTCATTGGTTTGTGAGCAACCCTATAAACAATTACGGCGTAAATATCAATATTGGTGATTATGTACATTTTGGAGAGAAATATGAAGGTGAAAATGGAACTTTGGATATGGATTACTATGTACTTAGAGATAATCTTGAAAAGGCTAAAAAACAGTTCAAAGATGCTCCAAAAACAATGAAAGCCTTTGAGCATTGGTTTGGCCCCTACCCATTTTATGAAGATAGTTTTAAACTGGTTGAAGTCCCATATCTAGGTATGGAACATCAGAGCTCTGTTACCTACGGAAACAAATATCGTAATGGATATCTTGGCAATGACTTAACAGGAACCGGATGGGGTAAAAAATTCGATTATATTATTATACATGAATCAGGACATGAGTGGTTCGCAAACAACATAACCCATAAAGATGCTGCAGATCTGTGGATCCATGAAAGTTTTACAACATATTCAGAAAGCCTTTTCTTAAATTATTATTATGGTAAAGAGGCCGCTTCAGAATATATTATCGGAATGCGGCGTAGAATTCAGAATGATGCCCCAATAATAGGCTCCTATAATGTAAATAATGAAGGTTCTAGCGATATGTATTACAAAGGAGCCAATATGCTTCATACCCTGAGACAATTAATTGAAGATGATGAAAAGTGGCGATCGATTTTAAGAGGGCTCAACAAAACGTTTTATCATCAAACCGTAACTACAAAACAAATTGAGGACTATATCAGTAAAGAAACCAAAATTGATCTCACCGAATTTTTTGAGCAATATCTTAGAACCACCCAAATCCCAACCTTAGAATATACTTTTGAAAAAGGGAAATTAAAGTATCGATATGCAGGTATTATAGAAAAATTTGACATGCCAATACGTATTTTTGTAGATGACAAAGCCGATTGGATACAACCAAACGCAAAATGGCAAACTAAGGAATTAAAAGGCAACAAAATAAGTATTGATTCAAATTTTTATGTAAATGTGAAATCTTTGTGATTAACTTTTTGATTTTAAAATTTGTCATTCCAGCGTAGGCTGGGATCCATTATGATTCGTTGGGGTAATATTCTGGATTCCAGCCTACGCTGGAATGACAAAGTAACATGTTTTTCATACTATAATAGGCAAGAAATACAAATCAATGAAAATCTATTTCCCTCAATGGCTAGGCTCTGGTACTGGAACAACTATAGAATCTGGTGCAAAAACGATATTAAACTACCTAAACGATTCAGAATTTGAACATATTCCCCTTTCCGATATTCCAGCAGGAGAAAGGGGTTTGAAAAAGTTTTATATCAATAATTATGACGCCATTACCGAGCAGTTAGCTCGTTTTAAAAAAGAAATAAATAATAATCAGCCAACTTCAATCCAAACTATTGGTGGCGATTGTGGCTTGGAGATTGTACCTGTATCGTATCTTAACCAAAAATACTCCAATTTGGGTGTAATTTGGTTTGATGCTCATGCCGATATCAACCGGCCATGTGACTCCCCTAGCTGTAATTTTCATGGTATGCCCTTACGTACTTTATTAGGAGAAGGAGAAGAACAAATGAGTCATCTTCTGTTTTCAACAATCAATGCTTCACAGGTTCATTATATTGGGTTACGAGATATTGATAAAGCCGAAAAAGAAAGGATTGATCTTGATGATATTTATAGCCCAGTGAAATTGAATATCCCAGAACTAATAGATACTTTAAAATCAAAGAATGTCTCCTACCTTTATCTTCATTTTGATTTTGACTGTCTGGACCCTAATGATTATGACAAAACATACTATCGAGTCCCTAACGGTTTAAAGATTAAAGAAGCAGAAGCCGGCATTATGGCCTTAAAAGATAATTTTGTTATTGTAGGTAGTAGTGTACTTGAATCGGTAACTCCCCTAATTTCAGAATTAAAACCTATAGAACCTATTTTAGACCTATTACTTAAGGATTGAAGCATTAAATACTTGATTTAAGAAAATTATAGGAAAATTACAGGAAACGTTTTCTATATTTCAGTATAGTTTCAACTTGAAATGTAATGAGACGTTACTTTGTAATTTTTATTTTAGGATTGACTTTTACTGCTTGTCAATCCCAATCCAAAAACAATAAGGCTAAGAAATTAGTGGGTGGTCCTTGTGAAGGTTGTGAAGCAATATTCGAATACGGAAACAAAATTCTTACTTCTATAGATACGTTACCTGGATTCGAAGAAAACGAACCAAAATTAAGAATTACAGGAACCGTATTTGAAAAGGATGGAAAAACGCCTGCCAAAAGCGTAATTCTATACATCTACCACACCAACCGAAAAGGAATCTATGAAACCAAAGGCGATGAAAAAAACTGGGCAAAAAGGCATGGCTTTATAAGAGGTTGGGTTAAAACCAATGACGACGGAAAGTATACTTTTTATACGTTTAGACCGGCTTCCTATCCTAATACAAAGATACAACAACATATTCATATCACCGTAAAAGAACCCTCTCGTAACGAATATTACATAGACGATTATGTATTTGAAGACGATCCATTTTTGACTGATACAGAAAGGAATAGAAAACGAAAAAGAGGAGGATCCGGAATAGTTCTGTCCAAGTTAAAAGGTGACATCTATCATATTGAAAGAGATATCATACTTGGATTAAATATCCCCGATTATCAATAATCATCTAATTTCTAATAAAACAAAAAAAATATCCCTGTGAAGATAAAAGTTGGTGTCGTACAAGACAGTCCGGTGTTTTTTGATAAAAATCAGACTCTCAAAAAAATTGAGGATCTTACACAAACGTATGCAAAACAAGGTTGTGAACTGCTAGCGTTCCCTGAATCATTTATCCCAGGATACCCCAGGGGATTTTCTTTTGGGGCGACTGTAGGTAGTAGAACCAACGAAGGAAGAAAGTTATACACCGAATATTATAAAAACAGCTTTGATCTCGAAAGTACAGATCTCAAAAGACTGGAAGAGCTTTCCAAAGCTCAAAACATGTACCTGGTTGTTGGAGTCACCGAAAAGCAGGAAACCAATGGTAGTCTGTATTGTTCAATGCTTTATATTTCTCCGACTGAAGGATTACTAGGAGTGCATCGAAAGATAAAGCCCACAGGAACAGAACGGATTATTTGGGGAGAAGCAGATGGAGAATCGTTAGTTACGTTTCAAACAAAAATCGGGAAATTGGGTGGGCTCATTTGCTGGGAAAATTATATGCCTCTGGCCAGAATGGCCATGTATCTAAAAGGAGTTGAAATTTATATTGCCCCTACAGCAGATTCCAGACCTGCATGGACCGCTACCATGCAACACATTGCCCTTGAAGGAAGATGTTTTGTTTTGGGAAGCAATCAATATTATACAAAATCCATGTACCCCGATAAATATCAATCTCTAGTAGAAAACGAACCAGAAAATATGTGCCGGGGAGGTAGTATCATCGTTTCCCCCTTGGGAAAGGTAATTGCTGGACCTCTTTTTGATGAGTCAGGGGTTTTGATTGCAGAACTGGATCTAGATGAAATTCATCAAAGTAAACTCGATTTTGATGTGATTGGCCATTATTCCAGAAATGATATTTTTCAATTTGATGTTAAAAACCAACCAGAAATAAGAAAAGAAAAAGAATAATCGGTAATAAAAATGTAAACGTTAGAGGTAGAAATAGAAATTTAATTACCGAGTAAAATCCCAATTCTACAAAAAGAACAGCAGTAACCATACTAGATTATTCTAAATAAAAAATATTCAAAAAATTAAAAGCCATGAAACCAATATCATTTTTGATTGTTCTTTTTATAATTCTTGGTTGTAAGCAAAAATCTAGTGTAAAAACACTCAATACTGAAGAGTCAAAGCTAGACGTTAAGGACGCTCCGCAAATATCACCTACAATTAAGGAACTAGCAACCTTTACTGAAGTGCCTATTACAAAAGGTATAAACCCTAATCAGCATTTTATCGTAAAGAAAATTGATAAGGAAGGGAAAGTGACTCCTTCTGATCTAAAAAGTGGTATTACATTATACAAGCAAGTACTTTCAGATCAATCAGAAAACAGGCCGATATTCGAAATTGCAAACTCAAACAATGTTATCCTTCTTACCAAAAGTAAAGGGTATATGGGGGCAATTTGGGCCAAAATCCTTGTTAACAAGGCTACCCTGGAGATCCAGAAGGTACAGTTTGACCACAAAGGAGAATCTGAAGGCTATGGAGCAGATTTCACACTAAGTTCATTTGAAAATAAGTTCACAGGCACCAAAATATCGTTTACATCAAATACCTTTGGTTTGACACAAAGTGATAAGGTTATTATTGACGGAGACAAAGATATAGATGGGATCTCTGGTGCAACTATAACTAGTGAAGCAGCTGTAAAAATGATGAACAATGGATTAGTACTATATAGGAATTACTTGTATTAAAGGAATTTGTTAAAACTAAAATTATTCATTTCTTTAGAACAAAAAGAAAATCTAAAAAAAACAATACTGAAAATAAATAATGACAAGCACATTTCAGCAATTAGAAACAAAAAGACTAATACTTAGACAGCTAGAGCAAAAAGATGGCAAGGAGATTCTTTTTTTGAGATCAGATAAAACCGTTAACACCTATGTAAAAAGACCCGAAACGCATACACTTAAAGATGCCGTTGCCTTTATCAATAAAATTAATAAAGGTATCGAAGAGCAAGATTGGCTTTTTTGGGGAATTACTTTAAAAGATACTATCACACTTATTGGGACCATTTGTTTATGGAATTTTTCTGAAGATCATAAAACTGCAGAAATTGGATACGATTTACATCCGGATTTTCATGGACAAGGAATTATGAATGAAGCAATGGTTTGTATTCTTGATTATGGGTTTGATAAGTTAATACTTCATCAAATTGAAGCGTATACTCATAAAAACAATGAAGCTTCCAAAAATCTTCTGGTAAAAAACAATTTTAATCATATCGAACATAGAGTTGATAAAGAAAATGAAAATAACATCATATTTATTCTTCAGAAAAATAATATAATCAATACCTCATCATGAAAAAATATTCACTTATAAAACTGGTCTTTGTTCTTTCTTTTCTGTGCACATACCAATTTGCAAGTTCTCAGGAAAAGCAAAAAGATCTTCTAGAAGCTATAAAAGAATTCAATAGTGCATTTAAAGAAGGAAATGTTGCTAAATTATCATCAATGATCGCACAAGATTATTTACATACCAACAGTGCTTCTAAACCAATTGATAAAGAGGTATGGGTCAACTATCTAGACAAAAGGAAGAAAGAAATTGAAACCAAAAAACTGATAGTTCATACATATGAGATGAATGAAGTTGAAGTACGACTATATGATGACATGGCAATAGTAAGCGCCAAAATAGTTACGTCGAATACCAAAGATGGTAAATTAACAGATAATCACTATAGAGTAACGAACATTTGGGTATTAGAAGATGAAAAATGGAAAAGAGCAGGTTTTCATGATGGAAAAATAAAATAATTCGACATTCCTTTTACTATTTATCACCACAGAATAACAGTTCGGGTACTAAATACTTGGTTATTGCAATATAAGTTTGATCTTTGATCTCAAAAACCATATAACTTACCAATGGAACAAACGATCAAAATTCTTATCTATATTCATGCTTTTTTTGGTGGACTTGGATTAATTACAGGAATACTTAGTATTATCACAAAAAAAGGAAGTTCATTACACAAAAAAGCCGGGAAATTATTCTCTATAGGTATGGTAACAAGTTCTTTGATATCATTACCAATCTCATGGATGCCCAATCATAAGAATTTATTCCTTTTTTTGATCGGATTATTCACAATTTATCTGGTTCTGGCAGGGAACAGAGCACTTTCATTTAAATCTAAACACAAAACTTGTGCAAACTTAACAGATAAAATCATCTCAGGAAGTATGTTATTCTTTTCTGCTATTATGATTATACTTGGCATATACGGAGTTCTATCTGTAATTACAAATAGTATCTTATTCTTGTTCTTTGGAATTTTTGGTGTATTTATGACTGTAAAGGATTTTAGGTTTTTCAAAACTTTTACACACGTAAAAAATGCGTGGCTTAGAAGTCATATTGGGAAAATGGTAGGTGCTCTTATTGCATCTATCACCGCTTTTATTGTTGCCGGTATCGGAATTGGAAATTTAATTGCCTGGACTGTCCCTACCATCTTAGGAACGGTATACATTGTTTATTGGATCAAAAAAGTAAAAGTGAAACCAGTGGTAAACAAAGTATAAAATAGAAAAATATCTCACTCATAAGTAAGATGAATATTTGAATAAAGATGCTATCTTTATTCAAAAAGAAACTAGATAAAAACAACCGCACCATTTATGCAACTTATTTCTGAACTAAAGATCTCAGATAAAAAATCACTTCAGCTATTTAAGGGAGACTTAACAGACATTCCCAACGATCAAAAAGTAGACTTTTTGGTACTTTCTGCCTTTCCAGACAACTATTTACCTACTACTACATCCTTGATTGGTGCTTTATATCGTAAAGGGTTGTATGTTGGGAAATTGGCACGAGAGAAAGAACTTGATCTTAGAGCATATTCGCATTGTTGGATCTCAAAAGAAATTGATTATCCAAACATAAAACGAATTTTGTGTTTTGAACCAGAACCCGATCCAGCAGCCAATCCTTACTCACAAATTGCCGAAATATTTCAAAGCCTTACCTTATTATCCAAAAGTCATTCAATCAAAAGCATAGGTTTACCATTATTAATGACAGGAGAACAAAATTATTCGGTAGATAAGGTGATAGAGGAACTGGTAAATACGAGTTTATTATGGTTAGAAAAAGAGCCTTTTGAGACTATCAAGATTGTTGAAATAAGTGATAAAAAAGTTGAATTATTAAAAGCTACTATTGAAGAAAAAGCAAAACATTTCAATAAACATAACAAAGATAATGATTATGATTTCTTTGTAAGCTACAGTCGAAAAAATGAAAAAGAAGTAGACATCATTAAAAAAGAACTAGGAGAAAAATTTAAACTATTTATTGACACCCAAGAAATCGAAATAGGAACCAATTGGCTTGACAAAATAAACAAGGCTATGGCTGGCTCCAAACGATTTATTGTTTGTCTATCAGATACGTATATAGAATCCAAGGTTTGTAAATATGAGTATTCTTTCTGTAACTTAAAGTATATTCAAGAAGGAGACGAATCTGTATTACCTTTGTACTTGTATTCTGCCGATCTACCCTTTGAAATGAGTATTCTTAATTTTTATAATGCCCGGGAAGGAAACACAGAAAAGATAAGTAAATTTTGTGAAATTATACTTCAAAAATATTCTTAACCCCATGCGCCTATTATCTACAAGGCTACAGGTCCAATAGAACCTTTTTAATAAACTTGACATTTTTCATGAGGATTTTATGTGAAAATATAGTAGTTTAGTATTTCGATACATAAAAAGCTCTCTCCCCACATATTTTATGTAAAATTAATAACTATAAAGTATATTTTCCTATGAATTTATTGTTCCAATCTAATTCCAGCTTGTCCGAGCAGGATACGGTTCTCGTTATTATGTTTGTTGTGGGTGTTGTGGTTTACTTTATCCCCTCTATTATTGCTCTTCTGCGAATGAAGAAAAACTTATTAGCCATTATCGCCTTAAACTTTTTCTTAGGCTGGAGTCTTATTGGATGGGTTGTTTCACTGGTATGGAGTCTCTCAAGTGATAGCAAACCACAAAAGATTATCGTAAATCAACAAGTACCCAAAACCAAAGAAGATGATATTGACAAATTAACTAAGTTAAAGAAGCTTTTGGATGATGGAGCTATTACTCAAGAAGAGTTTGATCAGCAAAAGGCGAGCATTTTAAAGAATAATTAAGTATCATTATTGCGTGATTGAAATATTTCTTTCAATTCTCAAAAATTGGATAAAAGTTTAAAGGATACGTCAAAGAAAGAAAGTACATACTCCTCCCTTCTTGATAAACAATCTTTTTATTACTTGATCATTTATTTATTATCCGATTTCGTTATTAAAATACTCTGAAGGTGAAGCCCCCATCAGTTTTTTGAATGATTTATTAAAGGTAGTTTTTGAATTAAAGCCTGCTTCTCGCGCAATGCCATAAAAAGTAAGATTCTGATACTCGTTTGTTTTGGTCAGGGCTACAAATTCTTTGATACGATAGTAATTTACATATTCAAAGAAGTTCATGCCTATACTCTCGTTTAGTAAACGAGCTAACTCGGGATTACTTAACCCAAGCATTTCTGCCAGTTCGGCTTTAAGTAGTTTATTATTAAGATACGGCTTTTTTTCTTCCATTAGTGCTTCCAGCTGAGTCTTTAACCTTCCCAAATCCTTAGTAGTAAGTTTTGATTGTGTATATTTTTTAGTAAGTTTCAATTGTTTTATTCTAAACAATTCAGGAGTAATCATTCCATAAAATGCAATAAACAGAATAATAAAGGCAATACTCAACCAAATGAATTGTCTCGCTTTCCTTTCTATTCCTTGTGGTCCCGCTATACTTATAAAATACACGATAACCCAACATAATAGACAAAGGCCGATCGCAATAAGAAAATTAAAGAAAAACTGGGTTTTTACTGAATAGCTTAGTTCATTTTTCAAGTTTTCGCGAAAGCTCAAAAAATGCTTTAGACTCAGCCCCCAATACACAATATTAAACAAAAGACTTATTCCTATTACCACTGTCACAACCTTAAAAAGTTCTCCGCTGAGAACTCTTTCATTTATTATTTCTTTGGATGGTAACATATAGTAAAATACTATAAATAATACATAAAACCCTCCAGGTAGAAAGTGCATCAAATCCCTAAATGAAAACTGTTTATTTTCTAAAGAAGATTTAGTAAATAAGAAAATCGTTGATCCAAAAAACAAGGTCGCAAATTCTGAAAAAGCAATAAGACGATGTGTTTTTCCAAATATCTCTGAAACATATAGTACCCTACCACTTAACCCCAGTAACAATACAAAAATCAAAAATGCAACATATCCATTTATATTCTTTCGATTCTTTTTTGAGAATAAATATATTCCCAATAAAAATAGGCTTTGAAAAAAAGCGAAGTATACAAATTGATTTAGTAATGTTTGCATTGAAAAATAATTATAAGGTGCTTTAAAAATACTTACTTAATTACAAATTGATTTATATGTTGCAACCCATGATTATTTATTTTAATGCTTTCTTTTTTAAAGTTTTCAAAGGTTTCTTTACCTTCCCATTGAACGATCACCATATAATCAGGATTATAATAATAGCCATAGGGAGATTTTCCTTCAGTCAACTCAATAATAATTTCTCCTCCAGCTTTATTCAATTTCTGTAGCCATTCCTTTTTGAAGTGTAAAAATTCAGCTTTATTCTTATACCAATAGGCGGTAACTATAGTAAACTTATCTCGATTAATCTCAAAACTAACATCGTTAGACATTTCATAATAGGTAAGCCCAAAGTATGACCAAAGATTTCGCCGTTGTTCATGAAAATCCGGAACTTCTTTCTCTATTTCTGCCAAAAATTGCTCACGCTTTTCTATACTCCCCCATTTACCAAGTATAAAGCTTTGGGGTTCATGATTACCCATAGTGTTTTCGGTAATTTTATAACCCGGTAGCGGAGTATAACTCAATTTAAAAGCCACTGGGAAAGCTGTCTTTCTATAGATCTCAAACAACGCCTTCGTATCTGGTTTTGTACTCAATACCAAAATATCAAACACCTCTCCTTTTTTTAAATTATAAGAGGTTATTTTGGATTGGGCATAGACATTAATGCTAAAGGTAAAAAATAATGCTATCAGGTATGCAAATTTTAATGGTTTCATAAGTTTATTTAATTTTTGAATTACTAAATTTTGTTTTGTTCAAAAATAGAGGGCTACTTTATGATGGAGAAGAAAAATCAACGTGTTTAGGTACATATACTGTATGCGTACTTGTTTTCTGGGCTTTGGTTTCCAGAATCCAATATCAAAACTTAAAAATTCTTTTAACGCAACCCAAAACCAATTTCTACATCTATAATAAAAACGAAACAATGAAAAAATTTGTTCTTATCCTTTCGCTTTTCGTAATATGTATTTCATGTTCTAATGATGATGAGGCATCTATAACAAATTTAATCGTTGGTGTATGGGAGGACAGTGGATTCCTCGAAATTCGAGATCAAAGACAAGCGTTACAGTACGATTTTAAAATAGATGGTACGCTTACCATTAGTACTCTAATCATAGAACGATCAACAGGCAACATTTTGGGATATTTATATCGCGCTATAGGAACTTATCGTACCAATGAAGATCAATTAAACATTAACATTTCAGAAATCTATCTACATAATAATTTCAATGCTCCTTATTCGGATCTTGAAGATTTAGAATTATCGGATCAGCAATACGAACAAACAATTACGTTTTCTTTTGATAGACTATTTACCGAATTATTATTTCTTTATCCTCCATGTGGCCCCAATGAACTTTGTGTTGGTTCCCAAACATTTCGGAAAGTATTTTAAGATAATCGCACAAAAAAATGCTATTTTGTTTATTCATGTATGGATTAGCTCTATTGCAAGGTTAATACAAAGGGTATAGCGCGAATTTAAATTTGATTTTAGAATCTTAAAATTATAAGTCATTGTATCTATAATTTAGAAATTAGGATTAATTACATCCCTACTTCTTTTACACCTTTTCCGTAACTTTTAAGAAAACTTTCAAACTTAATTAGCAGATATACTATATTTTAGAAGGGAAATTAACCCCTAGCACTATGAATAACACCGTCAAAAAAGTAATGTTACTTCTGGTATGTATGTCTTTTGTACCACAAATTAACGCACAAGAACCTTCTACAATATCTAAAGATTCACTTATCAGTATTGTAAATGAATACTACAAAATCAATATCAAAATCTTTAAAGCAAATTCTACCAAAGAGGATATTGATGATGTATTCAAATTATTTACTGAAGATTTTGTCTATATCCACCCAAAATATGGTGGCCCTTATACTAGGCAGAAATTGTACGATGGTTATATACGTAATCAAAAAAATGGAGGATATGATGGTAGTGTAGTCGACATAAAGGTGGTTAACATGATTACGGGACTTAATGCTGTGGCTGTGGAAAGAAAGTATGTTACAAAAACCGAGAATGGTAATCAGGATGGTGAATACCAAATGACATTATTCGAATTTGCAGATGGTAAAATTTCTGAGATATTTGAATATTGGTAATACTTTAATTCTAACCACAGACATCTAAATATTACACAAAATGAAACCACAGACACTCTTTTTAACATGGTTCATTGTATTGATTGCTTACTATACTAATGCACAAACAAAGCAGGATTCTCTTGATATTAGGCAAGTTGCACTAGACTACATAGAGGCTCAGCACAACCAAAATCCAAAACAATTCGAGCGTGCTGCACATCCAAGAATGGTAAAAAGAACTTTTTGGAGAAATAAAACTTCAAAAAAGGAATATCTGCGTGAATCCTTTGCAGATTATATGACACTTCTTTCTGAAGTCTACAACCGTAACGGAGATCGATTTCCCAAAAATCCTAAGAAAAAAGTGATCTTATTAGACGTTTCTGACAGAACAGCATCAGTAAAACTTATTGCTGATGAATGGATCGACTATATGCACATCATAAAAATAAACCGAACATGGCAAATTGTAAATGTTCTTTGGCAATTTAATGATGCATCAAAACATTAAACCAATATACTCTAAAGCCCATGCTACCCAAAAACACACTATCGTCAATTATCTTTTTACTCTGTATCTTTCAAAGTACCCTAGGCCAGACACCGAAAACTAAAGATACGAATGCAAGAATAAAATCAGCACCACTGGCATATATACAACAACATACAATCACCTCAAAGTTTCTAGAACAAAAGGTTGATATCGATGTTTATTTACCCGAAACTTATAATAAAGACTGTACACTACACACATACCCGTTGATTGTATTGTTGGAGAATGAGTTTTTTTATCAAATAACTGGGGTTGTAAAACATCTTAGTTCCGTGAGTAGCATGCCTGAAGCTATTGTAGTAGGTTTTCCAAATGGTTTTGAAAAGTTTTACGCACCAAAAGTCTATACCAACGATAGCAATTTTTGGCCTAAAAGCTGGAAACAAATGCCTTTTGATGGTGTTCCTGATAAATTTGTTGATTTTTTTACAGAGGAGCTATTCACTTATATGGTCGAGCAGTATAGAACCGCCGACTATAGAATGATCATTGGCACCTCTCCTACTTCAACATTCCCTTTGCATGCTTTCAGCAGAACTCCTAATTTATTTCAGGCGCATGTTGCCATTGCAGCAGGAGATATACTGGGTATGGGATACAATCCAGGAGAAACATTTATAGATGCCATTGTTGAGAGTATCAATAATAACCCAGGGCATAGAGCACATCTATACGTTACCTCTGCCGACGATGATGCGGATTATGATACAACCATAGGAAAAAACCTGCAGGAATTAGAGCGACAAATGTCGGCTTTTACATCAGAAAATCTCAAATTAAAAGCCGAAATATTCCCTAATGAAAGTCATTATGGCGTTGTTATTCCGGCTTTTATCTCGGCTATGGAAACATTTTTCCCTAAAAACAAATGGAATCCTGATTTCAGAGATTTTGAAAAACAAGGAAATACATTGGATAATATAGAGAATTACTTTCTGGAGCTATCAACAGAATATGGATACAAGGTGCTACCAAAAGCAGAACGCTGGAATAGTGGAAACAGCTTGCAAGCATGTGCCAATAGGTTGTTACGACAGAAGCGTTTTGAAGAATCTATTGAAGTCTACAAGCGTCTGGTCGAATATCGGCCCAAATCGGCCGAAGCTCTAAGTACACTGGCTTCTGCTCTTGAGTCGAACAATAACCTAGAAGAAGCTTTTGCCGTACAAAAACAGGCAATAGAATTGGCAAAAAAATATGACAAAGAGCATCTGAAATATTATACAGAACATATGGAAGAAATTGCCTCAAAAATTGGTGAAGTAAAAGAATAAATTTCACAAAAAGATGAATAAGATATTCATATACATAATAGTCATCATTTTTAGCATTTCATGCAATAAAATAAAGCAAGATGATTCTAATTGGTTTGTAGTTTATAAAAATGACAAGCGGGGAAACACAGTATCCGGAAATAAGCAGCATCTAATCAATGCAATTCGAAAAGGGGCTTCTATACGTATTGGATGGGGTGCCAAAGGTAAAAACCATACCATAGAACACCTTAGCGATCCTATCTGGATAGCAATACTAGATAAAACCGAAGTAATTGCCCATCTTGATCCCCAGGTTCTATCCGCAATTGATTGGAAAAACCTTACTGCAAATTATGCTGACTCTACCCTAATAAAAAAAGAATGGAGGGTCGTTTTAGACACCAAAGGAAACTTTGATGCTATTTGGTACGATCCGATTGGCCGAAAAATTACAGAACATAGACCACAAAACCATACTATAACCTGGTTTATTAGAAATATTGACATACAAACCGCTGTAAAACCATTATTCGAAGAATAATTTTTTCATCCTTTTTTTTCTTGTTTTTCAACTCCTTACAATTTTTTGATATTATTTTTTATGATTATCTGTAATATGTAATAATGTAATTCTTTAGCGTCATTCCGAACCTGCCTGCATTACCGCAGGTAGGCAGGTTTATTTCGGAATCTCATTTCGTTCATAAACAATCAGTTATAATGAGAACCTGAAACGAGTTCAGGTTGACGATTATGGTATATGATATATTACGGATATTCAAATATTTTTTTAATTTTTTTCACCCACCCTGTAACAATTTTAATACTTCTGCATCAAAGGGGAAAATCAAAACGTAAAAATCATAAAATAAGATCATGAAAACATTAAAAATCACTCTTGTATTATTAGCAATCGTTAGTTTAGGGTTTGGTCAAACACCAGCCATCAAATCCGAAGTTATCGGAAAAGGAACTCCAATCCTATTCTTGCCAGGATTCACTACACCTGGATCTATATTTAGAGAAACCGTTGATCATTTAACTATCAAAAGTGAAGCGCATTTAATTTCGTATGCAGGTTTTAATGGAAACGAGCCAATTCAGATTAATGCCGAATCACCTTGGTATAATACCATTAAAAAAGAATTAGTAGCCTACATTAAAGATAATAACCTTATCAAGGTCATCATAATTGGACATAGTATGGGGGGAAATCTGGCAACCGATCTAGCAGCAGAATTACCTGAAACAATAACCAAAATTGTCATTATAGACGCTATTCCTTGCATGAGAGAATTAATGATGCCAGGGGTTCCTGCAAGTAATTTACAATATGATAGTCCATATAATAAACAGATGCTGGCGATAGAGGAGGCTCAATTTAAACAAACGGCTACCATGATGTCGCAAAATATGACTAACAACAAAGAAAAAATAGAAACGCTGATCAATTGGATTATGCAAGCTGATCGTACAACCTATGTTTACGGATATACAGATCTGTTAAAACTGGATTTAAGAACTGTTTTGGATAAAATAACTGCCAAGACGTTAATTTTAGGTGCTTCTTTTCCATCGGTAGAAATGGCTAAATCGAATTATGAAAAGCAATATGCTAACTTAGCAAACAAAACCATCCAAATGGCATCAAACAGTAAACACTTTATCATGTTCGATCAACCAGAATGGTATTATGCACAAGTAAATACCTTCCTTATAAATGAGTAAACAAGACCAGCAACTTTTTGAAAACATTTATCAGAAATGTTTTCCAATGGTACTACAGATGTGTCTGGGTTTTATGAAGGGAGATAAGGATTTGGCAAACGACCTCTCACAAGAAGTCTTTATCAACATTTGGAATGCCGTAGACGGATTCAAAGGACAATCTACCTATAAAACATGGGTATATAGAATTACGGTGAACACCTGTCTTCAATATATCCGAAAAGAAAAGAAAAAGAATAAACTATCCTTAGAAAAAGTAGAACACATATTAGTAGACGAATCTAAAGATCCAAATACCGACCAAAACCAAGGTTTATATAGGGCCATTGGTAAACTGGAAGAACTTGATCGATTAATAATCATGATGGTATTAGAAGGACAGGATTATGATACTATATCTGGAGTATTAGGTATTAAACCAACCAATGTGAGAGTAAAGATTCACAGAATAAAAAAACGACTTAAAAAAATATTAGACCATGAATAATGAATTCGAAGATTTACAACGTAAATGGCAAAAAGACAAAGAAGAAATAAAAAACGATCCAAAAATTGTCAATCAAATGCTTTTTACCATCAAAGAAAAGAAAAACTCAAGTGTTAAGTTTCAATATGGAAACAGTATCATATTGCTAATTACTTTATTGGGAATTACAGCTTTTTTCTACTATGTAGCACCAGTAAAACAAATTTTAAGTAGAATTGGAGTTGGGTTAATGATTGGAGGGCTTATATTAAGAATAGCTATTGAATTTATAAGTATTGCCAAATCTAAAAAAGTAAATGTTACAGATAATGCACTAAAGTCTACCGAAGATACCATTGCATACTATAATTTCAGGAAAAGAATTCATGGACCAATAACTATCACCATTATAGCTTTGTATTCTATTGGTTTTTTTATGATAACTCCAGAATTTAGTTTGTATTTTACGACATGGCAAATGATATTAATTGACTTGTCCTATATCATTGCAGCTGCTATCTTTATTCCAATAGTTCGAAGAAGTATTAAACGAGAGGTAAAAACTCTTTTAGAAATTATTGAGTTGAGAAAAAAAATGGTAGAAGAACTTCCTCAATAAATGAATTTAATATTAAAAAAACAAAGCCCTAAAGAAACCACAGATTCTCTGAGATTCTTTAGGGTTTTTGTATTGCGACCCCCTTCGCATTTTATTTTTAAATAATTACTATTTTTTCTTCCATTTACCAGCGCCTCCAACTTCAAACAAAGCTATGCCGATTGCCGGACCATTGTATTGCCCTATTGGTACTCCTTTTTTATTAAAGAAGTTAATTTGAAATATCCCTCCTGCATCCGCTACACCTTGGGCATGATAGCTAGTTGTATTTCGCCAAAAAGCATCCCAATTATTATAAGCAGTGTACAAAAGTCCGACTGAACTTACTCCCGCGGCTCCAAGCCCCCAAGATTTTTGTTTAAATTTATAGGGCTTATCCATAGGCTCGCAAACTACCTCTCCAAAAACTCCAACAAAAATGATAGATCCCGTTGCGGATATTGGTGCGGGAGCATTAACTCCTCGTATCGATTCTAAAAACTCGTTTACTTCTTTTTCTTCTAACTTTCCTTTAAAAGCCTCTCTGGTAGCATTGTCTGCGACCTCTGCAAGTTGTTGTACGCTAATTTGTTTATCACTAATCATATCTCAATGGTTTTAAGATGAACCTACTCTATTTTTTTAAGGCTTTTCGGATTACGCCTTGATCACAAAAACTGCAGCTGCTACAATACCTTTTTGATTACATAACAAATATCCATATCAAAAAAAGAATGTACCAGACCATAAATACGGTTTTTGAAAAACCCGTAAAAATACGGGGATCAAGTCTTAAATTATTATCTTGAAACGGTAATTGTGAATCACCTATATTTCAATGTCTGAAAAACCGGAACTTTATTTTAAAAACGATCAAGAATGGCGCACCTGGTTACATGATAATCATACCGTTTCTGATGGGGTTTACTTAATCTTTTATAAGGTAGAAAGCAATAAACCTAGCATGCGATGGGAAGAAGCTGTAAAAGTATCTCTTTGCTATGGATGGATTGATTCTACAGTTAAAAGATTAGACAACGAACGTCGTCGACAGTATTTTTGTCCTCGTAAACCAAAAAGCGTTTGGAGCAAAGTCAACAAAAACTATATTATTGATCTTATCAAAAATGAACTAATGCATGAAAGTGGCTTAGCCAGTATAGAAGTTGCCAAGAGTAATGGTTCATGGACCGCTCTTGACAATGTAGAAAATGGGGTCATTCCCGCAGACCTTCAAAAAGCATTTAACAAAAACCATGAAGCATTCAATAATTACCAAAATTTTGCTCGAGGATATCGAAAAAGTTACCTCTATTGGTTAAACCAAGCCAAGCGCCAGGAAACTCGTGATAAAAGAATAACAGAAATTATCAAACTTTGTAAAGCAAATCAAAAAACAAGAGGAAATTGGGGTTGATCTTGTTTTTAAAATTGAAAATCGAAGGTTATCAAATACGTAACTCATAACTTTTCCCTTAACATCACTTTAAGACATTTTTTTTCATAAATCCTTATTTTCGGATTACATAAAATACACATCATGCACAAACACATTATTACTACCCTTCTTTTTGGGGTATTATTCATTTTTAACGCACAAGCTCAAAAAAAGAAAAAAGACACAAAGGAGGAGGAAAAATGGGAGGTTTCAAATCCAAAAGGAGATTTCAATTACAAAGATCATAACTTCAGTACCAATGAAGGTACCTGGATGAACCTGGATGTAAGTCCAGATGGAAAAATGATTGTTTTTGATCTTCTGGGAGATATTTATAGTATTTCAATTTCAGGAGGAAAAGCAAAACCTCTACGTATAGGAATTCCTTTCGAAGTTCAACCTCGATTTAGTCCTGATGGCAAAAAGATCTCTTTTACCAGTGATGCAGGAGGTGGTGATAATGTCTGGGTAATGAATATTGATGGTAGCAATGCCAAGCAAGTCACAAAAGAGAAGTTCAGGCTTTTAAACAATGCCACCTGGATGCCAGACGGAAACTATTTGGTCGCTCGTAAACATTTTACTTCTCGGCGATCATTAGGAGCTGGAGAAATGTGGCAATATCATATAACTGGGGGATCAGGGTTGCAATTAACCAAGAGAAAAAACGATCAACAAGACGTAAATGAACCGAATGTATCTCCAGATGGCAAATATTTATATTATAGTGAAGATATGTATCCTGGTGGTTCTTTCCAATATAATAAAGACCCTAACAAACAAATTTATGTGATTAAAAGATATGAATTTGAGACTGGAAAAACTATAACGATAACGGGTGGACCTGGTGGAGCAGCTAGACCTCAGGTATCTAGAGGCGGTAAACTTTTGGCATTTGTTAAGAGAGTACGTACCAAATCAGTTTTGTATATCCATGATCTTAATACGGGTGAAGAATGGCCTATTTATGATGGACTGAACAAAGATCAGCAAGAAGCATGGGCTATTTTTGGAGTGTATCCAAACTTCAGCTGGATGCCAAATAACAAAGAGATTGTTTTCTGGACTGCTGGAAAAATCAATAAAATCAATATAGAAACTAAAGAGGTAGCAAATATTCCATTTACGGTAGATGCTACTATCAAGATTGCAGAAACTTTGCATTTTAATTCACCCGTTGCGCCCGAAGAATTTACTGCCAAAGTAATTAGAAATGCAGTTACATCTCCAGATAGGAAAACAGTTGTGTTTAGCGCCTTGGGGCAACTTTGGAAAAAGACACTGCCCGATGGGAAACCACAACGTTTAACCACTCAATCCGCGTATTTTGAATTCGAACCTAGTTTTTCCCCTGATGGGCAAAATATTATTTACGTAATCTGGAATGATGAAGAACTGGGATCGGTAAATAAAATATCCCTTTCGGGAGGTACTCCAACCAAGCTTACTTCAGAAAAAGGAATTTATCGAACTCCAGTATACAATTCATCCGGATCTATGATCACATTCAGAAAAGAAGGAGGAAATAGCGATCAAGGATTAAGTTTTGCAAAAAAAACCGGAATATACACTATGTCTTCTTCAGGAGCAGATAAAAAACAAGTAACCGATGAAGGAGAATACCCCATATTCTCGAAAGATGGAAAACGTATATTCTACCAAACAGGAGGTACTTATTTTGGAGAATTGACCAAAAAACTAGCCTCAGTAGACCTTAATGGAAAAGATAAAAAGACACACATCAAATCTAAATACGCAAATCGACTAGTGCCAAGTCCAGATAATAAATGGATCGCCTTTACTATTTTACAAAAGGCGTTTATCGCCCCCTTGGTCTTAAACGGTAAGGAAATTGACTTGGATAATAAGTCTAAATCGGTTCCTGTGTCACAAATTTCAAAAGATGCCGGAATCAATCTACATTGGTCCAAAGACAGTAAAAAAGTATTTTGGACACTCGGAGATGAATATTTTGCTAATGATGTAAAAGACAAGTTTACGTTCTTACCAGGTTCGCCAGAAAAAGTAGGAGAAGTGACTTCCGAAGGAATAAAAATAGAGTTGAAAGTCAAGACCGATATTCCAAAAGGTAAAATTGCATTCACTAATGCCAGAATCATTACTATGGAAGGAGACCAGGTGATCGAAAATGGTACTATTATTATTAATGGAAATCGCATCGAAAAAATGGGGAATGCCTCTGAAGTAGTGGTTCCATCTGATGCAAAAGTATATGATGTTTCAGGCAAAACGATTATGCCCGGAATTGTAGATGCTCATGCACACATCGGCGGTTTTAGATATGGATTAACTACTCAAAAGCACTGGCAGTTGTATGCCAATCTGGCTTTTGGTGTTACAACGGCACATGATCCTTCTGCAAATACCGAATCCATTTTTACCATGTCAGAAATGATCAACAACGGAAACATGGTGGGACCACGCCTCTACTCTACCGGAATTATTTTATACGGAGCCGATGGTGATTTTAAAGCTGTGGTGAATAAACTGGATGATGCTCGATCTGCCATTCGAAGAACTAAAGCTTTTGGTGCCAAATCGGTAAAGAGCTATAATCAACCCCGTAGAGACCAGCGCCAACAAGTGATTCAGGCAGCTCGTGAGTTACAAATTAATGTCGTTCCCGAAGGAGGATCGACTTTTTATCACAACATGTCTATGATTATGGATGGCCATACAGGTATTGAGCACAATATACCTGTAGCACCCGTTTATAAAGATGTAAATGAATTATGGAAAACAAGTAAAACTGGATACACACCTACACTTATTGTGAACTATGGTGGAATGAATGGTGAATATTACTTCTACCAAAATGATAACGTTTGGGAAAATGAAAAACTTCTGAAATATACCCCAAGATCTATAGTTGATGCCCGTGCCCGACATAGAACTATGGTGCCCGATGAAGAATATGAAAACGGACATATTTTGGTATCCAAAACCTGTAAAGCTTTAACCGATCAAGGAGTGAAAGTGAACCTGGGCGCTCATGGTCAATTGCAAGGATTGGGAGCTCATTGGGAGTTATGGATGTTTGAGCAAGGAGGAATGACCAATATAGAAGCTTTACAAGCAGCAACTATTAATGGAGCACAATATATAGGCGCAGGAAATGATATTGGCTCTTTAAAAGAAGGGAAACTTGCTGATCTTATTGTGCTAGAGAAAAATCCTTTAGAGAATATAAGAAATACAGAAACTGTAACCTATACTATGGTAAATGGTAGATTATATGATACAGATACCATGAATGAAATTGGCAATGTTTCTAAAGAAAGAACCAAATTCTGGTGGGAGAATAATAAGTATAGTCAAGCATTTCCATGGCACCAAGAATCTCAAAGTTTTATGCGACCGGGTTGTGGCTGTCATATTGGACATAATTAAAGACATTCTAAACCCTAATGATTTTAAATCATTGGGGTTTATTGCTATATTTTCAATCCAAAAATTTACATTATGAGAAATGTATGCTATCTCGTATTCTTTTTTGAAGGACTGATCAAGTTTATCAAAGATGTAGATAACAATAAGTTCAAGACAAAATAAATTAACTGTATGAGATCTTTTATTTTCATCCTTGGTATCATTTTCTTTTTTGGTTGTTCTGAAAAAGGAAAAACAAGGTATGACCTGGTGATTTCCAATATTAACCTAATCAATATTGAAAATGGTAGTGTTAATAATAAAACTATTTGCATCCAAGATGGACAGATTGTAAAAATTAATACTCCGGATAGCCTGGTAAATTTTAGCTCAAAACATCATATCGATGGAACTGATAAATTCTTACTTCCGGGATTCTGGGATAATCATATTCATCTAAGAGGAGGTGATTCGTTAATTAAAGAAAATAGAGATTTACTACCTCTCTTTATTGCCAATGGTATCACTACAGTAAGAGATGCGGGCGGAGATCTTACCAATGAAATATTGCAATGGAGAAAAGAAATTGAGAAAAACATGTTGATAGGCCCAACGATCTATACTTCTGGTCCCAAACTAGACGGAGATCAGGCAACCTGGGCTGGTTCATTGGTGGTAGAATCTAAGCAAGATGTCACGAAGGCATTAGACTCCTTAGAAAAGATACCGTCAGATTTTGTAAAGATATACGATAGTCAAATTTCCAGGGAAAATTATCTCGAAATCCTGAAACAATCCAAAGCAAGAGGTATGATTTCTTCAGGTCATATGCCTTTTACAATAGAACTGAATGAAGCAGTAACTTCGGGTATTGGGGCTATAGAGCATTTGTATTACATACTTAAAGGCTGTTCTTCTGAAGAAAAAGAAATTACTCGGGCAATCATCAATAAAGAATTAGGTTTCTGGAACTCTATGGATCAATTGATCGCTTCTTATAATGCTACTAATGCTCAGCAAACATTTCAATTACTTAAAAATAATAACACCTATGTCGTTCCTACGTTACACATTGGAAATGTATTAAGTTATCTTGATGAAGTTGATCACACCAATGACCCCTACCTTAAAATCATTGGAAAAGGAATTATCAAAACATACCAAGGAAGAATTAAAAGAGGCCTTAATGCTTCTCCAGAAGCTCGGGAATCAAGAAAAGAACTAAACACTTTCTTTAAAAATTTGGCTAAATCTTTGAATGACGCCAATGTGAAGTTATTGGCCGGATCAGATAGCGGTGCTTATAACTCATATACTTATTCGGGGATATCCTTACATCAAGAATTAGAGGCTTTGGTAGATGTCGGACTTACTCCGATTGAAGCCCTTCGTACCTCATCATTTAATGGATCCAGATACTTAAAAAAAGATAAAGAAGTAGGCACTATCAAAATAAATAAAATATCTGACCTGGTAATTCTAAATAGTAATCCTTTAGAAAACATTAGAAACACACGTGATATTTATCGGGTAATCAAGGGGGATCAGATATACGATCCTAAAGAAATTGCAAAGCAATATGATTGTCTCGAGTGCTTTACCAATAACAATTAAAACCACTGTAAAATGAAAAATTGTCTTTTCATCCTATCAATACTATCTCTGATGGCCTGCGCGCAATCACCAGAGAAACCACAAAATAATACTGATATACTTATTACAAATGTTACTATTATTGATGTAATCGACGGATCCATTCAAAATAAACAGCAAGTAGTAATTGCAGATGGAAAAATCAAAAGCATTTTGGCAATGGTAGAAAACCCGGACAGCTATGCTCAGGTGATTAATGCCGAAGGCAAGTTTCTAATTCCCGGTTTAGCAGAAATGCATGCACACATTCCGCAGCCTTCAACGAGTAAAGAACGTATTGAAGAAGTGTTGTTCTTATATCTTTCCAATGGAATCACTACCATTAGAGGAATGCTGGGGCATCCTTCCCATCTTGAATTACGTGATAAAGCTATAAAAAATGAGATTCTAAGTCCGCGAATTTTTACATCGAGTCCGTCTCTAAACGGAAACTCTATAACTTCGAAAGAAGAAGCAACATCCAAAGTGATTGCTTATCAAAAAGACGGATATGATTTCCTAAAAATTCATCCAGGGATTAAACTAGAGGTATTTGATCAGTTAGTTAAAACCGCCAATGAAGTAGGTATCAATTTTGCCGGCCACGTTCCTGTAGATGTTGGTATTAGACATGCTTTAGAGAATAAATATGCTTCTATTGATCATATTGATGGTTTTCTAGAAGGTTTAGTTCCTACTTCTCAAAATGTGAATCCAAACGACAATGGTTTTTTTGGCTATAATTTCACTTTGCTAGCAGATGAATCTAAAATAGACGAGTTAGTAGAATTAGCCAATCAAAATCAAGTCTGGATTGTACCTACACAAAGTTTATTCGAACGATGGTTTGCCCCTATTTCTGCAGAAGAATTATTACAACAACCTGAAATGAAATATATGCCTGCTTCTACCCTCCAAAATTGGAAAGAAAGGAAGGCGCAGTATACCGAACAAAATCCAAATTTTAATGAAGCACAGTGGAATCAATTTAATTTAATACGAAGGAAACTTTTGAAAAGACTTCAGGAAAATGGAGGTAGAATACTCTTGGGATCTGATGCACCCCAACTGTTTAACGTTCCTGGATTTTCGATTCACCATGAAATTGATGGTATGATTACTGCGGGATTAACCCCTTTACAGATAATACAGTCGGGAACAATTAATCCCGCCAAGTTCTTTGAAAAAGAAAATACTTTTGGGCAAATTAAAGAGGGCTTGGATGCTGATATGGTTCTTTTGGATGCAAATCCTTTAGAAAATAGTAAAACTTTAAAACAAATTTTTGGTGTGATGGTACGTGGGAAATGGATTTCTAAAGAAACTATTGACATAAAACTAAATGAAATTGCTCAGAATGCAGCGGGAAACTAACAAATCACTTAGATAATAACCAACACTATAACATATGCACTTAGCTCAAGTAAATATTGCCGAAATGGTCGCTCCAATCAATGATCCAGTGATGGCCGATTTTGTAAATAATCTAGATCGTATCAATGCTCTTGCAGAAAACAGCCCTGGTTTTGTATGGAGACTTAAAGATGAAGAAGGAAATGCCACTGCCATACGGGTTTTTGAATATGATTTTTTGATTATCAATATGTCGGTCTGGAAAGACATCGATACCCTATTTGATTTTACCTACAAAACAGCCCATGTAGAGATCTTAAAACGTAAAAAAGAATGGTTTCATAACATGAAGCAGATGCATATGGCTTTTTGGTTTGTGCAAAAGGGACATCACCCATCGCCAGAAGAAGCAAAAGAACGACTACAGCATATAAGACAACATGGAGAAACTCCTTATGCCTTCACTTTTAAAAGTAGATTTACTATTGAAGATTTAAATGAATATGAAGCTAAACGATAAAACTTCCAAACTCATAGATCATGACTGCAATTATTAAAATAAAACCCCTTGGGTTTCCTTGGGAAACAAGTGATCCTTTTTTGTTTTGTGCTTATCATGAAGATCACTATCCAAATGGAAATGGTGAATTAGGACCTGATGCCTCACTAGAAGGACGAAATCTTGGTCAGGATTTTACCTTAAAGGATGGTTGGCGTATGTATCATGGCACCAAAGTGCCTGGGTTTCCGGCACATCCACATCGAGGTTTTGAAACAATTACTATAGCTCAAAAAGGTTTGGTGGATCATTCAGACTCTTTGGGCGCGGCCGGGCGTTTTGGAAATGGTGACGTACAGTGGATGACTGCCGGTAAAGGGGTGCAGCATTCAGAAATGTTCCCGTTATTAAATACCGAAAAAGAAAACCCGTTTCTCCTTTTCCAGATCTGGCTTAATCTTCCGAAAAATAAAAAAATGGTATCTCCACATTTTAAAATGCTATGGCATGAAGAAATTTCGATGTTATCCTTTGAAGATGCGTATCAAAATACCATTGAAATAACTTTAATTGCCGGAAAATTAGAGGACAAAACCGCACAAGATCCAGCTCCAGATTCATGGGCTTCTCATCCTGAAAATGAAGTTAATATTTGGATCATAAAGATGGATCCAAATGCTACCTATACGTTTCCAAAGGCCTCAGAAGATGTTAATAGATCCCTGTACTTCTTTAAGGGAAGTGAGATTAATGCAGAAGAGTACACAATCCCGGTAAATCATGAGATAATTCTTAAAGCAAATGAAGAATTTGAGATCTCAAATAGCAATACCGAAGCTCATTTATTAATGCTACAAGGCAAACCCATTAATGAGCCTGTAGTTAAACATGGACCTTTTGTAATGAACAGCCAAATAGAGATCAGAGAAGCTATTCATGAATATCAACAAACCGAATTTGGGGGATGGCCATGGCCAAGTTATGATCATGTACACAATACCTCAAAAGGAAGATTTGCGCTATATCCCGATGGCAATGAGATCACAAAATAATTTACCCTATTATATACTCGCTAATTATTTTCTATAGCTTACGCTTTTAAAAGTGTTACTATTATAGTATCTTTATTATAAGAGAAAGAAAAAGTAAGGGACATTTAGTTTAAGACTATGTCAAAAAAGTTGCTATATATTTCCCTATCGATTTTAATTTTGATAGGCTGTTTTTCTTGCTCTAAAACTGAGATTCTTTCCGAAAGGGAAAAAGAATGGTTAAAAGACAATGATAGCCTCACTGTCGCTCTTTTCCCGTATTATGCGCCGTATCAATTTATTAATGAAAATGAAAAAATAGATGGTATTCTTATCGATCATCTTAAACTAATCGAGAATAAAATCGAATATACGTTTCAAAGAAAAATTTATACAAACTGGGAACAGTTAATGAATGATGCAAAAAACAAGAAAATTGATATTATTCTTGAAATACAACAAACCTCATCCAGGAACTCTTATCTCAATTTTTATTCTCAACTTTTTAAATCTAATCACGCCATTGTAACTCAAAAAGATACTTTTTATGGTTCAAAACTAAAGAACTTTTATGATAAGACAGTAACAGTTCCTAAAGACTATGCCATCCATGAAATTCTAAAGGAAAAAGAAGAAGGCCTCAATATAATTACAGAAATTGATGATTTAACCTGTTTAAAAGAGGTTAGTAATGGTAAATATCACGCATACATAGGCCCCAAAGCGGTTTCTAATTATCTTATAAAAACGGAGAATCTTGATAATCTTGTTATCGTCTCAGAAACTAAATATAGCTACTCGCCCAGTATTGCAGTTCAAAAAAGCAACCTTGTTCTCAATCAAATTATGTCAAAAGCCACCCGTAATGTCGATGACGCGGAGAAAAAGACTCTTTTTGAAAATTGGTTATACTATGAGGTGGTACCTTTCTATAAAAAGGCAAGCTTTTGGATAAATTTTACGGTAATCATTTTACTATTAATGATCGTTATTCTTTTACTTAATAGATATTTAAAATATATAATTAAGCAAAAAACCAAAGAATTGATCGTTGCCAAAGAATTGGCCGAAGAAAGCAACAAACTAAAAACCGCATTTATCCATAACATCTCCCACGAAGTAAGAACCCCCATGAACGGTATCATTGGTTTTTCTGAATTACTTAATGACCCACAAATAACCTCCGAGAAGCAAAAAGAATATACCAAGATTATCATAGACAGTAGCCATCAATTGATTAATATTATAGATGATATCATAGAAATATCAAGGTTACAAACCAACCAGGTAGAATTGCAGCTCGCAGAAGTAGATTTTAATAAGTTACTCTTAACGTTATTTTCTCAATTTCAAAGCAAAGCAATTAATAAAAAAATTACTCTCCACCTCGACAACAAACTTACCGAGGAAGAGGGTAGTATATTAATGGACAAATCAAAAATCGAGAAAATCTTGGTGAACCTAATTGACAATGCAATAAAGTTTACGAAAAAGGGCCTCGTCGAAATTTCTAGTGAAATAACAGCTGATAAACTTGTCATTTCTGTAAGAGATACAGGAATAGGAATCAATCAAAAGGATCAAGAAATTATATTCCGCAATTTTTCTCAGTCTGAAAAAGAAGTAACCAAAAGCTACGATGGTCTTGGTTTAGGGCTATCAATTGCTCAAAAAAATGCCGAATTGCTTAGCGGAACTATATCATTCACTTCAACCCCAGGTAAAGGTTCTACATTTACATTAACCGTCCCCCATCACCCTATTTTTGACCCAAGTAAACATGATACGAATATAGATACGGATGCCTCACAAAAATTCCCCATTAAACAGGTTATCCTAATTGTTGAGGATGGAGATGTTAACTATTTGTTTCTAAAAACAATTCTACTAAAAATGAAAGGGTATAAATTTGTGGTTCATAGGGCCGAAAATGGCAAAGAAGCCGTAAACATCTGTGAGAACAATCAAAATATTGATCTCGTTCTTATGGATATTAGAATGCCCATCATGGATGGATATACCGCCACCAAAAAGATAAAAAAAATGAGGCCAAAACTGCCTATTGTTGCACAGACGGCATATTCTACTGAAGAAGATATACAAAAAGCTTTGGATGCCGGGTGTGATGATTTTGTCTCTAAACCAGTAGACCGTAAGCTTCTTAGGCCCATTATTGGTAGGTATTTCTCTAGTTTTTCGCAATAAACTTATTCAAAATGTCTTTGGAGTATCAATATTTAGGTTTTTTGCAGAGTACATCTCTTAAACTCGTTGAATCCCTATTAAAAATACCATTGTTCAATTTTGAAGAATTATCAAAGCCTCCTTTTGAAATTAATACGGCTAAAATTGACATTCACGATAATGAAGTATTAGGTAAACGTATCGAACATTTCTTCGAACATTGTATTGTAAATTCTAAACGATATGATCTTATTTCGAATAATATTCAGGTTTTTAAGGATAAAGTCACTATTGGAGAACTCGATTTTATCGTAAAAGATCTATTTAAAGATAAAATTATTCACATCGAATTGATTTATAAATTTTATCTGTATGATCCAGAAATAAGTATGGAGCTTGATCGATGGATTGGTCCTAATCGTAATGATTCTTTACTTCGTAAAGTTGAAAAACTAAAAAATCACCAATTTCCCTTACTTTACAGGAAAGAAGAGGCTGTAAACTGAACTCTGTCTGAGTTAAATTTTAATCATTAATTTTATTCAGACAGAATCATGACAAACGAA
>CANMDH010000030.1 GCA_947496555.1 uncultured Aquimarina sp. | reverse complement strand
ATCTATGAAAAAAGGGTCCGACTCTAAATAAGTCAAACCCTCGGTATTTTTAATTACACACTTTACGGGATAGTGTCAAGAAGATAGAAAGAGCTGGCAAAATTAAAACCTTTTGCCGTGGTTAAAGGATGTCTTATTACATTCTTCCAGTATTCTAATGGCTTCTTCGTCGGTCACGGTACTAAACTCATCAAAAAATTGTCCTACTGCTCTAAAATTATTCGGTGTTAGTAAACATACGACCTCATCTACAAAAGGAGAGATTTTTAGTTTTTCGACAGCAGAGCAAGGTGCTACTGGGATTGCTACAATAATTATCAAAGGTTTCATTTTGTGTACTAACTCAATTGTTGCCAACATGGTATTCCCTGTTGCAATTCCATCATCAACAATTATTACTACCTTATCCTTGAGGTCTTGTGGTTGTGAGTTTTTATAATATTGATCTCGACGGTGCCCTAATACTTTTCGTATCCGTTTTGTTTCCTCTTCGATATATTCTTCTGAAGCTTCAATAGGAGTACTTAAAATTCTGCTATCTAAACTTATTGCCCCGATAGCGTATTCTTTATTGTAAGGATGTCCAATTTTTTTTGAAAGTGCCACATCAAGAGGTGCTTCTAATACTCTTGCTACAGCTGCACCAAGAGGCAACCCTCCTCTTGGTATTGCTAAAACGACTACGTCTTTATTTTTAAAACGACGTAATTTCTTGGCAAGTAGTATACCTGCACTGGTTCTATTTTTAAATGTGTTATTCATTTTTTTGATGTAGTTTTTTAGCAAACCAATTTGCTGAGATATTTGCTACTTCTTCCAGTTTTCCGGGTTCCTCAAAAAGATGAGAGGCTTCTGGTATAATTTTTAGTTCACGATTACAATTTAATTTTTGATATGCCTTTTCATTGAGCTTAATCACAATATCATCCCAACCACCAACTATCAATAGAGTTGAAGCCGATACTTCATGTAATTTTTTCATTGCTAGATCTGGCCGACCTCCTCTTGAGACTACAGCACTGATCTCTTTACCAAAAGAAGCGGCAGCTTTTAAAGCAGAGGCAGCACCAGTGCTTGCTCCAAAATATCCGATGTGTAACCCTTTTGTGAGAGAATAATTTTTTACCCAATTGGTTACTTCGATTAATCTTTTGGTTAATAAATCTATATCAAATCGATTTTCGTAAATAGTATCTTCTTGTTCTGTTAATAGGTCAAATAGCAAAGTGGCCATTCCTTTTTGCTGTAACACTTTGGCAACGTAATTGTTTCTTGGGCTTAGTCTGCTACTTCCACTACCATGCGAGAAAATTATAATTCCCGATGGATTTTCTGGAATGGTAAGGTTGCCTTGTAAAACAACGCCCCCAACCCTAATTGAAACAGGTTTATGTTTGTCTTCTAGTATCATCTTTTCTAATATTAAGTACTTAGTTTTAAAGAAGCCTTGTGTTGTAATAGAGTAATAGCTAATACACCGTAACCAACTGCTATAATAAGGAAAGAAATAATACCTCCTAAAAACGGTAAAAATGTTATTAATCGAATTATTATGGCAATAGCTACCGCCAAAATAGTAAGAGTCCAGAAATTCCATGATTTATCATTTCTGCTATTTAAATAATGTGTGATTAGTAAGGCAACTACCAAATGCCCAAATAATAAGCTAAATGCATATAAAGCAGTTAACAACAACCCTATCGGAATCCCTATAACAATTATAAAGGTTATCAAAATCAATAATGGAACTCCTATTAGATAAGCAATACCGTATCCTAAACTTTTAAAGAGGTCTTTATTCAAATTTGTAACAGCCTTAGAAAACCAATTTTTAAATAGTGCATTAAGAAGTACTATGATTAGAAATGCCGAAAGAATATAGAAAATCCAAAAGCCTAGTGCGGCTGCTCCAAAAAATCCCCAAGAAAGCCGATCTTCTTCTCTGCCTAAATCTTCATTAAATGTAGCTGAGGCATTAACAAGTGAATTTTTAAAATCAACATCACGATTTTCTGACCAATACTCTACATCGGAATAGAATTTTGCATTATCCCCAATTTTAATAGTTTCTGCAACTATTTTGGAAGGGCCTCGCACTTCGCCATTTATAATTACTGTTCCTCCATAAAATGAAGCTTCCTTAGCTATTTTCCCATTCAATGTGATTTCACCACCGCATACTTTGGCCAATCCTTTTGTTTCACCATCAATAGTTAACTTGCCTCCACAAGAAATAAGATTGCCATAGACTATAGTCTCTTCCGAAATAAGAATTTCGCCCCCTGCCGCCACAAGATCATCGCCTACATTCGTGTCAATTGTAAGCCTTCCTCCGGCAGTTCGAATATCGTCTCCCACATATCCTTGGATTGTAATTTCCCCTCCTGCTGCAATTAAATCCTGAGTTATAGAATCTTTTGAAGTAATATTGGCACCTGCAGTCACCAAATCTCCGTCTACTTTGGCATTTATCTTCACGTTTTCACCGGTAAGGTATACATCGTCATTCTGTTCATTTGATACTGTAACTTCTTCTTTAGCTTCAAATTGAGCAATAGAAAGAAATGGTAACAGTAAAGCAAATAGTAGTGTTATAGTTTTCATGTTACTTAAGGTTTTGGTTGTAGCTATTAATGTATTAATAACATTAAGGTTACAAAATGATATTGGTCATTTACCTGCATTTTCTTAACAAGAATAAGGTGACAAAAATCAGTTTCTGAACACTACTCCTTTTGTACCTTAATAACATACAAGATTTGATATATGAATACACAAAAGGATTTTATAGTACTGGATATATCTAATCCTATTTGGAGTCACTTTTTTACTGTGGCGCCTTTGGTTATCATTGGAACCAAAGAGGATGATGGATACGATATGGCTCCAAAGCATATGGCAATGCCCATTGGCTTTAAGAACTACTTTGGATTTGTATGCACTCCCAGGCACGGTACATATCAAAATGTATTAAGATATAAAGAATTTTCAGTAAGCTTTCCATTACCAAATCAGGTACTGTTGGCTGCATTAAGCGCTTCACCAAGAACCCAAGGGATTTCAAAATCAGATCAAATAGTGCCTGCATTGCCTACTATAAAAGCTAGTGTAGTAGACGCATTATTGGTTGTTGATTCTTATCTACATCTGGAGTGTGAATTGTTTAAAATCATTGATGGATTTGATGAGAATAGCATTATAACTGGTAAAATTAGTGCAGCCTCAGTACATCCAAACTATTTAAAAATTTCTGAAAAAGACGAACAAAAACAGCTAAGAGAACATTCACTCTTGGTGTATTTGGCAGATGGACGTTTTGCTTCAGTTTCTGAGACATTCAATTTCCCGTTTCCCAAAGATTTTTCTCGATGAAGGGCGATAAGTACATATCGAATAGAATTCAGAACCATCTTGACAATTGCAAAGAAAAAATGTTAACTTTTTTAGATACTTTGGTTACCATAGAAACTCCTTCTAGATCTATAACAGCACAACATCAGGTTTTTGATTTCCTGAAGAAAGAACTTGAAACTATAGGATACAAAGCGATACACTTTCCTGGGAAAGAAACGGGAGGGTATCTATTTGCATACCCTAAAGACAGAGAGAAAAAAAATCCAATACAACTTTTAATGGGGCATTGCGACACTGTTTGGCCAATAGATACAATTAACAAAATGCCTTTTCTTATTAAAGAAGAAAAGATAAAAGGCCCTGGAGTTTATGATATGAAGGCAGGACTTACTCAAATAATATTTGCACTGCGAGTGATTAAAGAATTATCATTGAGTTTACAAGTGACTCCTATAGTTTTAATTAATTCTGACGAAGAGATTGGTAGTAGGGAATCAACAAATGCGATCAAAAGATTGGCTAAGATCTCAAACAGGGCTTATGTCTTGGAACCACCGCTTGGTTTAGAGGGGAAACTTAAGACTGCCAGAAAGGGGATAGGGCGTTTTACGATCACGGTAAAAGGAAAAGCCGCACATGCAGGCTTGGACCCTACCAGGGGTATCAATGCTATTGTAGAATTATCACATCAAGTACAAAAACTCTATGCAATGAATGATACCGAAAAAGGAATCACTGTAAATGTAGGCATGATTGAAGGAGGCATCTCACCTAATGTAGTTGCTCCAGAAAGCAAAGCAGTAGTTGATGTAAGGGTGTTAAATGAAAATGATGGTCAATACATAACTAAGAAAATTAAAGCATTACACCCAAATCTTCCAGATGTAGAATTGCATATAGAAGGAGCAATTGGAAGACCGCCTATGGAAAAAACCATCCGCAATCAGGAATTATGGAAAGTGGCGAAGAAAAAAGGAAAACTTTTGGGAATTGAGTTAGAACAAGCTACCGCGGGAGGAGGCTCTGATGCCAATACAACAAGTAAATTTACCGCCACTTTGGACGGATTAGGAACACCGGGCGATGGAGCACATGCCGATCACGAATACATTTTACATAACAGCATTGTAGAAAGGACAACATTACTTACACTTTTACTTCTTGCAGAACCCTTAAATCATTGAATCATGAATCATCGATATATCTATACTTCGCTCACAAGAATTTCTGACCTTGCCGAAAAAGGTTTTACATTGAAGAAGTTGCCAAAAACCCAATGGGAGACAGGAGATTATGTGGTTTGTAAGATTTTGGATGCTGGTAGTAATACGTTGAAGCTTGAGCTTCCGAATGGGAGAATGCGCGGTGTTATTGGAGGAGAATCTATTGTAGGAGCACTTGGCGAGCGTTTTGCAACATTAGAAGCTACCGGAACCTGGAAAAAAGTTGAAGAGGATCTCGAGATGCATGTTTTAACAGGTGCTGGTCTACTAGGGAAAATGACCTCGAAGTCAGTTTTCATCCCAAACATGATGAAAATAGGGTATGTAGCGCATGCTTTTAGAGGAAAAGAGAAACTTACAATGGATTCCTTTGTCGAACTGATAAATGAAGTGCCCTATTCTACTCCAACAATTCTCTTTGTTGGCACTTCAATGTCTGCCGGTAAAACGACCTCGGCAAGAATTGTGACCAATCTGTTTAAATTGAATGGACTAAAAGTGGTTGGAGCCAAACTCACGGGAGCAGGACGTTTTAAGGATATTCTGGCAGTTAAAGATGTAGGGGCCGATGTGGTTTTTGATTTTGTAGATGTAGGATTACCATCCTCAATTTATCCAAGAGAAAAATATAAAGAAAAACTGAAGCTGTTGCTAAGTAAAATCGAATCACAAAAGGCAGAGGTGGCAGTGATCGAAATAGGAGCATCACCGCTAGAACCGTATAATGGTGATATCGCAATTAATGCAATAAGAGAACAAATAAAATGCATAATTCTAAGTGCTTCAGATCCCTATGCTGTTTATGGGCTTATGAAAGCGTTTGATATCATTCCAGATATTGTAACAGGGATTTCAACAAATACCCTTGCAGGACGAAGAATGGTAGAAGAATTGTGTGATGTTAAAGCCTTGAATTTAATAGATCCAACTACTACCCAAGAATTAAAAAGGATATTGTCTTCAAAGACAGGTTTTTCGCTATAAACATTTTCAAACAATTAGGCACTTTTATATATAGTAAGTTAGAGGTAAAGATGATTATAGTCATATTTTTCTTACGTAGAGTTCTATATTTTAGTAAGTAACCCTTAAATAACTTAAAAATGAAACGACCAAGAAAAGTATTATGGATCATCTTATCGGCTATTGTACTATTCTTCCTGTTTTCGATTTGGTACAAATTTGAATATTCTATGGAAATAACCGAACCGTATCTGGTAAATACTCCGGATTTTGAGCGTAAACTTCTAATTGCTACTCAGGGAAGTGCATTTAAAGATATCATAACCAATAGAATAGTAAGTCACTACAAATCCGATTCGGTATTTATAAAGGTTATCGATGTTTCTTTGTTGAAAGATATGTCACCCGAGGAATATTCGGGGATTGTGATTATCCATACTTGGGAAAATTGGAAACCACCTTTCGCCGTAAGACAGTTTATAGAAAAAACAATGGATCAGCAAGACAAAATAGTCGTATTAACTACCTCGGGAGAAGGTACCTATCATATGAAAGAAGTTGACGCAATTACTGGAGAATCCAATATAGAACAAGTCCAGGATTTTGCGGATAAGATTATTGCAAGATTAACAGCGATTCCCAAATTGAATTAGATATTTGTGATCTCTAAAAAAACAATTTATCAAAAATCATATTTTTTAGGTTTTTAGGTAATTCATCTCTAATATCCTGCATTTCTCCTGGTGATATATATTTTCGCAATACAAAGAATGTGGTTCGTATATAATGCTCTGCTATTTCATTGGATTCAAAATCATAGATAGAGGTAACACCATCATAGGATCGCACCAAATCAATAAATTGTTCCATGTGTTTTACTTTATCCTTTTTGGCCTTTATTCTCCATCCGTTTACGTAAACTGCTTTTAAAAACATTGGTAATTGCGCCACCAATTGCAAAGATTCTTCAATAGAAATAATCTCTCGTAATCCATGTAGCACAGAAGATAAAATTCGTGCCGCTTTATCTGGATTGTCCTCTAGGTTCATTTCATGAGCATATTCCTTCAAAAAGGTATTCGCTTCTTTTGCATATTGATTAAAATTGAGTGCCATGACTGAAAGGGTTTTTGATTTTCGGTTTGATATAAATTATTGATATATAAAGTTATAGACTTTGAGGAAGGATAGTCATGATAATTGTCATAGTATTTGAATATTCTGTCTTATACTTTAGATCTTGTAAAAACAGAAAACCCTAAAAAACGAAGACATGAAAAAAATTCTTGTACCTATTGATTTTTCTGAATATTCAGAATATGCATTACAAGTAGCTTCAACAATTGCCAAACAACAAAATGCAGAAATTATAGTATTGCATATGTTGGGACTTTCAGAAGCCGTACTTACAAAAGATGAGGGCCAGGAAGTAGCAGAAGCTATGTACTATATGAAACTTGCTGAAAAACGTTTTAAAACTTTCCTGGACAAAGAATATCTAAAAGGAATTAAAGTAACAGAAACTGTTCAGAATTATAAAATATTTAGTGAAATCAATGAGGTAGCTCATGAAAATGATGTGGACCTTATTGTAATGGGTTCTCACGGTGTAAGCGGTTTACGAGAAGAAGTTTTTATTGGCTCTAATACCGAAAAAGTGGTGCGTTCTTCAGATATTCCTGTGTTGGTTATTAAAAATCCTGGAGACGATTTTAAGATGAAAGAGGTCGTATTTGTATGTGATTTTAAAATAGAAAACCTTCGGCCATATCACAATGCCATGAAGTTGTTTGAGGCCATGGGGGCTAATGTAAATCTATTGTATATAAATCTACCTGGGGACCAATTTAGAAGTTCAGGACAGATGGAAGAACGTGTTAAAGAGTTTTTGTTTAAGGCAGATGCCGGAAACCTGGAGATGCATGACAAAGTTGTTTATTATAGCGATTATACTGTAGAAAGCGGGGTCTTTAATTATAGTAACAAAATAGATGCCGATGTGATTGCCATACCAACCCATGGCCGTAGAGGATTAGCACATTTCTTTAGCGGGAGCATTGGCGAGGACATTGCCAATCATGCCAACAAACCAGTGATTACATTCAAAATTTAAGCAACCTTTTTCATAATAACGTTAGACCGGTAAGGGTGATTGTGACTTTACCGGTTTTTCTTTTTTATAGTGTTCCTAAAGCAATCTTGATCATTTTACTAAAGGTGGTTTCGCGTTCTTCAGAAGAAGTTCTTTCCCCCGTTACCAAAGAATCGGAAATGGTAAGAATCGCCAATGCTTTTACATTAAATTTTGCGGCAATCGTATATAAACCGGCAGCTTCCATTTCTACACATAGTATTCCAAAATTGGCCCAATGTTTATAAGAATTAGGGTCATCATCATAAAATTCGTCAGAAGATAATACGTTTCCGGCTTTGATAGGAATATTATGATCCTGGGCATATTGGGCAGCTTTCATGAATAATTCAAAATTGGCCGTAGGAGAATAATCAGAATTAATAAACCTTGAATTGTTAATTCCCGATGTCGAGGATGCGGCCATTGCAATTACAATATCACGTATGTTAACCTCTTTTTGATAAGAGCCGGCAGACCCCACACGAATTAGGTTTTTGGCTCCATAGTCATTAATTAATTCATGACAATAGATCAACGCAGAAGGTATGCCCATTCCAGTTCCCTGAACGGATACCCGTTTGCCTTTATAGGTTCCTGTGTAGCCTAACATTCCTCGTACCTGGTTATAACAAAAGGGATTGTCAAAAAAAGTCTCTGCAATCCATTTGGCACGCATCGGATCCCCTGGAAGCAAAACGGTTTCTGCAATTTCTCCTTGTTTGGCTGCAATATGCACACTCATTTTTTATTAGTTTGAAGTTACGATTGCTATTCCCGATGAGGTACCTATTCTTGAAACTCCTAAATCAATATATTTTCTAGCAGTTTCGATATCTCTAATACCTCCCGAAGCTTTTATTTTTAACTGATCGCCAACTTCATTTTTCATAAGTTGAACATCTTCTAAAGTTGCTCCGCCTGTACCAAACCCTGTTGAAGTTTTTATATAATCTGCGCCAGCGTTAAGAGATAGTTTGCAAGCAATTTTCTTTTCTTCATCGGTGAGGTAACAATTCTCAAAAATTACCTTTAATACCTTATCTCCAATTACCTTTTTGATAGATCTAATCTCATCTTCTACAATTTTATGATATCCTGATTTTAACAAACCAATGTTAAGTACCATGTCAATTTCATCAGCACCCTGATCAATACATTGTTTGGCTTCAAATACCTTAACCCGAGTAGTCATTGATCCTAATGGAAACCCGACAACCGAAGCTACTTTTACATCGGTATGCATGAGTTCACTATCGGCAAGAGCAACATAATAACTACTTACACAAACTGCATAAAAGTTATACTTTTTTGCTTGGGTACAAAGATTTTTAATATCCTCTACAGTTGCATTTGCTTTTAGAAGGGTATGATCTATGTATTGATTAAGTTGCATGACTATTCATATGAATTGATAACGCTTATAATATCATTTTTTTGCAATACACCGGATTGCCTCCAGAGTTGTTTTCCGTCTTTAAACAAGATCATGGTTGGTACACCACGAACCTGATATTTTGCAGATAAAGGCTGGTTTTTGTCTACATTGATTTTTACAATTTTAATAGTATCTCCTAATTCATCTTTAACTTCTTTTAGTATTGGAGCCAATACTTTACAGGGTCCACACCAATCGGCAAAAAAATCAACCAATACAGGAGTTTCCGAATTTATAATATTGCTAAAACTACTTTTCATAGAGTTAATTTATCTTCAAAATTATGATAATCAAACGAGTTACCCCACTTCTGGATGGTAATTAAACTTTTTTATTAGATGCATAATTTTTTTGATAGGAATTTCTACAGAATAGGTTCCTGTATATGATGGGCAGATCACACAATCATCAAAATAATACTCGACGGTATCATCATTTACTACAAAATTGTTCTTATATGCTTTAAAATCTCCTTTTGATAATTCCCAACATTCGTAATACAACTCTCCTGACTCAATTCCTTCTTTTATAAGGGTATTTATAGTGTTGTATATTTCTTCTTCAGAGTTGGCCACAAAGAAATCATTAAAATATACAAAAGAGTGATCTTTTAGGTCAAAGTTTACACAATCAAAAAGATAGGTTGAATACCGCATGCCCGAATAATAGTTCTCTTTATAAAGCACGGCACTCAACATTTTATCATTCACATTATAAATTTTGTAATCGATGATTCTTTTATCTCTAAATCTATCAATTTTTAAGGTATCGCAAAGTAGTTCCTTGTCTTCTAGGATTTGATTTTCAGTTTTTTCAATATTCAGATAGTTTTCTTTGATGAAATTGTTAAAAACTGAGTATCCCCGATCGATTTTCTCGTTAAGGTATGGATATTTGTAATCCAAAATATACAGATCCTCTTCTTTGAAAAAACTTTTTGAAACTACCAGTTGTTGCAGATTGGGTTTATCATCTTCGGCCTTTAACAGGCGTTCTCTTTTAATAGCTTTGGTTTTCTCTTGCTCAAGTTCCAGACTTTCTTCTGAAAAAACTAAGGTAGAGTCTGTAATATTTTGGTCTTGAGTTTGCTCGTTTTCTATTGTTTGAGGCTCAGGATTTTTTTGAGGCGAAGTCTCTTTTTTACAAGCTACAAAACTTAAAAAAATAAGACATGTGATTAATGTTTTCATAAGATAGATATTTATGTGATCAAATAGGTTATTTACTATTTAACGCATTTTTTGATTAATTTATATGCCCAATCGTAGTGACTGGAAGTAGCTGAAATCAGATAGGCGGCCAACGAAGTAGTGCCAGTCCATTTAAATCTTCGTTTTTCGAATAACTCTTCTTCAGAATGTTTATTGATTATTTTTTGGAGTTCTTCAAATGAACCTTGTAATTGTTTTTTAACTTTTTCTAGGGTTTCATTAGTATATTTCTTCCATATTTCTCGATTAAGTTCTGGTGTCATTTTCCAGGTATATCCTTTTGCCGGCATATCGGGTTTATTTCCTGCCATGCCTACAATATACCAATCTATCATCATTAAATGCCAATGATGAAGATGGGCCAACACATCTCTAACATTTCTATTCAAAAATCCTTTAGGAAATTCAGAAGCCAATTTCTCACCTGAAAAGGAATTAACATAGTCAAGTAATCTTTTGTAATTCTTATTACTAAACTCAACCAATTCTTTCTTCGTTTTTGGTCTGGGCATATTTGTATGTTTACATAATAATAAATGTAGTCGAGTTTCTTATATAAAAATATGATATTGATCAGCTAATTGATAACATAAAAAGGGCGATTTTTTATTAAAATTCAGGTTGTGGAGATATTTATAGAATGGTATTAAAAAAGCCTATTACTCATAAAACTCAGGTTGAATTTTAATTATAAATTTTCATATAATCTCAATCTGTTTTTTAGCACAGTCATTTCATTCTGAATCTGATTGACACGTTCTAGCAATCGAATTATAACTTCTACTCCTTCAAGATTAATTTCAAGTTCTTTATTAAAAAGTAAGATTTGTTCAAGTTTGGGCAATTCTTTGGGGTGTAGAAATGCAGTTTGTCTAACTTCTATGATTTCTATTAACCCATATTCATGCAATGAATTTATGAATGAGAATTCTATCTGGTGGCTGGTACAAAATTCTATAGCTGGTATTAGATTTTCTTTCATCATCGCACTATTCTTTTATAATTTAGATAATTCTCTAAATAGTTCCTTTTGTCTCTCAGAAAGGTTTCTTGGGATTTTGACTGTATAGGTAATGTATAAGTCGCCAAATTGCCCTTCTTTTTTATATCTAGGAAATCCTTTTCCTTTAAGTTTTACTTTGGTGCCATTTTGCGTTTCGGGCTTTACTTTTAATTTTACTTTTCCGTCCAGAGTATTTATGGTGATCTCACCTCCTAATACTGCAGTAAATAGATCGATATCTTTATTGAGGTGCAAATCGCTTTTATCACGTTTAAAAATGGTACTATTTTCTATAACAAATGTGATGTATAAATCCCCATTTGGTCCGCCACCAATTCCTGGCCCTCCATGCCCTTTAATTTTTATGGTTTGACCATTTTCAACACCGGCAGGAATAGTGATTCTGATATTCTTTCCATTAACTGTAAGCGTTCTTTTATGCGTTTTATACACGTCCATTAAATCAAGACGTAGTTCTGCATTATAATCTTCACCTCTATATTTTACCTGACCACGACGATAGCTTTTGCCTGCTCCTCCAAACATCGATTCAAAAAAGTCTGAAAAATCACCTTCAGTGAAATCACTGTAATATTGTTGTCTACCTGATCCACTATGTTGTTGTGATTGTCTAGCTTGTTCAAACGCTTCAGCATGTTGCCAATCTTTACCATACTGGTCATACTTTTTTCGGTTTTCTGGATTGCTCAATACTTCATTGGCTTCATTGATTTCTTTAAACTTCTTTTCAGCTTCTTTATCATTTGGATTTAGGTCGGGATGATATTTTCGAGCTAGTTTTCGGTATGCTTTTTTGATATCGGTTTCTGATGCGTTTTTAGAAACGCCAAGTATCTTATAGTAATCAATAAACTCCATTTCCTAATTAAAAATTAGTTACTTTTCAAAAATCAATTTCAGTCGACCCAACATCATCAATTCTGATTTGTTTTTACCCGAGAAAGCTCCAGCAATGGCGTTACATGTGCTCCAGACGAGGTCCTTGATTTTGTCGGTAAAATGCGTTTTATGCTCTTTATAATACTCTTCAAATTGATTATAAGATTCGTCTGCATTTAATTCCTGGTAGTCTAACCAATCAAATACAATTTCGATTTGGTATGCTGCATCAGCTCCAAAATTATCTTCGATATCATCAACGTCTAACCATTCTGATTTTACAATTTTTCTTAATGATTTATATTCTGATTCGCGAACAACTTTATCAGAAGCGGCAATAGCATAGAATAGTTTGCCGAGGTTTTGATAAAATGTCATCCCTATATTTTCTGTTGTCGTCATGTTATTTAAGATTTATAGATTCATCAGTATAAATTTAACAACCCATAACGAAGTTTTTTATGATATAAATCAGTTGTATAAGTATAAAATAATAGTGAACTCATCTTGAGTAATGCTTTTACCTACAAAATTCACATTTTGCACTCTAGTTTTATTGATTTTTTTAACCGTAGCTATGGCTATGCAGAAAAAAATCAACTTCATTACAGCACAAAAGCCAAATTTTTCGGTTGAAAATCTCTACTCAAGATGAGTTCAGTATTATCTAGAAATCAAGTTGGTTTGTATTAACATAAACTCGCTCAAATTGCTAAGATCAATTGCCCCTGCCAATGAACCATTATCGGTAACGGCAAAAAAATCTCTTTTTTCAGTATTAATTAACTTAAAGATTTCTTTTAAATCGGCACGAACCTCAATAGTCCTGTGCGATGTTGACATAACATCGCGTATGGGTAGATTTCTATTTTTAGAATTTTTAATAATGTCTTTATGATAAAGAACACCTATTATTTTTGCGTTTTGCGTGATCACAAAGTTTTTTTCTGTCCCAGAAAGTAAAAGTTCGATAGCATCTTCAATGGTGTCATCTGGTTTTAGGACAGAGATGTTGGTAAGCATAGCTTCGTGTACTTTATGACCTTTCAATAGTGCTAGTTGTCGTACCATTTTGTTTTCGCTATAAGCACCAAAAAAAATAAATAATGCAATAATTATGAGGAACGGGTTATATAAAATACCTATAAATACAAAGATCAATGCAATAAACTGACCTATGCCAGAAGCAATATTGGTGGCAGTAACACGATCAGTTTTCATAGCAAGTATAGCTCTTAATACACGGCCACCATCCATAGGAAATGCCGGAATAAAATTAAATATGGCTAAGGCTATATTGGCTGAAAAAAGATAAATCAACAAGTTTTGAGGAGTTACATGACTCAATGCTTCTTCAACTTGTCCAGGATCCTGGTCAAAGAAAAAAGAAGTATTTATAAACAATGATAGCACCAGAGCAATTAAAATATTTACAGCAGGGCCTGCCAACGAAATCAAAAGTTCTTGCTTAGGATTTTCTGGTATGGTTTCCATAGAGGCAACACCTCCTATTGGTAACAATGTTATCTTTTTGGTGGTTACTCCAAATTTTCGGGCAGTAAGTATATGTCCAAACTCATGAAACACCACACAGGCAAATAGAAGCATTATAAAAACAATACTCATCATTGCATTTTGAAATGTCCCTCCCGATTTTAGTTCTAAAAATAGTACCCATAATAAGATGAAGATGAAGGTCCAATGGATTTCAATTTTAACATTGAAAAGTTTTCCTAAGTTTAATACCCCTTTCATGATTCATAATTTTTGGTTAAAGTATCCAAAGGGGTGTTAATAAGAAATGATAGATATCAGTTTTTATGATTGATTGTAGTATTTTTGAAAACCAATGATTTAATAAGTTTTGTAGGAATTGTCTGAAAGATATCTTCTATATTTATAATTCATTGTATATCTTGCAGAAACAACCTAATAGAAAAAATAAACAACCAAAATCCTTGTATGAAGGTATTTGAAAAACAGAGTAATGTTTTTAGAATTCTTTCTGAAGCAGTTTCGGAGGGAATTGTAGTAGTAAATAAAGATCAAATTATCGTGGCCACTAATGGATCGGCCGACGAGATATTTGGATATGATACTAAAGAACTTTTAGGAAAAAGCTTGAATGTGCTAATACCACAAAAATATCATCACAGTCATAAAGATCATTTTGAAGGTTTTGTTGCCCATAGTGAAAAAAGAAATATGGGTCGAGGCAGAGATCTTTTTGGTGTAAGAAAAGATGGTACAGAGTTCCCCGTTGAAGCAGGCCTTAATCCCTTTACTATTTATGATAATGATTATGTAATGGCATTAATTATCGATATCACTCAACGTAAAGAACATGAACAAAAAATCAAGGAGTTAAATGCTCAACTGGAACATAAAATAGAAGAACGAACAGAAGAATTACATCATACTATAAAGGAGCTCAAAGAAGAAGTAAAACTTAGACAGGAAGCCGAGGCCAAGATGAAAGAGTCTTTAAAAAAAGAAAGGGATCTTAATGAGTTGAAAACCAAATTCTTATCGCTGGTTTCTCATGAATTTAAAACGCCTCTTGGAGGCATTCTTACCTCTGCAACATTAATTGGAAAATACACCAAAGAAGAACAGCAACTCAAGAGAGATAAACATCTGGATACTATAAAAAATAAAGTAAAGTACCTGGATAATATCCTTAATGATTTCTTGTCTATTGAACGTTTAGAAACGGGCAAAGTAAATTATAAGTTTAGTCATTTTCCCCTTAGTAAAGTGGTTAATGAAGTAGTTTATAACGCCAATATGTTGCTTAAAGACGGGCAGCGAATAAACTATCCCATTGATATTGATGATTATATGGTTGAATTTGACGAGAAGATCATAGAACTCGTCTTGTCTAATCTTATCCATAATGCCGTAAAATATTCTGGAGAAAATACGGTAATCGATTTAAAAGTAAGTTTTGAGAATGAGATGCTCACCTTTAAGATCATAGATCAAGGAATTGGTATTCCAGAAAAAGAACAACAGTTTATTTTTAAACGATATTTTAGGGCAGAAAATGCTTTGTTGGACCAAGGAACCGGAATTGGATTAAACATTGTAAAAAGTCATTTGGAAAACCTTGGCGGGAGTATTACTTTTACAAGTAAAGAAGGCCAAGGATCAACATTTATAGTTAAAATACCTGTTATTACTAATCACGGCAAACAATGAAAACCATTTTATTAATCGAGGATGATACAGCGCTTAGAGAAAATACCGCTGAACTTTTAGAACTTTCAGATTATAAAGTAATTACATCTCCTAACGGAAAAATAGGTATAACCAAAGCAAAAGAAGAAAAACCCGACATTATTGTTTGTGATATTATGATGCCCGAGGTTGATGGTTATGGTGTTCTTGAGGCTTTGTCCTACGATAAAAATACAAGTCAAATTCCCTTTATATTTTTATCTGCCAAGACAGAACATAAAGAAATACGAAGAGGAATGGATTTGGGTGCCGATGATTACCTTACCAAACCTTTTGAAGAAGAAGAATTGCTTAGTGCTATCGAAAGTCGTTTGGCCAAAGCACAAATCATTGCAAATTTACTCGAGGAGCAAACTCAAAAAGTAACAGGTCATAAAGAAGACAATGGGCTTAGAAATCTTCATGAACTGAAGAATTTTTTTGATGATCATGGAGAGATTTCTGAATATAAAAAAGGAGAAATAATTTATAAAGAGGGTGAGCACTCTAATAAGGTTTATTTAATTCTGAAAGGTGTGATTAAGTCCCATAAGATGGACGAAAATGGCAAAGAATTGATTACAGCATTATACAAAGCCGATGATTTTCTTGGGTTTACCTCATTTATGGATAATGTTCCTTATCAAGAATCATCTACCGCCGTTGAAGATTCTGAATTGGCGGGGATATCAAAAAGTAATCTGAAAGATATTCTGGAGAAGAGTAAGAATATTTCTCTGGAAGTAATGGAATTACTTACTGATAACCTTTCAGAAATAAAAGAACAACTGCTACAAATGGCATACAGCTCTGTACGCAAAAAAACAGCCCAAACAATACTTCAATTTGCCGAAATCCTTAACAAAAAGCCAGAAGAAAGCATAAAAATTTCTCGAAATGACTTAGCAAGCGTGGCAGGGATTGCTACCGAAAGTTTAATTCGTACCCTATCAAGTTTCAAAAAAGATGGCCTAATAGAAATTGAAGGCCGCAATATTAAGATTCTAGATTTAGGAGGCCTTCAGTTGGTCGAATAAAAAAACATTCTACGGGTAAACTGATTTTTGTCATACTTTTCATCAACGCATCCTGATACATTTGTTGTATTAGAAAGTATTAAAGATGAAGAACATCCTGATTCCCACGGATTTTTCGGACAATTCATGGAATGCCGTTATATATGCGTTATCATTTTTTAAAAAGATAAAATGTAATTTTTATTTTTTGCATGTATCCACTTATGAAGAAATGATAGGAGGAGAGTCTTTTTATGATACAAAGGATACAGTGGTCGAAAAAGTGGCGCACAGTGATAAAGAACAAATGCAACGATTATTAAAAAAAATCGAAAAACAACCTCTTAATACAAAACATCGCTTTTTTAAGATTCACGAATACATCTTTTTTATTGATGCCATAAGAAAGCAAGTAGCCGAAAAAAATATTGATTTTATTGTTATGGGTACCAAAGGTGCATCGGGTCTTAAAGAGAAAACTATTGGCAGTAATACCGGTGATGTGATTACCAAAGTAAAATGCCCTGTCCTGGTAATCCCTGAAAAAGCTAAGTATATCAAACCCAGAGAAATTGCATTTCCTACAGATTATAATATGTATTATAAAAGTAGGGTATTAAATACGATTACAAACGTTCTTAGAATGAACAGTGTCTCTCTTAGAGTATTGCATATTGCCAAAAAAGAACAAGAATTAACCGATTTACAAAAAAAGAATAAGGATTTTTTAAATGATTATCTGCAAGAGGAAATAGATCATAGTTTTCATTTTTTGTCTAATCCCAATATCGAAGAGGCTGTACAGTGTTTTGTAGAGAGTCGGGATATTGATATGATCACCATGATTGCCAAAAATCTTAATTTTTTTCAACGTATTTTGTTTCATCCAACTATAGAGAAGATAAGTTATCACACCAGTGTTCCATTTTTGGTATTGCATGAATGATTTTTATTTGACGCTATTAAACTTCACAAAAAAACACCCATAATGTCTACAAGCTTAGTTAATAAATACAATATACCTGGACCACGTTATACAAGTTATCCAACCGTTCCGTATTGGGATATTACTACTTTTTCATTAAAAGATTGGAAAAAATCAGTGCAACAATCATTTGAAGAAAGTAATAATACAGAAGGGATAAGTCTATATATTCATTTACCATTTTGCGAAAGCATGTGCACCTTTTGTGGTTGTCATAAAAGAATTACCAAACGGCATGAATTAGAGATGCCTTACATTCGTACCGTATTTAAAGAATGGCAACTGTATTTAAATCTGTTTGAAACCAAACCAAAAATAAAAGAACTGCATTTAGGGGGTGGTACACCTACTTTTTTTTCTCCCACAAATTTAGAATATCTGATCAATGGTATTTTCTGGCAGGCAGAACGGGCAGAAAACTGTGAGCTTAGTTTTGAAGGTCATCCAAACAATACAACTCGGGAACATTTACAAGCTTTGTATGATGTAGGGTTTAGAAGAGTAAGCTTTGGCGTACAGGACTATAATCAAACGGTACAAAAGGCTATTAATCGAATACAGTCTTTTGAAAATGTAAAATATATTACTGAAGCCGCAAGAGAAGTAGGGTTTACTTCTGTGGGTCATGATATTATTTTTGGATTACCTTTTCAAACCGAAGAAGCAGTAATCAATACGATCCTTAAAACAAAAGAATTGCTTCCTGATCGGTTGGCGTTTTACAGTTATGCACATGTGCCATGGCAAAAAGGGAATGGACAACGTGGTTTTGATGAATCTAATCTACCAACAGCCGAACAAAAACGTAAGCAGTATGAGATAGGAAAAAAATTACTATCTGAAGTTGGTTATGTAGAAATAGGGATGGATCATTTTGCCTTACAGACTGATTCACTATATCAATCAATGAAAAACAAAACACTACATCGTAATTTTATGGGGTATACCGCTTCAAAAACACAAATGATGATTGGCTTGGGAGTTTCATCGATTAGCGATAGTTGGTATGGCTTTGCTCAAAATGTAAAAGGAATAGAGGAATATCAGCATTTAATTAATGAAGGGATTATTCCGGTTTATCGCGGGCATATTTTAAATCAAGAAGATGAGATTATAAGGCAGCATATACTAAATCTGATGTGTCATTTTGAAACCAATTGGGATCAGAATCACCTATATTTTGATACATTACCGGAAACTTTGATTCAATTAAGAGAAATGGAATCAGATGCCCTGCTAGAGATATCAGATTTTGGGATTAAAGTAACAAAAAAGGGCCAACCTTTTGTACGTAATATCTGTATGGCTTTTGACCTTCATTTGCAACGTAACAAACCCGAAACGAGTCTGTTCTCAATGACCGTATAATTACTATCTTCTTTAACCCGGATTATGTATTAGAAAATCTACTACAGCTCCAAACTGCTTCAAAATAGATCACTTTGTTATGTTTCTCAAATTAACCGTAGCGGTGCTATGCTAAATTTGATGAAACATTATATTTTATTGCATTTTAGAGCTTCATAACGAAGTTCTAATGCATAATCCGGGTTAAATTATTCATAAACCTTACTGTGTAACTTTTGTTACTGCAATTAAGGTAATTGAAATATATTTTTGTGGCATAGGACACTATGATTGGTTGTTGATGGGAGTAGTTTATCATAAGCATACTACTTCCTTTTTTAAAAAAGTTGAATGAAAAGTATTTTTATAATGATGTTTTTATCAGGGTTATTTTTCGGAAAAAAGCCTCAAGATTCTGGAAGGATAGAAGTTTTGAATCCAAGTACATTTAAAGAGGCAATAACAAATAAACAAGTGCAACTTATTGATGTACGCACTCCAAAAGAATTCAAAAATGGACATATAGATGGTGCAATAAATATCGATTTTTTTCAGAAAGATTTATTTGAAGAATCTTTTAAGAAACTAAATAAAGATCTTCCTGTATATATCTATTGCCGTTCTGGCGGAAGAAGTCAGGTGTCTGCTAGAAAGCTGGTAAAAATGGGATTTACAAAAATCTATGATTTAAAAGGAGGGTATTTAATCTGGAAATAATAAATTACAGGCACCCCAGTTGTTTCACTTAAATAATTAGGGTACCTGTTCTTAATTTTTTTATTTTCGTTTTCCAAAACCATACATAATCTGCTTAAGAAAATTTTTAGGTATTTTTTCATCCCCAGGAAAACCAATTTCAATAGTGCCACTATCTTCAGGAATATAATTGGTTTTAAAAATATAATCCCAAAGGCTTAAACTAATCCCAAAATTAACTCCATAAGAACCTTTTGGCAATACATAAGAATGATGATACAAATGCATTACTGGATTATTAAGGATATACTTCATAGGCCCCCATGTGATCTTAATATTAGCGTGATTAAGATGGCCAATTGCAATGGCAAAGAAATGAACGATATAGGCTTGTTCGGGTTCAAAACCACCCAATATCATTACGCCAAGAGTTTTTAAGGGTTTATAAAAAATATTTTCCATCCAATGGTAGCGCAGGTGAGCGGCAAATCCCATTTCTTTTACAGAATGATGTATTTTATGAAACCTCCATAAGAATGCGTATTTGTGCAATAAAACATGGGTAAACCATTGTACAAAATCAAGGATGATAAAGAAAACAGATAATTGTACCCACATTGGCCAACTAGAAATATCTATTATTGTAAAAGTCGTTGCAGAGATGCCGAGATCTCCAAAGACCAACCCCAGAAGTCTATAAAAACCACTTACCGCTATAGCAAAAAGGAAAAAGTTAAAATACATATAGCATCCATCCATCCAGAAATCTTTCCTGAAAACAGATTGATTTTTTCGCCAGGGGAAAGCAATTTCTAGGCCCCAAACTAATAAAGAAATTGCAGTAAGTCCCCAGAAATAGTTTGTATACCAAGGGACTTCAAATAACATAGATTTCCATGTCCAGTGAACACTGTTCATAAATGCATCTGTAAATGCGGCGATATACTTTTCCATACTCTATTTTTTTAATGCTGTGATACTATCTTGCTCAAAAGGCAACTCCTTAAAATAACTCCATTCTACCCAAGAACCATCATAGTTCCTTACATTTTTATAGCCCAATAACTCGGTTAATACAAAGGTGGTATGCGCTGATCGGACTCCACTGTGACAATAGGTGATAATAGCGTTATTTTTTGATATACCCATTTTATTATATAGATATTCTAGTTCTTCATATGATTTAAACTTTTGAGTCCTGTTGTAATCAATGGCTTCTGCCCAATCAATTAGCATACTGTTAGGAATTCTTCCTGCTTTGTAAGCTCCTGTTTTTTGCCTTTTACCACTATACTCATCTGTATTTCGGGTATCCAGAATAACAATATTTTTACTTGAAGCAAGGACCTCTAAGATTTCCTCCTTACCAATCCATAAGTCGAAAGGACTATCCGTAGGTAAGGTGAATTTAGAAGAAGTGACAGCTACAGTATTTGCATTAACAACTCCACCAGCTTTTTTCCATGCTTTTAGTCCACCATTTAGTAGTTTTACAGACTCAAAACCATAATTCTTCAAAACCCACCAAAGACGTGCTGCATCGCACTCTCCTCGATCATCATATACAATCAACGTGTCATTATTTTTGATTCCCAATTTGCCAAATAAGGTTTCAATCTGTCCTTTTTTGGCCATCATACCTTTATAAGGGGATGAGGTGTCTTCTATATCCGTTCGGTAGATATTAAGTGCTCCTTCAATGTGTGCTATTTTATAGTCTGAAGGCTTTCTAAAATCAATTATTTTTATATTATTCTGATTAGAAATTAATAATAATTCTTCAGCATCTATAATATGTTCTGAATTGAAATAAGTTTTGGTTTCAGCTTCAATTACAGAAGTGTCTGTTTTATCAACTTTTTCCTTGGTTTTAGAACAGGAAAAAATTAATAATCCAGAAATGATAATTATACTAATCCTGTAACTCATACCATTCTATATCGGTTAATACTTCTCGTCTTCCTTTTTTGTTTGGGGGATAGTTCGTTACAAGATAATTTACTATAATTTCTTCATTACCACCTAAGTCCCATAAGTTTTGAGTTTCCTGCATCCAACGTATCGTTGCAATCCAACGTTCTCTATTCATTCGATTTTGTATAACCAGTTTCGAAGAATGACAATTTGTACAATTGTTTACCACTGTCATCAAACCTTCGGCGTCAATAAGTCCTGTTCTAACATGTACTCCATTTTCTATGCTATCATCATCTTCTTCTTTTGAAGTGGTTATATATTCTGATTCTGTTGTAGTTTTTTTGAATGCAGATAGTGATGGATCTGCAATAAGATAAATTCCGGCAACAGTAATCAGTCCAACCATAGCGAATACTACTAGTAGGAGCCTGTAAACAGTTTTTACCTGTTGTCTAAATTGCCTTTGCTTATCCATCCTACTTCACTTTTACTGCTATGCGATGACAAGCATTATTTAAATACCCTTTAGGGTTCCAACCGGGTAAAACCATAGGTTGACTAATACCATTTGAGTCGGTAGCGCGGACCCAAACTTCATAATATCCTTTCATTGGAAAACCTATCGAAGCAGAAAAATGCTGCCAGGCTAATCGATTAGAGGGTTTTTCTATAGGACATTCTTTCCAGGTCGCACCAAAATCAATTGAATATTCCATTTTGGTAACTTCAAGTTCTCCTGCCCATGCATGACCTCTGATATTTATTTTTTTTCCTTTGCTAATCATTGCACCAGATTTAGGATAGGTAATTAAAGATTTTACGGGCATAGATTCGATAATGCACATATCTTCATCTTTTACCTTATCTCCCGGAGCTACAGATTCACAGGGTACTCTATATGCTGTACCTGTCATTTTGGTGCCATCATGCACTTTGTCGCGGATACTGATTCTATTCACCCATTTACCAGATGCAGATGCGGGCCATCCTCCGGCAACTAATCTTAAGGGATATCCGTGAGCCAATGGTATATCTTTACCATTCATTTTAAAGGCTAATAAGGTTTCTTCTTGTAAGGCTTTGGCTATTGGCACTCCACGAGAGATAGGTTCTTTTTTAGGGTCACCACTTAGGTGGGTATCTGCTGCATGATATCCTATATATATAGCATCATTAGTGATGCCTACATCTTCCAAAATATCTCGCAATCGAACACCGGTCCACTCTGCACAAGAGACAGCTCCTACTGTCCATTGATTTCCTTTTGCCGGAGGATCAAATTCGCTACGTCCATTACCACCGCATTCTAAAGTAAGTTGATAGGTATGCTGCTTAAATTTTGATTTCAATTCTTCCAGCGAATACGTTTTTTGCTGTTTTACAGATTCACCGTTAATAGTTAATGTCCATTTAGATGCATCGATGGATGAAGGAATAAGCCCGTTATTTCTAATAAACATATATCGGTTTGGTGTAATTTTATCGTCTAGCAAATGTGCTTTTGCTTCAATATTCCAGGGTTTATCATTAAGCACTTCCATTCCGTTGTCCTTATCGAACATTTTATAAGGATCCTGTTGTAAAGCCAAAGGAAGATATCCTTTGGGCATTATGGATCCAAAAACAATATCGGCACCAATGATGGCTGCCATAGAGCTTAATACAGTTTTCTTAACAAAATTTCGTCTTTTCATTATATGCAGATACATTTTTGATGGTTAAATTTAAGGTTTTTCTATATCTATTTATGTAACCTTTGTTACAATATAAATTTAAGAGAAGGGCGCTTATAAATCCCATCATTAACCGTTTCGAAATTCGTTTTTAAGATGATATTTGTCATCGTTTTTTATGCTTTTGGAGCGTACTTTTATTGGGAATTTTAAACCTTAAAATCATGAGAAAAATAATATTGTTTTTTACGATGGTTCTCACAACTGCAACCATATTAGCCCAAAATCTTGATCAGGTAAGTTTAATTTATGTAGATGGTGATATGATACAAGTTAATGATGGCGATCAAGAATTGCTTCAAGAAAGTACGATGTTATCCGATTGCTCTACTGTTTATCCCGATGGAAGTTTTAAGACCGCAGATGGTCAACAATTTCGGCTTAAAGATGGTGAGTGTCTTGATATGTATGGTATTCGATATAGAAATGAGTATCAATACAGATATAAGATGAAGAAAGAAAATAAGGACCTCACACAAACACAGATAGAAAGTAGATATCAAAATAAGGTTCACTTTATAAGAGTAGATGGAGATGTTTTTAAAGTAAAGGACCTTTTTCAAAATCGAATTCGCAAACCGATTACTCTTAAAAATAATATAGTTGTGGATCCTTTTGGTACCTATCAAACACCAGATCAACAAGAAATACGCTTTAAAGATGGAGAATGTTTAAATATGAATGGAGTAAAATTTGAAGGGATTTATGAATACCGAAAAGTGTTAGCCAAAAAAAGTAAAGCATTGCAAAAGAATAAAAAATCTACTGCCTTATAATAGGTAAAAAGATATTAAACCTGAAACCTTTCGATTTTAATTATGTGTAAATTATTTTCGGAAGGTTTTTTATTAATGGCACTCAAAATCTGCTGATACGATTTCGGTTACGGGTTTTGGAGATACATACGGAATACCCAATCCCAGTCCTCGTACAATAAATAGTAAACCGATTATAATAATAAATACTGGAATCGCTTTTTGAACATGTTGTCGCACTTTTCCGCTCAATAAGTTACCGGCATATACCGCAATAGTCATTAAAGGAATGGTTCCTAATCCAAAAAGTAGCATATAGAAACTACTATCAAGCATATGGCCAGTGGCGATGGCTCCAAAAACTGCCATATATACTAATCCACAAGGTAGAAAACCGTTTAAAAAACCAATAGTTAAAAAAGTATCAGGGGTTTTCTTTTTAAGTTCTTTTCCCAACGCATTCTTAACTTTTGAAATGATTTTGTAAATAGGCTTGGAGAAACTATATTTCAATAATATTGAAGACGGGATTAACACCATAAGAATCATTAAAACTCCAATTGCAATAGATAATCCCTGTTGTAAGCCAAAAAGGTGCAAGCTTTTACCAATCAATCCAAAAAATAATCCAATAATGCTATAGGCTAGTAATCTACCGAAATGATATAGAGAAATCTGATAGAATTTTTGAATTGAATTTGATTTATTAACAGGCAGCATAAAGGCAATAGGGCCACACATTCCTAAACAGTGAAAGCTTCCTAGTAATCCTAATATGAATGCAGTTACTAACATTTAGTAAGTAAATGATTGTTTAAATAAATACGAAGTATTTTCGTACTTCCAGTCAATGATGATATTCCAACGCCCTTCTATTAAGTTATTATTGGATATGATATATTCTGAATTTGATAAATCGATAGGTATTTCAAAATCCAGTTTCTTATTTGATGGACGGTATAGAGATATGACACCGGTTATATCTCTATAGTTTTTATCCTCGGGAAAAATAATAACCAGACCTTCAGGTACTTTTTTGACTATAACATTATTTTTTAAGGCCTTCCCGTTTTTTTCGGCATCGATTTCCTTTTGAAAAGCAAGCTCCTTTTTATAATACTCTTCGGTTACCAAATCGTGTTCGTATTTTTCATTGGTATTCATTTTAATAACAAAGTACATAATGAAGGAAATGAATCCTACAAAAGCAAGTACAATGGCAGTTCCCCAGTTTATTTTCATAGTATTTAGTTTTTTAGTATGTGATTTTTTGAGAGATGAGGTTTCTACTTTTGGCGCATATACTCATCATCTTCTTTACAACGTTACTTTCCTTTTTCTTTCCTCTTTATTTTGTTATAATTTGATTATTAAGATTTTGTGGGATGATTTGACGGAGCACTTCTTTATTCATAGCTCAAATTCAGAATCCCTAATCCGTTATATTGGAGCCACTCACAAACTCAAAGAGAAGCGTCCTAAAACACTCACATACTTATCTATAGCTTCTTGGCCCTAAAAAAGCAGCGGTAGTAGTTTCGATTAATTTATCATTGCTATATACGCCTATCTTCACTTTGTCTTTGTCTCCGCTAAGAGCAGAAGCGTTAACTTCAATAAACAGCGTTCCTTCAGCCAGTCCTTGCTTTGGAACGGTAAAGTTTATGTGCGTCACAAGTTCTATTTTTCCTTTATGTGATAATAGTTCAAAATGAACATCTTCGATATCATCAGTAGTTTTGTTAACCAACTTATAGGTGTACACGTTGCTAATGATATTATTTTCTTTTCTTTCATAGAGTTGCCCTGGCAGCCTTAGAATATTGGCTTCGACATCATTTCTTAAGAATGACATTCCGATTAAAACACCGGTTAAGATGAAAAGCACAGCACTATATCCTTTAAGTCTAGGTGTAAATTTGAATTTCGCTTTTTTTGCAATATTTTCTTCGCTGGCATAGCGAATTAGCCCTTTGGGTAGATTTACACTTTCCATCATGTGATCGCAAGCATCAATACATGCAGTACAGTTGACACACTCTAATTGTGTTCCGTTTCGAATATCGATTCCGGTAGGGCAGACATGCACACACTGGAAGCAATCAATACAATCCCCCTTTCCGGTAGATGATCGATCTTCATTTTTCTTAAATTTTGCTCGGCCCGTTTCTTTTTCCCCTCTTTTGTAATCATAGGCTACAACAATAGATTTTGAATCTAATAGTACACCTTGCAAACGACCATAAGGACATGCGATAATACATACCTGTTCTCTAAACCACGCAAATACAAAATAGAAAACACCCGTAAATATTAATAATGATATTAATGTACTAACATGTTTAAACGGCCCATCGATAATGTATCGTAATAGTTGATCACTACCAATAAGATAAGCCAGAAAAATATTGGCTATCAAGAAGGAAATAACAAAGAATATGATCCATTTGGTTACACGTTTTCTTATTTTTTCAGTATTCCAGGACTGTTTGTCTAGACGAATTTGTTTACCACGATCACCTTCGATCCAATATTCAATTCTTCTAAAAACCATTTCCATGAAAATAGTTTGTGGACAGACCCAACCACAAAATAACCTTCCGAAAGCAACGGTAAAAAGGGTGATAAAAATTACTCCAATAATCATCGATATTACAAACAAATGAAAATCTTGAGGCCAAAAAGGAGCTCCAAAAATATTGAAACGACGTTCTAATACATTGAAAAGTAAAAACTGATTTCCGTTAATTTTAATAAACGGGGCAGAAAACAAAAATATAAGTAACCCATAGCTTACCCATTTGCGATACTCATAAAATTTACCATTAGGTTTTTTAGGATACACCCAGGCGCGTTTTCCTTCTTCATTTACGGTAGCAATCGAATCTCTGAATTTTTCGTTTGTTGGTGTTTCCAATAGAGTTTTGGTTTTATAAAAATTTTGAAGTCCCTTCTCCTTGGGGAGAAGGTTAGGATGAGGGGATTTTTAATGAACACCCTCACCTTAATCCTCTCCCTCAAGGGAGAGGAAACTCTTTCTTACATATTTTAATTCATAGCACTTGTTATAGCCGTCGAGTCAGAGGCAGTTTCTAGAATCTCTTCTTCAGCAGGTTCTTCCTTTGGAGCATCAGGATCTATCCAAATTTCCCCTTGAGCTTCTTTAGGTTCTGCAGGAGTTGTACCTACGAGTGTGAGGAGATAACTTGCTACCTGAGCCATTTCAGCAGGTTTCAAGGTTTGTTTCCAGGCAACCATTCCCTTACCGTCTCGTCCTCCTTCAGAAATCGTACGGAATACATTTTTGATTCCTCCTCCTAGAATCCAATACTCATCGGTAAGATTAGGTCCAATACCGCCACCACCATCAGCCTTATGACATGCCACACAGTTGGTTGCAAAAATTGCTTTTCCCGCACTAAGATCGGATGCGTCGGTTAGCAGGGTTACGGTATTGATATCTACCAGATCTTTGGCCGTCTTTTTATATTCTTCTATAGCAATTTTGGCTTCGGCAATTTCAGTTTCATATTCTTCGGTTTGGGTATAATCATTAAATACATGGAAACGAGCTAGATATATCACTCCGAATATAATTGTGGCATAAAAACCCCATACCCACCAAGGTGGAAGATTATTATCCAGTTCTTTGATACCATCATAGTTATGATCTAGAATGATCTCTTCTTCTTCTTCAACCGGTTTGCTGTCTAGAAGTTTTAAATAGGCGTCCTTAGCCCATCTAAATTGGCTTTCCTTTTTTGCTTTTTCGGCAAGTAGATAACGTTCTTGCGCTTCCGGTTTTAATGATTGAAATAATACATTTTTGAATGCGGCGAAACTAATTTCAATAGCGATTGCAAAAAGAAAAACTATTCCAATAATTAACCAGGCAAGTGGTTCTGCTATAAAGGCCGATGCTGAACCAGAATCAACCGTAAGCTCTATTAATATATATGCAATGAGTAAAAAAGCAAGTACTCGTAAATATGATGCGGTCGTCCTCATAGTGTGTAGTCTTTATCGTTTTCAGTTTCTAATGGAATGTTACTAACTTCTTTGATATGTTCTTTTTTGGCCGTGAATACCCACCAGAATAAGGCGGCAAAGAAGATGAAAAATATAAGCAGGGAAATCATGGGATAGATCTCTATGCCTTCAATACTTTCCATATGACCTTTTACAAATTTTAGCATGGTGTTAGTTTTTTAATAGCTATTTGCAGTCCCTTCTCCTTGGGGAGAAGGTTAGGATGAGGGGATTTTTGATTAACACCCTCACCTTAATCCTCTCCCCCGAGGGAGAGGAAACCTAGAATTTAATTACTTATTACCTACAATTTCTTCGGTTTTTACCTTAATATCGGTTCCTAATCGCTGTATATAGGCAATTAAGGCAACCACTTCTCGGTTTCGCATTTCAACAAAATCCAACCCATTTTCTTTTGCATATTTTTTATCTGCTTCATAGGTTTTGGCAAAATCAGGATCGGTGTACAGGTTTTTTTCGATCTGAGTGGCTTGTTCATCCATCCACCGCTGCGCTCTGGCTATTTCTTCTGGTGTGTAGGGCACTCCAAGGGAGACCATTGCTTCCATTTTTGTTTCTGTTTGTGATCGATCGAGCTCGTTTTGGATTAACCATTTATAACTTGGCATGATGGAGCCGGATGAGGTACTTTGCGGATCATAAAAGTGATTCAAATGCCAGTTATCTGAATATTTTCCGCCAATACGCATCAGATCAGGTCCGGTACGTTTACTTCCCCAAAGGAAAGGGTGATCATAAACATATTCCCCTGCCTTAGAATACTCTCCGTATCGTTCTACTTCACTTCGGAAAGGACGTATCATTTGCGAATGACAGGACACGCAACTTTCTCTGATGTAAAGATCTCTACCTTCAAGCTCAAGAGGGGTATAAGGTTTTACACTGGTAATGGTTGGAATATTCGAATCCACCATCAAGGTAGGAATAATCTGTACAGCACCCCCGATTAGGATAGCTATCGTAGCAAAGATGGTTAATTTTACCGGTCTTCTTTCTAACCAGGTGTGGTATCCTTCTTTTGCGGTTCTATGTCTAGTTACTTTGGTTAACGGAGCAGCCTCTGCCAACTCATCGGTCACTTTACTACCATTTCTTACAGTCTGAACTACATTGTAAAGCATAATGAAAACCCCCAAGATATAGATACTTCCACCTATAGCACGCATCCAATACATCGGGATAATTTCGTTTACGGTTTCCAAGAAATTACCGTATACAAGGCTTCCATCGGGATTAAATTGTTTCCACATTGATGCTTGTACAAATCCTGCAACATACATTGGCAATGCGTACATAATGATTCCTAATGTACCTAACCAGAAATGTGCGTTTGCCAATCCTGTAGACCATAATTTGGTTTTAAATAATCTAGGAATTAACCAATATGCCATTCCGAAGGTTAAAAATCCATTCCATGCCAAGGCACCCACATGTACATGAGCAATAACCCAGTCGCTAAAGTGCGCAATAGCATTTACATTTTTTAAAGAAAGCATAGGGCCCTCAAACGTTGCCATACCGTATCCGGTAATAGCCACTACCATAAATTTCAAAACTGGATCTGTACGTACTTTATCCCATGCCCCGCGAAGGGTAAGTAATCCATTGATCATCCCTCCCCAAGACGGAGCGATCAACATTATAGAAAATGCAACCCCAAGATTTTGTGCCCAATCTGGTAAGGAAGAATATAATAAGTGGTGAGGTCCTGCCCAGATGTATATAAAGATCAGCGACCAGAAATGTACTATTGATAATCTATATGAATATACAGGTCTGTTTGCTGCTTTTGGGATGAAGTAATACATTAACCCCAAGAAAGGTGTGGTTAGGAAGAATGCTACTGCATTATGTCCGTACCACCATTGTACTAAGGCATCCTGTACTCCTGCGTATACTGAGTAACTTTTTAAAGCACTTACCGGAAGTTCAAGACTGTTAAAAATGTGAAGAACAGCAACTGTTACTACGGTTGCGAGGTAAAACCATATCGCTACATACAAATGGCGTTGTCTTCTTTTTAGAATAGTCCCTATGAGATTCCATCCAAAAACTACCCAAATTACTGCAATTGCAATATCAAATGGCCACTCTAGCTCGGCATATTCTTTTGAAGTTGTAAATCCTAGCGGAAGTGTAATTGCGGCTCCTACGATAATCAATTGCCATCCCCAGAAGTTAATATTACTAAGGAGATCACTAAACATCCTGGTTTTCAACAATCGCTGTGTAGAATAATATACCCCTGCATAAATAGCATTACCCACAAAAGCGAAGATAACTGCATTGGTATGTAATGGTCTTAATCGACCAAAACTTAACCATGAGATACCATCGGTGAGGTTGGGGAATAAAAACATAAATGCCAGCAGGAGTCCGACTGCCATCCCCACAACACCCCAAAGCATTGTGGCATACAAGAATTTTTTTACGATTTTGTTATCGTAATAGAACTGTTCCATTTCCATATTAAGATTGTTTAGTTTTAGGTGGTACTGAAGATTTTTCCTTGCTTTCTTTTACGAGTTCGTCTTCAAAAAGCATACGTACAGAAGGAGTATAGACGTCATCGTACTGACCATTTCTAACCGAAAAAATGAATGCTACGAAAAAGATAATGGCAACAACAATGCTAATCGTTAAGAGTACATAAATAACACCCATACTTATTTTGATTATGCCTCAAAAGTATGTGTGAACCTTTTCTTAAAAAATGACATTTGTCAGGTTTTATTTTGAAAAGAAAGTACGGGCTCAATTACCAGTAAAATTTAACTTTTGTTGAATTATTAATTGAAAAAGTATTTATTTTCCTTTGAATTGTAACCTTCCAGTTTCTATTTTGATTGCTGTTTTGGCCAAAATTGTAAATATAAAAGCTCCCAGGGCCCATATCCCAATAGTTACTCCTATCTCGATTCCTGTTGGGGTGTATTCCGAAATTTTTCCATAAGGCCCAGGGATAAATCCTGGTACAATTAATCCAAATCCTTTTTCTATCCAGATAGCTATAAATAGAATGAAACAAGCAAAATATAATACATTCAGATTATTACGTAGTTTACCGAAGGTAAGAATGATAGTTGCCAATATGTTTAACGGGATTGCAGTCCAAATCCAAGGTAGTAAAGCTGTTTTACCTTGCAAACCGAAGAATAAATAATAGGCACTTTCACTATGATGTGTTGGGGCATAAAATTCTTTAAATAATTCGGATACCAACATGATCAGGTTGATCTGAGCAGCCACAGCAACGATCATTCCGATTTTCTTAATGGTTTTGTCTTCAATTTTAAATTCTGTAAAGTTCCTGATAATTGCCAGCACCAAAATAATTAGAGCAGGTCCAGCGGCAAATGCTGACGCTAAGAATCGAGGGCCTAATAGTGCATTGTTCCAAAACGGCCTTGCTTGTAATCCCTGATATAAAAAAGCTGTTACCAGGTGAATGGCTACTGCCCAAAAAACGGACAAGATTGCTCCCGGAACATATATTTTAGGGTCTGGAGTTTTTCCTTGATAACGTCTGAATAATATGTAAAAAGGGATCGAAATATTCAAAAATAAATATCCATTAAGAACAATAACATCCCAGGTGAGCATAGAATTTGGGAAATTAAACACTCCAATCCCAGGTATCATGTGCCATAATACTGAAGGTCCTCCCATATCGGCAACTACAAAAGCCAAACACATAATGAGTGCCGCTACAGCCAATCCTTCACCAATAAGTACGGCTTGTTTAAAATCTATATCCTTTAATACATATGTAGGCATCACTAGCATTACAGCTGCTGCTGCAACCCCAACCAAAAATGTAAAATTAGAGATGTATAATCCCCAACTCACGCGATCGGTCATCCCGGTTGCACTTAAACCAAATTCTAACTGCACCGAATAACAATACATGCCCACAAGCATCACAAAGGTCAGGAATGCCATCCAGATATGGTATTTTTTGGATCCCTGTGTGGTGGTATCTAGGCTATCTTTTACTAAGCTTACAAAAACTTTAAGTCTTCTCATTTGAGTATATTTTTGATCAATCCATAAAGTACCAGAACTTTGGTTCTGTCCCAAGATCTTCTTTTAGTCTAAACACTTTTTTGTTTTCTAATACCCAGCGTATGGTACTTTTGGGATCTAATAAATTTCCAAAAATCCTTGCACCGGTAGGGCATGCATCGACACATGCTGGATTTTTACCAGCTCTAGAGCGCTGCACACAGAATGTACATTTTTCCATTACCCCTTTTTTACGCATGCGATTGCCTAAATAGTGCTGATTTTTATTGATTTCATTTTCAGGAACTTTTGGGGTGCTCCAGTTAAACCGTCGACCGTCATATGGGCAGGCAGCCATACAATATCTACAGCCAACACACCAGTCATAATCAATTACTACGAGTCCATCGTCCTCTCTCCAGGTGGCTTGCACGGGACACACATCGACACAGGGCGGATTATCACAATGAAAACATTGTGTTCCCATATAGAAATGTCCTTCAGCCGGGACTTCGTGGTAATAATTATCATCGGCTTCATCGAACTTAAGCCCTTTTCCATCTTTCATTTCGTGAATACGTATGTACTGCATTTGCGAATTTCGATCCTGATTGTTTTCTTCTACACAGGCACTTACACAATCCATGTATCCCTGACATTTAGAAATATTAAATGCATACCCAAATAGCACATCTTTTTCAGCATTTTGAGAAGACATATTAATGTTCTTCTTTTTACGTAATTGGTAGGAGCGAACCAATCGTTCTACTGTGGCATTTCGTTCTTCATCTGTCATCAATTTGTAGTTGCCCTTGAATTGTTCTTCCCAGTCTATTTGTGCTTTTTCTTTGGTATTTTCTCCAGTGGTAACACTACATGATGTACTTACAGCTCCAGCTCCAATCATTAAGCTGGCTGTCAATTGTCTAAAAGCAGTACGGCGATCCATTTTTACATCAAAAACTTGGTCAAATCCATCTTTTTTTCGCTCTTCACCAATGGCAGCATCTACAGCAGCATCAAAATCTTCATCACTAATTTGATCGTTGGTATGAGAACCACACCCTCCGGAAGTTTTTCCACAACCACATGATCCTGTAGATTGCTTTTTGGGACTACTAAGGTCTAGAGAGAACCATTTTTTGTTATCACTCATAAATTAATATTTATAAAGTTGAATGCTCCGTCATATCGAGCGGAGTCGAGATATTTTTCATTATACACTTCGACTACGCTCAGTGTGACAGGTATGTTATATTGTTTCTTCAATTTTATGTTATTCTCTTTCTTTTATTTTTTGAGTATTATAACTTGAGGGCCATCTGGTTTCAAAACCAGGTTTATGCGGGTTGTGGCAATTTACGCAGGTCATTGATGCTCTTGGAGGAGCCCATCCTGCTACTTTTTTACCATGAGCACCGCCTTTCCAATCCTCAAACTGTCTGCTATGACATTGACTACATAACTTGTAACTTCGGTTAAAATCAATGGAGCTACCTGTTAAACTTTGTAGATTATTCATGTCAGCACCGTTATGACAGGTAATACAATTCATAGTATTTAGGTCTGCGTGTGTTAATTTTATATCCCAATGTGCTTTTTTTGCCTCCTCGGTATTTTGCATGTCGCTTAACGGCTTGCTATGGCATTCTGTACATGCATACGAGGTTATTTTGCTTTTACGTTCTGGAATCAAGAAAGTATGTTTCCCTTCGGTAATTTCTATGGTATGAATACCCTCTAATAACGATTCTGAAGAAATAGAGGTGCCGTGATAATTTTTACTTTCAGCTTCTATTTTATCCGTAATGTTGTGATATTCTCCTTCACCATGTTTACATGAACAAAGGGTAAACAAACAGAAAAACACACAGGTTAGAATATATAGTATATGTTTATTCATCATAATTTTTGTTATCTCTGGTAAAAATGGCTGTATCTATCTCGGGTTGGGTATTATTTGGGACATGACATTGCATGCAATTAATACGCTCAGGATGAGTCACTCTAATTTCTTTGGGTGCCGCTGGCCCAGCATGACAGGACAGACAATTCTCTCGCATTTGTATTTGATGTGGAATCATAGGGGGGCTACCTGGTAATGCATTATTTACACCTACTTTTGGAGCTTGATTTTTGGCAAAGGCGGTTTGCTTAAAAAAGCTTTCGGTATTTTGCGCCACATGACATTGTCTGCAATTGATCATTTCGGGATGAGGAGTAATGGGTGCATAAGCCTTAAACTTGGCTACAAAACCTCCATTTTGATGACATTGCAAACAGGTATTACCTCCCATACTCATCTCCTCCTTTACGAGATGGGGAATACTGGGCGGAGCACCATAGTATGCCCGGTTGTCATAATAAGTCTCTAATGTCCTTTGATGATTTTCATCGACAGGCATATTGGCATAATCCAAAACAAGTTGTAAGTTTTCAAAAACTCCATTCTCTGATAGAAACACCCCATTGCCATTACCATTTTCTATAGGAATGTACGCTTCTTTTAGTCCTGTTTGATAGCTATAGTTCCAGATAATAATGAAGGCTAAAAACAAAAGCGTAAACAGTGATATGATACCTAGTCTTTTTCTCATAGTCTATGCTTTTTCTACTTTAACGGCACATTTTTTATAATCCGGTTCTTTGGAAATTGGACAAAAGGAATCCAATGTGATATCGTTAATTAGTAGATTTTCATCAAAGAAGGGTACAAAAACTTGCATTGGTGCGGGCACTCCTCTTTGATTTATAGAAGCGGGAAGTATAATCTCTCCACGCCTGGTGGTTAGCTTTACATTATCACCTGTTTTAATCTGCATACGTTTTGCATCATCAGGATGTAACTCTACATACGCATGTGGCATGGCTTTGTGTAATACTGGAATTCTTCTTGTCATGGATCCGGTATGCCAGTGTTCTACCACACGACCTGTATTTAACCAATAAGGATATTCGCTATCCGGTTCTTCGGCAGCAGGTTCGTACGGGCGTTGCCAAATGATGGCTTTTCCGTCTGGTTTTCCATAGAAATGAAAATCTTCACCATTACTACATGCAGGATCGTATTTGGCATTAAATCTCCATTTGGTAGATTTTCCATCAACATAAGGCCACAATACTCCTGACTCCGATTTAAGTACTTCTAAAGGAGCCATATTGTGTTTCTTGTTGTCATGATGCTTACGATATTCTGTATAAATTTCTTCTATATGTGTTTCTTCTTTATAGTAGAATTGCTTTTCATATCCCATACGTTTTGCAACTTCGATAATTTGCCAAGTATCACTCATGGCTTCTCCAGGAGGATTTACCATTTGTTCAAAATGTTGTGTTCTTCTTTCTGAATTTCCGTAAAGCCCTTCTCTTTCGATCCACATCGCAGATGGTAAGATTACATCCGCTATGTCTGTAGTCGGTGTTGGGTATATATCAGAAACGACAATAAAACGTCCTTCCTTTTTAGCACCATCTCTGTAGCGTTTTAGCTTAGGCATCGTTACCATTGGATTGGTTACCTGTATCCACATAAAACGGATATCTCCTCTATCTAGCGCCCGAAACATTTCTACCGTATGATACGTGGGCTTAGATGGAATATTTTCAACAGGAACATCCCATATTTTGGCTGCAAATTCGCGATGTTTTTTGTTCATTACCACGCCATGAGGTAGTTTGTGAGTTAGGGTACCTACCTCTCTTACTGTACCACATGCACTAGGTTGTCCTGTTAAAGAAAACGGACTATTACCTGGTGTAGAGATTTTTCCTGTCAATAAATGAATGTTATACACAAGGTTATTGATCCAGGTACCACGAGAATGTTGGTTCATACCCATGCACCAAAGTGACATTATTTTTTTATTGGGATCTCCATAATACGCTGCCATATACTTAATATCCTTGACAGATACTCCAGATATTTTTTCAACTTTTTCTGGAGTGTAATCTTCAAGGAATTTTTTAAAAGCAGCAAAATCAATTTTTTCGGGTTTGTCTTTAAATTTATAATTATCCTCGAGACCGTAACCCATATTGGTCAAACCTTTGTTGAAGTTACAATGTTTTTCTACAAAAGATGTGTTTACCCATCCATTTTTGATAATCTCGTAGCAAATTGCATTAGCAACTGCCAAATCGGTTTGAGGTTTAAACAAAATAGATTTATCTGATGCTTTACTGGTTCTTGTGGTTCTGGTAGCAAAGTCTATGATTTTCACTCCTCTTTTCTGTCGTTGATCCAATAGCCTGGAGAATAAAACCGGATGCATTTCGGCCATGTTGTTTCCCCATAAGAAAAACACATCAGCATAATCGATATCTTCATAACATCCCATGGGTTCATCTATACCAAATGAGGTTAAGAAACCGGTTACTGCACTGGCCATGCATAAACGAGCATTGGCTTCAACATTATTGGTTCCTATACAGCCTTTAAAAAGTTTTGAAGCGGCATAGCCATCTGGAATAGTCCATTGTCCGGATCCATAAATGGATACGGCATCTTTACCATGATCTTTTATAGTTTCTTTCATTTTGGAAGCAACTAAATCTAGAGCCTCTTCCATCGATGTTTCAACATATTGCCCATTTTTCTTCACCAATGGCTTGGTTAAACGATCTTTACCGTATAGCGCCATAATAGAATGGTATCCTTTTACACAGCAAAGCCCTTTGTTTACGGGAGATTTAGGATCACCTTTTACCGCAACTGCTTTTCCATTTTCGGTCCCAACGAGAACACCACATCCAACACCACAAAATCTACATGGAGCTTTTTTCCAATCCAAGTTGGCATTGTTAGGAATCCCTTTTTCTTGTTCGTCTGCAAATAATATTCCCGGAAACATAGTTGCTGCTGCAGTCATTGCAGATAACATGGCCATTCTCTTGATAAATTTTCTTCTATTGGTTAGAGAGGTATACATACGATTAATTATTTTGTGGTGTATTAAATCCAGAAACCATTGCCAGTAACTTTAAGCTTTCAATGGTATCTAGTTTTTCTTTTAGAATAGCTTCTTCTACCTTATCTTCGGTTTCAGTGATCAAAATGAGAACATCTTTGTTTTGTGCGGGCATGATTTCACATTGTTCTATGGAAGATAGTGCTTGAATGAGTTCTTCTTTCTTGCCTGAATGTGGGTGGGCCAAATAACTCTTGATAGGCATATTTTTGGTTTAAGGTTCTTTGTAATAGTATCTAGAATCGATATTTTCTATTTCTTTCTTTGAAAAATTTATTTTTCAAATACAACCTCCTCATTATCGGTTTAATAAGGTAGGTATTTTTATTCAATATTCTTTTTAAAATCTGTGGTAAAAAGATTAGGGTTGATAATCAATTGTGCCCAACCCCAGTTGTTGGTATTGTCATGAGGTCTTCCGGCTTTAATAAGACTCATGCTTTCTGAAGCGAACATATGAGAATATCCCAAATTCAGTTTTACATTTTTTATGATCTTTTGTGTAAAAACAAGATCTACCTCGGTACCTAGATACTTATCTTCATCTCCTGTAAGATCTGCATTTGCCATGAAGTAGTGCCCTTTTAATAACAAATTAGATTTCTCTCCGGTTGTAAAAACGACTTTACCATATACGTCATTCAGCCCTACGTTATTGGCATGATTTCCAACATAGAAGTAATCCATATATCCATTGAATTTATGATTGGTACCATAGAGGGGAAAGAAAGATTTGTTTTTATCGTCTCCATCCTGATCGGTACCACTTAATACCTCTATACCCAATCCATAAAGTATTTTTCCTGGTTTATAGGTAGCTTCCAGAGAAGCTTGATAGGCGCTTAGGTCTGTATCGGCATCAGCTTTTCCGAATTGATAATAAGCGCTACCTGCAAAATTGATTTTACCAACGGGGAATATGAAGTAAGAACCTGCTGTTTGTCTATAAAAAGTTCCATCGGGTTCATCATTAGCTACTCCGGTAAATTTTTGAAATCCAGTATTCAAAAAGAGGAAGCTGGCAGAAGTCTTTTCCCAGTTCTTTTTTAGATACGCATATTGCATTGCTTTGTACGTAAAGAATCCCTGAATATTGAATCCTGTACCTTCGTTGGGTTGCCCTTCTTGGCTGAAAGCGGCTCCAACATCGGCTTTAAATGTTTCACTTTCATACTTAATCAACGCAGCATCATGAAAACGTCCTTGCATGGCCCAATCTAGCCCACCAAAAATACGTTGATCATCATAAGAGATTACTTGCCTTCCTGCTTTGAGGGACCAGTTTTCATCAAGGAAAATTTGTCCCCAAGCTTGGAACAACGAAAAAGAATCGTTTCCATCATTAAGTAATATTTGGCGTGTATCACCCCAGGTACTCACATCCTGAACGCTAAGAAATAACTTAAGTCTTTCTTGTTGGTATCCGATATTAAGTCTTGAACGTTGCGTTACAAAAGCGGCGGGATCTGCATCATCTGGGAACAAATTGTTAAAACCGTGTCGGTATTCGAATCGGGCTCTTAGATCGGCATCGACTGTTAATTGTGAAAATGTGTTGGTTGTAAAAATTATAAAGAAGAAGGTGAGAAGTGGTTTGCTTATTTTCATCAAAAATGTAATATTGGTTTAGTATCACAAATGTTGATCTATAATTTTTGTTAAAACATGATATTTGTCATGTGTTAAAGATTTATTAATTGATAAGATTTTCTTCAGAAGAAATGCTATTGTATTCTAAACTGATATTGTAGTACAAACATCCATTTGCGATCATCTTCCTTAAAGTCATTTTCTTGGCTGTAAAATATAGGACGATTTTGGGCATTAAAGCTGAATTTAGATAAATGGCCATTCAAAAACCAGTTAATCCCCAGATCAAGAGCTGTCATTGGATCAGACAACCGATCAAAATCCGAATATTGAATTCTTCCATAGGGTTGCAGTTGTCCTGTACTATTATTTTTACCCATTTTTGGAAACAAATACCCCAGTTGGTAGAGTAATGAAGTTCCTGTTCCTAAAACAGGAAATGCATTTCCCTTACCGTTCAAAGAAGCATTTTCTGAATCCAAACCATTTGTTGAATTATTGGCCCCAATTGAACGTAAATAATTTGGGCCAAAATCATATTCGAAAACCCCCAGATATGAAGTTAATACAGTGCCTTTCTTTTTGTTAATAGGTAGATCAAGAAATATATCGGCAGAAAGTAAATTCATATTGTGAAACCTCTCTTGCCCTTGATTAAGTGAACAAAGGGCATCAGGCTGAAATTTGTATCCCAAACCAAAAGAGAGTATCTTTTTTGTCCCTAGATATGTTCCAGGATGGGAAGCATATTTGTTGCTTTCGGATTCTAAGAACTCATATTTCACATACCCTGCATACTGCATGTTAGAGGGGCTTCTGGTAAACTCGGCGACACCTTCTTTTGGATCAGTAGGAATAGTACCATTTGTGGGTATAGGAAATGGTTTGGATACCAAGAATCGATAGTCGAACTTATAAAGTTTACCTTTGGTAAAAATACTGAGGTTTCGCAATAGATCATCGGTTGTGTTTACTGTAGGAAGCGCGATAAACGGAACATCAATTACCATTAATTTGGAAGTACTTGGTGCAGAAAAACGGGATAAGCCATTCCATAAGGATTTACCACCGCCAATGCTAAATTTTTCCGAAAAATTATATTCGGCATATGCGTCCAAGAGTTTTATAGAAGGTCCTTTAGAGGAAATATAATTGAGGTTGTTTGTTCCGAATTGTGTATATATAAAAAGGTGATCTGAAACCTGACTTTTGGCACCAATACGAAATCTTCGAATCGATATGTCTGCAGTTGTTTTTTCTAATTCATCATTAACCAAACTACCAGGATTATTTTGGTTAACTCTACCGGATAATTGAACATAGGTATGTATTCCAATCCAGTGATTTTGATCTTCGCTTAAATACCATTTCAAGGATTTGTTTGGAAAAGATTTGGTCTTTTGATTCTCAATTTGTTGAGCATTGCTGTGGTTAAACAGGGATATAAGAGTCCCTATGAAAATCAATATGGTTTTTTTGAAATTCATTAATGAAAATAATATGGAATGATTATACTATCATTAAGAACACTCCGAAATTTCGGAGTGCTCAAGCTGACAGCATTTAGAAAATTAGTATTTAAATGTTAGCAAAGCTATTAAACGTGCTCTCCTAAGTGATGGTGCTCATCGATTAGTGGTCCACCCTCAATGATTTGCTGAGATGCCTGGTTGGCAAACTTTTCAAAATTAAGATGGAAAGAGTGTGCTAGTTGAATAGCTTTACTCACATATGCTCCTTTTTGCAACCAGGTATTCATAGGATCAAGAATTTCTGAAGGTACGCCAGGGCAATATTCTGGCATGAATAATCCAAAAATAGGATGTTGTTCATAATTAACTTTATTTAATTTTCCTTCAAGAATTGCCGTTATCATAGCTCTGGTGTGTCTTAGTCTAATACGAGAACCTACTCCGTAAGGTCCGCCACTCCAACCGGTATTGATTAACCAAACGTTTACATTGGCCTCTTTCATTTTTCTGCTTAACATCTCTGCATATACCGTTGGATGTAATGGCATAAATGGCTCTCCAAAGCAAGCTGAAAATGAAGGAACTGGCTCTGTAATTCCAGCTTCAGTTCCGGCCACTTTAGCCGTGTATCCTGAAATGAAGTGGTACGCAGCTTGGCCCGGAGTTAATTTAGATACCGGAGGTAATACGCCAAAAGCATCGCAAGTTAAAAAGAAAATATTCTTTGGGTTCTTTGCAAACGATGGCTGTTGGATGTTATCAATATGATATATAGGATAGCTCACACGAGTATTTTGAGTGATAGAGCTATCTTCAAAGTCTACTTCACCATTTTCTTTGAAGACTACGTTTTCCAGAATAGCTCCAGGTTTAATAGCTCTATAGATGTCTGGTTCTTTATCTTCAGTTAGATCAATAGCTTTTGCGTAGCAACCTCCTTCAAAGTTAAAGATCGTATTTTCTGCTGTCCATCCATGTTCATCATCTCCAATAAGTTTACGATCTGGATCGGCAGATAAAGTGGTTTTACCAGTGCCTGATAATCCAAAAAAGATTGCCGTATCACCAAGTTCGCCTACATTTGCCGAGCAGTGCATAGGTAGTACGTTCTTTTCAATAGGAAGGATCATATTTAAGGCAGAGAAAATTCCTTTTTTCATTTCACCTGTATATGCAGAACCTCCTACCAAGGCAATCTTTTTGGTGAAGTTTAAAATAGAGAAGTTTCCTTGTCGGATTCCGTAAGCCGCCGGATCTTTTGCTTCGTATCCGGGAGCACATAGTACCAGCCATTCTTCTTGAAAGTTTTCTAATTCAGATTCCTCACAGCGCAGGAACATATTGTAAATAAACATGTTTGACCAAGGGTATTCTGTAATCGTACGCACATTCATTTTATACTCAGGATCTGCACAGACATAAGCGTCTCTTACATAAAGTTCTTTTCCGGATAAATAATTGATGATTTCATCCTGAAGGAGGTCAAACTTATCGGGATCAATAGGTTTGTTGGTTTTTCCCCACCAAACTTTATCTTTGGTATATTCATCTTTTACCAGGAAACGATCTTGTGGAGATCTACCCGTGAACTTTCCGGTGTTGATAGCCAGAGTTCCATTAGAAGTTTCTTTTCCCATCCCTTTTTCAAGGACAATTTCCTGAAGTTTTTCTGGAGAAAGATTATAGTGCATCGTAGTGTCCTTTAATCCGTATTTCTCTAAGTTTACATTTGTTTTTAATACATTTTCCATTTTCTAAATAATTTAAATTTTTAATAATTTGTCGGTTAAAAGGGCCATATTATTGGCACCAGGAATAGGGTCGTTGCAAAAAATAGTATGAGTAAGGGTGTTCCCACTTTTACATAATCCAAGAATTTATAGCCTCCTGCAGAAAGTACCATGGCATTGGTGGTGGTCCCAATTGGAGTAAGAAATGCTGTCGAAGCACTTATAGCAACCGTAATCATTACAGGTTTAGGAGAAATTTCTAAACTAGTCGCTGCCAGAATAGCAATTGGAGCCATCAATACTGCTGTTGCAGAATTGTTGATGAACTGGCTAAAAATGGTAGTCAATAAAAAGATACCTCCTAGCAATGCCGCTGGATGGATAGCACCCAAATAGGTCACTAAACTATCAGCAGCTATTTGTGCAGCACCGGTTTTTTGTAATGCAGTACCCATAGGGATCATGGCAGCTATCATTACTACACTAGTCCAGCTTATTCCTTTATATGCTTTTGAAATAGGCACACAACCAGTTATCAAAATAATACCGGCACATACCAAAGCGGTAATTGCCCCGGGAACTATTTTGAATACTAATAAAATGATCATCAATAATAAGGTTCCTAATGCGATGTATGATTTTGGAGTTAGGTTTTCTACATTTTTAGCCATTCCTTCTGGACTTCCGCAGATAACCAAGTTTTCATACAATTCTTTGAGCTCTCCAATATCCTGCCATGTACCTCTTATTAAGAATGCATCCCCAGCTCTTACCCTAATATCTTTGTCCTGAAGAGGTTCATTATTTCTTGAGGCTGCTAAAAGTTGAATATTAAATCTTTCGAAATAATCACCGATCTTAATTCTTCTGCCTACAAAAAGAGATTTAGGAGTTACGATAACCTCGGCCATGCCTACTTCTTGATTAATAAGGTTGTTTTTTAACTCTTCTTCTATAGGGTCTAATCTCCATAAGCCTAATCTGAAATCGATCATGATCTTATTAATGGCTTCGGTTTCTCCTTTTACTGTGATGATATCGTGATACATAAACTCGGTATCTTCTTGAGGAAATTCTATAAAAGAAGGTGTTCCTTTTAATAGATTAGGGTGTCTTCGTTTTAAGCGAATGATCGAAACATTATAGGTGTTTTCAAAATCCCATGCCTTGATCTTTGTACCAAGTAATGGAGATATGGACCGAACTCGTAGTCTGAAATAATTCTGGTCTACTCGATACGCTTCAATCCACTTATGCAATTCTGAATCAATGTTTACAGGTCTATTTCTGGTTTTATAATTTGGAAGTATTTTATAGCCAAAATATCTAAAATATAATATGGATATAATCAATAAAGGGAGTCCGATCAAAGCAAACTCGAAAAATGAAAATCCACTGAAACCCTGTTCGATAAGGGCATTGCTTGCGATGATATTTGGAGGGGTTCCTGTTAATGTTAGTAATCCACCTGTATTAGAGCCAAAAGCAACTGGCATTAGTAATTTTGAAGGTAAGGTTCCAATATTCCATGCTGCTGAAATAGTAACAGGAAGTAATGTTGCTACCGTTCCTGTATTGCTTACAAAGCCTGATAGTATTCCAGAACCCAAAGTAACAATTACCAGTAGTTTAGGAACGCTTTTACCTGCCCATTGGATGAATTTATTCCCCGCCAAAGCTGTCCATCCGGTCTGAGCAAGACCTTCACCAATAATAAAAAGCGCAGCAATCATAATTACTGTGGCATTACTAAAACCACTAAAGGTTTCTGTGACATCTAAAATACCAGTTAGGAATAAACTTAGCATGGATAATACGGCTACAACATCTGGAGGATATTTACCCCATATAAATAAGCTTATAGTGATTACAAAAATGATTAACATTATATACATCTGATACCTCTTTTGAAGTTTATTTTGGACGATCCTTTCTCAATAAGGTTCGTCTCTTTTTATTTAATTGATTAAAAACTTAGGGAACGTATTTATAATTGTGTTTAATCAATAGTTAAAAGTGGTACTTCGGTATGAAGTGTCAAAAGTTTAGTAAGTCTGCCTTCAGACGGTCTGTTTTTCTTAGCATGATTTCTAGGTAAAATGGCTAAAAGATCGATCTCCTTATCATTTATATAGTCAAAAATCCCTTTTTCGATATCCGCATTTTCCTGAAAAGTATGGTGTGAATAGAAATTTTCTAAATAATATTCCAGTGTATTTTCATTTTTTTCATCGACTTCAGAATACCCATAACTTTCATTTTCATTACAGATTGTTAGGACATGAACTTCAGAATGAAATCTTCTGGCAATATCTAAAAGTACTTCAAGAACTGAAGCATCATCTATTTCATTTTTCCCTAAAACCAACGCTATTTTTTTTACTGCAAAGTCTTTTGAATTCTCGGGAATTGCAATCACAGGACAATCGGCTTCTAATACAAGTTTAGAAGTATTGGTAACAGCCTTATCTCCGTCAGAACCTTTTGTGCCCATAATGATTAAATCAGCTTTCTGTTGTTTTCGGGTTTCTAAAATATTTTCTATAAGATTGCCTGATTTAAGAGCCCAGTTGATAGTGCCCCTGAACAGAGGGTGATCTTTTTTCATATTCTCAATTGTTCCTTCCAGCATTTTTTTGTTCGAGGCGTCATCAGATACATCTACATGTGTTAGTAAAATCTCGATGTCTTTGTCATCTCCAGCAAAATTAATTGCATATTCAACAGCACTGTTTGTAGAGGTAGATAAATCGAACGGGACAAGGATTTTGGTGATGTCTTTCATGTTTTAAGTTTTTAATTATAGGCAAATGTGGTTATACCTGGCGGTTGTTGGTTTTCTTAGTACAAAGGTTACTTTATTAAAAGAATTGGAAAATGACATTTGTCAGGTTTTAAGGTCTATTTCTTTATGAACTTTGTATGTATTTACTAACCAACTAAAATTTTAAATTATGAAAAAGAGTTCTGGAAGAATTGATCTGAAAGGAAAACTCCTTAAAGCTTTAATCATAGTATGCCTAGGAATACTATTGGCATATTTGTTTCGAAATACTGAAATGGTATTGGATTTGTTTTCTCCATATCCAGAAGGTTAGATGTTGAGGTTTTGGAAACTAATATTTACTTTTTTTGGTAATATTAAGAAATGAATTTAATGCGTTTTAACCAGCGGTAATCTGGCTGTAGTGTATATGTTGTTACGCGACTAAAACCAACCAAAGGATCATGCTCATTAAACTCTATGGCAGTTGGTTTGACGATATATCCTCCCCAATATTCTGGTTTGGTAATGGGCTTGTTTTTATATTTGTTTTCATAATGTTTTAAACGATCATCCAGCAATTCACGTGAAGGAATAACTTCACTTTGTTGAGAAACCCAAGCACTTAATTTACTTCCTTTGGGTCGAGATTCGAAATACCCTTCGGAAAGATTTTCAGGAATCTTTTCGGCTTTTCCTATAATCAAAACTTGACGATTTGATGCCTCCCAATTAAAGGAAATCGAAACATTGTTGTTTTGAGTAATAGCTTTTCCTTTTTCACTATTATAATTCGTAAAAAAGATGAAGCCTTCCCAGGTAAACCGTTTTAATAAAACAATTCTACTTTTTGGGAAACCGTCTAGCCCTAAAGTAGAAAGTAACATTGTGTTTGCCTCATCTTCGGGATGAGCAACGTCTACTTCATGAAACCATTTCTGAAAATGCGCTATAGGGTTATGATCTTCTGAGGCACTCATTTATTGTATTTTTTTGCTGGAAATATTGGTGAGTACGGTAACATATACTACGATTGAAATAGAACTTAGGGGCATTAATATGGCCGCCACTATAGGAGATAATTGTCCCGTAACGGCAAAGTATAGACCAATAATGTTATAGATAAACGATAAAATGAAGCTTGATTTAATGATTTTTATCGCTTTTTTTGAAGTGGTAAGATAGGTTGTGATTTTTTCAAATTGAGAAGCATCTAAAATAGCATCACAAGCGGGAGAGAATACATTAACATTTTCTGAAACGGCAATACCTACATCACTTTGTGCCAAGGCACCAGCATCGTTAAGTCCGTCACCCACCATAATTACTTTTTGTTTATGTTGTTGTAATAAATCGATATAATTGAGTTTGTCCTGAGGTTTTTGATTGAATAATAATCTTGTTTTTTTTGGCAATAAATGGCTCAGATATTCTTTTTCACCTTCGTTATCACCTGATAAAATAGATAGGTTATAGGTTTTGGATAGGATATCGAATACTCTTTTAATTCCTTTTCGGTACAGATTATGAAAAATATATTGACCTTTATACTTATTGTTTGCACTTATATGCACAGAAGTATTCAGGTTTTCGGATTCGTTGGAGTTTCCTACAAAGTTCGAAGAACCAATCTTGATGGTATTTTGCGCAGATTTACCTTCAATTCCTTTTCCGGTATGTTCTTGATATTCGTCTAAAGTATAGATGTTCTGCTCGGCCAGGATTTCATATAGCGATCTGCTTAATGGGTGATTTGAAGCTCGAAGTGTATTTTTGAGTAGCGATTCTTCTTCAGAAGTAAGTTGAAGCCCTTGATATTCGATTTTACTTTTTTTATTGGTAGTTATCGTACCTGTTTTATCAAAAATCATAGTATCGGCCTGTGCCAATTGCTCAATTACATCAGCGTTTTTGACATAAAATTTACTTTTTCCAAAGATTCTTAGAATATTTCCAAGAGCAAAAGGTCTTGCCAGTGCCAGGGCACAAGGACATGCAATGATAAGCACAGCTGTAAACACATTTATTGCTTTTGTAACATCTACAAATAACCAAAACGTGGTTGCTACTAACGCAATGCACAAAATAGTAATGGTGAAGTATTTACTTACGGTATCTGTAAGGTTAGTAAAGTAGGTCGATTTATCCTTATTAAACACATCATTACTCCATAATTGAGTAAGGTAACTTTGTTCTACAGATTTTAAGGCTTCAATTTCTATAGCTCCAGCCAATTGTCTTCCTCCGGCAAAAAGTTTGTCCCCTGATTGTTTAATAACTGATTCACTCTCGCCAGTAACAAAGCTATAATCAATTTGAGCATTACCTTCGATAAGAATACAATCTACCGGGATTAATTCTTCATTTCTGATCAAAAGCCGATCTCCTTGTTTTATATCATAAACCTGTATGTTTTCTTCTTTTCTTTTCTTCTGCTTTGCTTTAGCAATTCGGGTCACGGCAATCGGGAAATAGGATTTGTAATCTCTTTCAAAGGACAAAAACGAATACGTTTTTTGCTGAAAAAACTTTCCAAGTAACAAAAAGAACACAAGTCCGGTAAGGCTATCAAAAAAACCGGTTCCCAGGTCAAAAATAATTTCAGTAGTACTTCTAACAAAGAGAACAAAGATCCCTAATGCAATGGGTACATCAATGTTTAATAGTTTAGATTTTAATCCTTTATAGGCCGAGATAAAATAGTCCTGCGCAGCATACAATACTACGGGCAGCGAAAAAGCAAACATGAGCCACCTAAAAACATGTTTGTATTGTTCTAGCCAATATTCTGACACTTCAAAATACTCTGGAAATGATAGAAACATCACATTGCCAAAAGAAAAACCAGCGATACCCAGTTTATAAATTAGACTTCGGTTAATTTTTGTTGCTCCAGTTGTATAATCATCGAGACTAATATAGGGTTCGTATCCAATAGTACTTAATAATGTGATAGCTTCTTTAAGCGAAAGTTGTTCTTTGTTAAAAGTTATACGAACAGTTTTTTTTGGAAAATTTACCTGTGAAGATACAATAGCGGGCTGAAGCTTGTGTAGATTTTCTAAAACCCAAATACAGGAACTACAATGTATATGTGGAATATAGAGCGTAATAATTTGTGTGTTTCCATTATCAAACTCTACTAATTTTTCAATAATATCAGTATTATCGAGATAATCGTACTTTCCTTTAATCTCTTTAGGAATGGCTCCAGGAGCAGATTGCAGGTCATAATAGCAGGATAAATTATTACTCGAAAATATATCATATACAGTTTTACAACCATTGCAGCAGAATTTTTTTTGATCAAAGTGTATAATTGTTTTACCGCAATCGTTTCCGCAGTGAAAACAAGTTGACGCTGTCATAGACTCATTGTTTGCTGCAAAAATGGAAAAGTATCATATGGTGTAAAATGATAAATGTCATAGTTTGAGCAAAATCGACCTATTAGTTTTGGGATTCCATCTTAAACTCATTTATGATGAAAAAGATATTAATACCAACAGATTTTTCTGAAAATGCATGGAATGCAATAGGATATGCAAGTAAACTTTTTAAAGATTACGAATGTACTTTTTTCTTATTACACATTTATACTCCAGCTATTTTTTCATCTATTGAAGGAGTTCCTGCAAATACAGGAATGGAAGATGCATCAATGGTTTTTTCATTGAATAAATTACAGAAGTTAGAATCCAAAATCAAAAATGAACTACCCGTTCAAAATCATAATTTTGTACATAAGGTTTCGGCCAATTTTTTGTCAAACGAGGTTAAAGAAATAGTACAAAAAGAAAAAATAGATCTTGTTATCATGGGAACCAAAGGAGCAACAGGAGCTGCTTCGGTTTTTATGGGAAGCAATGCAGTTCGAGTTATAAAAACAGTAAAAAATTGCCCTGTTCTTGTTATTCCTGAAGGATCCGATTTTATTGTTCCATCTGAAATAGCTTTTTCAACAGATTTTAAACGTTTTTATAGTTATAATGAGTTACAACCGCTTATTGATTTTGCAACGTTATTTGATGCAGCAATAAGAATCGTTTATGTAGAACAACAAGGGGAAAAGGAACTGACCAAAGAGCAGCAATTTAATCTAAACATGTTGGAAAAGTATTTCAAGGATGTGAAACATTATAGGCATACACTAACAAGGGATGATTCGGTTGCTGATTCTCTTAAAGTCTTTACCAAAGAGTTAGACATATATCTACTGGCAATGCTCTATTATAAACATAGCTTTGTCGAAAAATTGACAAGGGAACCGATAGTAAAACGAGTTGCATTTCAGATTCAGATACCATTTCTGATTATTCCAGAATTGGGAATGAGTTCTGCATTTTCAAGTAAAACTGTAAGAACCTCTCAACTCAACAAAGTATAGCTGTAATTAATTTATGTAATTACAAAAGGGCTCATTATTCAATTGGTTTGAAGGTGAGTCCTTTTTATTGGTCTTCAGATATAGGATAATCCTCATAGAAATCATTAAATGTTTTGTTGGTAGTATATTGATCTTTTAGAACTTTGTATACCATAACGATCACCATGATTTGACCAAAACAGGTAAGATAAAATATCCAGGCAAACGAAACATTCATAACCACCATAATGGTAATAAGCAGTAATATAACCGAGGTTATAAAAACCATAGGCATTGCAGAGACTTTCATTTTTTTATTTTCAAGGTACTGTTTTTCTGTAATAAACACTCTTAAGGATTCCCCAAAATCAATTGGTTAGCTGACAAAAATCATAGTTTCTCCCTTGATCATTATATAGCTTTGAATAGAACCTTATCAAAGTTATTTGACACATGAGAAAGATATTGATACCTACAGATTTTTCAGACAACGCAATGAATGCAGTTCGATATGCTGTTGAGCTTTTTAAGTATGAGCGCAGCGATTTTTTTATCATGCATGCGTATGCAGATGAAGTATACGATCACAATACATTAGTGTCGAGAGAGATTTTTGAGGAGTTAAAAAAAACGGTTCAAAAGAATTCTAATAAAGAATTGGCTAAAATACTTGGGGAGACACAAAAAATATCACCCAACCCAAGGCATACCTATCAAACATTATCTTCATTTGGAACTTTGATAGATGAAGCTAATGACCTTGTCGATAAAGAAAACATAGATGTTTTAATTATGGGCACCAAAGGGAAAACAGATGATAGAAACCTTACTTTTGGTAGTAATACATTACAGGTGCTTAAGTACGTGAAGTGCCCTGTGCTGGCAATTCCCAATGGTTATAGATATGATCAACCCAAAAAGATTTTGTTTCCAACAGATTATTTAATTCCGTTTAAACGAAGAGAGTTAAAATTGTTAAGTACACTTACCAAAAGTTTTAGATCCACAATTAACTTTTTGCATATCTCAAAATTTGAAAAACTCTCAATCAGGCAAGAAGATAATAAAGCTTTTTTAGAAGAATCTTTACCCCATGCAGAACTAAGATTTCATAGAATAGAGTCAGACGACCTAACCAAAGCCATTAACGAATTTATTCGGGATCATGAAATTGATTTCTTGGTAATGGTAAACTCCAGAAGATCCTATCTGGAAAGTATACTATATCAATCCACTATCGATAGAATTGGGTTACACATCAAAATTCCTTTTTTAACGATGCAAAATTTACAACGATATTAAAAACATGGTATGATGAAACGAATTTTATTACCCACAGATTTTTCAGACAATGCATACAATGCGATTAGATATGCCATGCATTTCTTTAAGAATGACAAAGCTACTTTTTACCTGCTCAATACATTTACTCCTGTATCCTATCATGCCGGATATCTTATTGAAAATCCCACACTATATGGTATGGAAGATGTGGCTTTGGTAAATTCAAAAAGAGACATAGAGCGTACCGAAGAAAAGATCAAGAAAGAGTTTAATAATCCTAAACATGAATTTGTACGGTTATCTGCTTTTAATACGCTAGTCGGGGAGGTCAAGGATGTAATAGAAAAATATAATATAGATTTAATAGTTATGGGTACCAAAGGAGCCACCGGAGCCAAAGAGGTCTTTATTGGGACACATACCATGTATATGATCAAAAAAGTAAAATGCCCGGTTATTGCTATTCCTTCTGGATTCGAATATGAAGAACCCAAAGACATTCTGTTTCCTACCGATTATAGACTTAGTAAAACCAATAAATATTTACCATTTATCAAAGAAATATGTGACATTCATGTGTGCAGGCTTAATATTTTAAATGCATATTATGGAGTGCCATTGGATCATGAACAGAAGGAAGTAAAAGATTATCTGGACGAATATTTCAAAGGCAATGCTCATGTTTTTCATATGGAAGAAGGGGTGGATGTGCTGGAAGCAGTAGAAGAATTTCAGAAAAAGTATAAAATCAATTTATTGATAATGATTCATAATAAACATTCATTTTTTGAGAACCTTCTTTTTACCCCAGTAATTAATAAGATTGCTTACCATACCAATATTCCTTTTTTAGTGATTCCATCTGAAAAAAGGTTACAATAACCCAAAAGACCAAATTGATGAAACAAATACTAATACCAACTGATTTTTCGGCCAATGCCTGGAATACCATTTTGTATGCCATGGAGTTATACAAAAATATTCCTTGTGAGTTTCATATTCTAAATACATATGAAGTAAAACCAGTACAACTCATTGGTACAGTAAGCTCACAAAGAGTAGGACATTATTATGATGCTATTAAAATAGAATCTGGAGAAGGATTAGAAATGATATTGGATGATATTAATAATTCTGGTCCAGATCCAAAACATGTCTTCAAAACATATTCAAAGTCTGGGTCGCTAATAGAAATCGTTCGGGAAATGACAACCGATAATCATTTTGATCAGATTATTATCGGAACCAAAGGAGCCACTGGAGCCAAGGAGATCTTCCTTGGAAGTAATACACATAGAATTATAAAGAACATCCATAGTTGCCCAATTTTGGTGGTGCCAGATGATGTTTTTTTTGAAGACATTTCGAACATTGCATTTGCAACGAATTTTGAAAGAATATATTACAGATCAGAGATAACTCCTATATTAGAACTTGCAAAATACCAAGATGCATCTGTAAGGATGATACACGTTTATGATAAACCGGGGTTGGATATTGTACAAACGTATAATTCTACTTCTCTAGAACGATATTTTAAGGGTGTAAAACACGATTTTCATGTAATTCATGACTTTTCTAACATAGAAAAAGCAATTGAGTCTTTTGTAGAAGAACTAGAAATCAATGTGCTAGCAATGATCAACTATGAGCATAGTTTTATTGAGCGCATAACGCGGGAGGCGATCATCAAAAAAATCACATTCCGCACTACAATACCTTTTTTGGTAATTCCTGCAGATAACTGAGAATTGTCATAGAATTTTTCATGATTAGAGAATAGTTTTATAGCATAATTTATAAAACGTATATCATGAAACGAATACTTGTTCCCACAGATTTTTCAGACAATGCATACGATGCACTTTATTATGCTACTCGACTATTCAAAAATGAGTCTTGTCAATTTTATATTCTTAATACGTCGCATGATGAAGAGATGCATGTATTGGCTAGTATGATTGACACTAGTGATGCTGATGTACAAATAAGAAAAGAGGCTAATGAAAGGTTAATAGAAACATTACATTCTATTGTTCGAGATACAGAAGATTTTAAGCATACTTTCGAGACCATTTTATCCTCCAAAAAACTATTAGAAACCATTGAAGATACTGTAAAAGAGAAAAGTATTGATTTGATAGTTATGGGTACCAAAGGAGCAACCGGTGCCAAAGGCTTTTTTGTAGGAAGCAATACCTCTAATATAATTGAAAAAATTAAATGTTGTCCTGTGCTGGCTGTACCTGATGAATTTAATTTTGAAGATACCGAAAAAGCTACTTTTTCTGATCAGAATTTAATTTGAAGTGACCAAAAAGATGATAAAGGTTTCACAAGATATAAATATAAAATCCTAAGAAATGAAACGTATACTTGTTCCCACAGATTTTTCAGACAATGCTTATTGTGCACTATTTTATGCGACTCGTTTGTTTAAAAACGAATCTTGTGAGTTTTTTATTCTTAATACATTCGATGTAGATACTCCGGTTTTAACAAGCAGAATTGATACAAGCAAGGGCGACCTTTTGTATCAACAATTAAGTAATGAGTCACAAGATAAGCTTAAAGAAACAAAGCATTCGATTGTAAGAGATACCGAAGATTTTGATCATACTTTTGAGATTATTTCAGTATCCAAAAAACTACCAGAAACCATTAATAAAACGATAAAAAATAAGGAGATAGATTTTGTAGTTATGGGAACCAAAGGAGCCAGTGGTGTTAAGGAGGTTTTTATGGGGAGTAATGCTGTAAAAGTGATTCAAAAAATTAAAGGATGCCCAATACTCACAGTTCCAAACCAGTTTGATTTTGAAAAACCCATTGAGATTGCTTTTGCAACAGATTTTAGGCGTTTTTATAGTAAAGAAGAGTTAGAACCATTGATGAGAATAGCTTCTTTTTTTGATTCTAATATAAGAATCATGCATATTCATGAAGACGAAAAATTGGATGAGGTACAGGAACATAATTTCAAAAAACTAAAAGAGCATCTAAAAGATCATAAGTATAGTATGCATTGGGTTTCAAAATTCAATAAAAAATCTGAAGTGATTAAAACCTTTATAACCAAAATGAATATCAATATGTTGGTAATGTTACGTTACAGACATAGTCTTATTGAAAGTTTTACCCGTGAGCCAATTGTAAAAAAAATTGGGTTTGATGCAGCTATACCTTTTTTGGTAATCCCAACCGCAGGCTGATAATTATCATAGTTTTCGTACGGTGGGACCTATAAATTTATCGTATAAACCTTAAAAACTTAAATGATGAAAAAGAAAATTCTGTTACCTACCGATTTTTCAAATAATGCATGGAATGCCATAGAATATGCCATAGAACTTTATAAAAATGAAACCTGTGATTTTTATGTGCTTAATGCCTTTAACGCAACTGGGTATGCTCTTGAAAGTATGATGGTTCCAGAACCTGGTGAAAGACTTTATGAAGAAGCCAAAGAGAAATCAGAACAAGGATTGGCCAAAACTTTAGAACGATTGACTTTTAAGGACGAGTACCCTGATCATAAATTTTTTATGGTATCTCAATTTAACGGCTTGTTGGACGCTATAAAAGATGTTGTAGACAAGCAAGATATTGAGATGATCATCATGGGGACAAAAGGAACTACGGATGCCATCGATGTGATTTTTGGAAGCAATACGGTTATGATTATGGAAAAATCCAGAAACTGCCCCGTCATGGCTATACCCGAGGATGCAAGTTACAAAGATCTTGAAGAAATTGTTTTTCCAACAGATTATAAAATGAATTTCAAACGGCGTGAGCTTGAGAATATTATTGATGTGGCAAAAATGAGTAATGCCACAATTAGGATTTTATATGCTTCAGATGGTGACTTGCTTACTGAAGAACAAGAAAACAACAAGAAACTGCTCGAAGAATACTTTGAAGGTTTAACATATGCATTTCACACATTAACAAACCTCGACGCTTCTTCTGCAGTACGATGTTTTGTAGAAAGTAGAGAAAGCGATATGATTGCCTTTTTCAACAGAAAGCATAGCTTTTTTGGCAGTATATTCTCTAAACCCATGGTCAAAAGTTTGGGTAGATATGCCAAAGTACCTGTATTGGCACTACATGATTTAAGAGGTTAATAAGCTTTATAACGCCTAACCATAATAATGTTTTGGAGAGGACTTCTTATTCGGCTAACATCAACTTTAGTAATAACTTAAAAACATCAAAAAATGAAAAATATAGGAATCTGGATGGATAAAGAAAAAGCCCATATAATAGATGTAAAAAATGATGGAGAAGAAATGACAACAATTCTATCGAATATTGAAAATTTTAGAATCCATGGAGGATCGGGAACTCGTTTTAAAGGCGGACCCCAAGATGTAGTTCAGGACAGTAAATACTTAGAGCGAGAAAAACATCAATATAGAGCCTATTTCACTGAAATTGTTTCTCATTTGAAGGGTGTAGATAAAGTAGTCATTTTTGGACCTGCCGAAGCCGGTGAAAAGTTGAATAGAGAACTAAGAGAAAATCACCAAAATATCTTTAACAAAGTCGAAGGTGTTTTTAAAGCAGATAGTATGACTGATAATCAAACCAAAGCCTTGGTTCGAGACTTTTTCAAAAAATATAAGCAGGATATAGTATAATGCCGATAGACTTTTTCTAGTAAAGTTGGGTGCAGGCAACTCAACCTTAAAATAGGCTGAGTTGCCTCGCCTTTAAAAACGTACATATGCAAAACCAGGATTTTGATATTATAAAGTCTTCTGGTGAAAAAGTGAAGTTTTCTCTTCATAAACTTCGTAATTCATTAAAACGAAGCGGTGCCGATGATCATGCGATCGAACATATTTTGGGCATAGTTCGAGACGAATTGTATCAAGGGATTTCGACCAAAGAAATTTATAATAGAGCTTTTGCCTTACTCAAGAAAAAAAAGCCGGTTTTTGCTTCAAAATATAAACTCAAAAAAGCTATTTATGAGCTAGGTCCAACCGGTTTTCCTTTTGAACGTTTTGTAGCTGCAGTCCTTCATTATTCGGGTTACGAAGTAACTATCGGACAAATCATTAAAGGAAAATGTGTTTCCCATGAAGTGGATGTTGTAGCCATAAAAAATAGCGATTATATTGTGATAGAATGTAAATTTCACGGAGAAGAAGGGCGTAATTGTAATGTAAAAGTCCCGTTATATATTAACTCCCGATATCAAGATATAGTGACATTTTATCAAGATCGAAGTGAAAAAGAAATGACTCCAGATGAAGGCTGGGTGGTAACCAATACGCGCTTCACAAAGGATGCGATTAAATATGGTACATGTGCAGGATTGTATTTGTTAAGTTGGGATTATCCAAAAGACAATGGACTAAAAGATAGAATTGATCGCTTGGGGCTATACCCAATAACCGTTTCGACTCTTTTAACTAATCGGGAGAAGCAATTTTTATTAAGTCGGGATATTGTGTTATGTAAACAGTTAATCGACGATGTTTTTTATTTGGATCACTTGGGGGTTTCAGAACAACGTAAAAAGAAGATCTTAAACCAAATTAAAATCTTGTGCAACACTTAAAAGCGTTATCATGCCAACGATTAAAATTCATTTTCTGGGAGCTGCAGGCACCGTAACCGGGTCAAAATTTTATTTAGAAACTCCTCAGAAGAATATTTTGATTGATTGTGGGATGTTTCAGGGAGTTAAAGAATTGCGCGAGTTAAACTGGAAAGAGCTTGCTATTGATGCAGGAGATATTGATGTTGTTTTACTTACTCACGGTCATCTGGATCATACCGGGTATTTACCAAGGTTAGTGAAACAAGGATTTGTTGGAGATATTGTGGGAAGCGCGCCTACATTAGCCATCACCGAAATCATTCTAAGAGATAGTGCAAAAATCCATGAAGAGGAGGCAGAACGTGCAAATAAGGAAGGATATTCTAGTCATGACCCCGCACTACCATTTTATACCGAAAAGGAGGCCGAAAAAACAATACAATATTTTAAAAGCAAAAAAGAAAATGAATGGATTTCTTTATCTAAAGATATTCAGTATAGATTTCAATACAATGGACATATCATTGGAGCAACCTTTATAGAAGTAAACCTTTACGGAAAGATATTCGTCTTTTCTGGTGATATAGGAAGAAACGATGATCTACTACTGCGAGCGCCCAATAGGCCAAGATGGGCAGATTTTATGTTTGTCGAAAGCACCTACGGTAATAAGCTTCATCCCGATGAAGACGTTGAAGAACAACTAATAGAACTCATTAATAATACTCTTTATAAACAAGGAACCTTAATTATTCCCTCGTTTGCAGTAGAGAGGCTACAAACGTTGATGTACTTGTTATGGAAACTCTACAAAAAAAATCAAATTCCGAACCTGCCAATTTATGTCGATAGCCCCATGGGGAATAATGTACTTTCAGTTTTTGAACTTTTTCCAGATTGGCATAAACTACCCATGAGTGAGTATTATGCGGTTTGTAATCATATTAATATCGTAACCTCATATCGAGAAACCTGGGAAGTCATTGATAACCCTAGACCAAAAATTGTTATTGCGGGAAGTGGCATGGTAACTGGAGGAAGAGTGCTTACCTACTTAAAGCAGTTAGTAGATATTTCTACCACATCAGTAGTTTTGGTTGGTTTTCAAGCCGAAGGAACCAGAGGGCGATTATTACAAGAAGGGGCTCACGAGATCAAGCTATTTGGTAAATATTATCCAGTAAAAGCCAATATACATCAGATAGAAAGCCTATCGGCGCATGCAGATCAGCAAGAATTATTAGATTGGATGAGTGAAATCAAAAACATTCCTGAAAAAGTCTTTTTGGTGCATGGTGAAGCTACAGCGGCAGACACATTAAGAGTTAAGATACAAGACACCTATCACTGGAGGGTTCATATTCCTAAATTATACGAGGTTGTCGAAATTCTTGTGTAATAAGTTTGATTTTCTGGTTGCCGTTTTACATATATTTAGAGTTCCTTCTCCCAGGGATAGAAGGGAAACTATTATTTTAATAATAGAGTTACCCATTTAAATCTCAATTATTTGTATTTCATATAATTAAAAACATCCATCCCCAACCCTTCCTTCAAAGGCTACCGTGTGTACATAAATATTAAAAAGTATTGAAAACACCCCTATAATCCCCTCAAGGGGATACTAATTCCCCTTTGAAGGGGGCTGGGGGGATGTTTTGACCAAGTTTTTATCCATAATTTCGACACTCAAAAGATGTGTACACACGGTAGCCTTCAAAGGAAGAGAGCTTATTAAGTCTATCATAGCCACTCTTGGAATAGGGGTTGGTGGAGATGTCTCTAAATAATATAGGGTCTAAATAGGTAACCCAGTTTAATAATAAGGAGTAACCAGAAACTGAAGCTGATGTGAAAAATAAAAGTACTTTTTCAACAGATTTATACGTATCAGGGTTTTTCTTAAATATTTCCTAAAAAGCTAATAACCTGACAATTATCATTTCCCTGTCTGAAGTGTTTCAGTAAATTCTTTTCAGCTTTAAAAACCTGAAAAAATGAAAACAATAATAAAACCTACGTCAGAAAAAGAGTTGAAAGAAATTCATCTAGATACTCTTGAGTGGAAGTCAAGTCTTCAATTTATTGAAGGAGAACTTCAGTTTATCAATCAACTTCTTAATTCGTATGTATTCGAGCCTACCACACCTAATCTTTTTGAGCGATTACAAGAGTATAAAGAACAAATCACCAAAATAGAAGAAGAAATAGAAGATATATACCGGAATATCAGAAAACACGAAAGTGAGCTTGGAGGCATGCTAGAATGTGATACAATTTCTTGCGATCATACTTATTATCAAGACCATGAATTATTAGAAGTAACCTATAAAAAGTTCTACAAAAAGTTTAGAGAACTAAAATCTGATGTCTTTCGATATGCAGGTGGTATCCTGAAGGCAAAAAAAGATAAAAGTTAAAAGCCTGCAAACTGATAATTGTCATTTTAATACAATACTTGTCAGATTAACTTTAGCATACTTAAAATCTATTAATAACACCAAAAACGTAAAAACATGTCACTAATTAAATTTAACAAGAACAGATTCCCGTGGTTCAACGACAAAGTAGCCACGTGGTTGGACACTGATGATTTTTTTGCAGATGATTTTTTTGTAAGAGATAGAAATCTTCCTGCAATGAATGTCAAAGAACATAAGGACGACTTTGAGATCGAGCTTGCTGTGCCTGGTTTCTCAAAAAAAGATATTGAGGTAACTATGGAGAATAATATGCTTCATATTTGTGCAAAAAGCAGCAAGGAAGAAGTAGAAGAAGATGAAGAATATACTCGTAGAGAATTTAACTATAACTCATTTGATAGAATGTTACAGTTACCTACCAGTGTAGATCAAAACGAAAAGGTTAAAGCTAAATATAAAGATGGAATTCTTACACTTAATCTAATCAAAAAAGAAGAAGCCAAAGAACCACCAAAAAGAATAATTGATATAGCTTAACCTTAATAAAGGCAGAAAAAAATGGGGGTATTATTTTTCTGCCTTTTTATTAAAAAGTAAAAATCATGAAACCAAAAAAACCAAATGTAAAATATGTAGAATGGCGAAGCCCTGAAGAATTACATGAGGCTTCGTTGAACTGGATATCAGAGCTTAAATTCATCAAAGATGAACAACATTTTCTAGATGAACTTATCGAAAACAATACGTTACAACTTATATCGGGTAAAACTTTCGAGAAAAGTAAGAAAGTAGTTAATGAATTATCACAAAAAAGAAAAGTAATAGAACCAATGCTCAAGAGAATAATCAATCATTATAATGAGCTTACTATTCTTTTAGATGGAATTGATCAACCGGTAGAAGAAAAAAAATACAAAGAAAATCACAGTAAATTATTAGTAGAGGTAAGTGAGTATTTAATGGATTATAAGGATATTAAAAGAAGCATTTTCGATTTAATCAAAACAATAATGAAGCAAAGCAAACAAAAACGATTATTAAACTAGTATATTTTGATAAAACGTATAGTAAAGATTGTCATAGTTGGCATTTTAGTATTGTTTGCTGCATTTTGGGGATGGTATGAATATACCTATTCTATGGATACAGTAATACCTTTTGAGGTAAATAACCCAAAATTAGAAACCAAAGTTTTGATAGCTTCTCAGGGAAGCAGATTTAAAGATTCATTGGTTCAAGGGATCTTGAGGCATTATCAAAAAGATACCATCTATTTTAAAGTAATTGATGTATACACCTTGTTTACCGTAAATATTGATAAATGGGATGCCTTGGTCATTATAAATTCATGGGAGTATGGTACTCCACCACGTAACGTAAAGAAGTTTATAAAAAATCATCCTGATCAATTAGATAAACTCATCATTCTCTCAACTGTAGGGAGTAGTAACATTGCTTTAAAAGATGTAGATGTAATATCGGGAGAATCGATTATAGAAGAGACACCAAAATATACCAATATTGTGGTAGACCGATTAAATGAAATAATAAGATAAACCTAGAAAACATGAACAAACCATTTACATATTTACTACTTATTGCAGGGCTATTTTTTAGTTGTTCCTCTAGCGAATTGGTCGAAAATTGGAAAAACCCAGACATTGACACCTTTGAAGCTCAAAAAGTTTTAGTAATTGGCATAGCCCCAGAAGATGCTAACCGAAAAATATTCGAAAAAAAACTGGCTTCAGAACTGAAAAAAAATGGAGTCAATTCGATAAAGAGCTTGGATTATTTTAAAAAAAACTTCACAACCTCACCAAGAACAGAAGAAGAACTAATGATGCTCGAAAAAGATTTAATTGAAGAGGGTTTTGATGCGATTTTACTTTCAAAAGTAGTAGGGGTCGAAGATAGAGTAACGGTTGTAAAAGCATACAGAAACCTGGATAAAACATTTAATAGTTTTAAAGAGGATTATTACGAAAATCAAGAGATCTATCATGATGAAGATTATTATGAGGAATATCAAATTTTTCATGCAGAATCATCACTCTATTGTATTTGCCCAGACAAGGAAAGAGAATTAATATGGAAAGGTTCTATCGATATTACTGAACCCGAGAACACAAAAAAAGCGGTTAGCGATTATGTAAAAGTATTGATTTGGGCCCTTAAAGGACAACAACTATTAATAATAGAAGAGTTAGCAGATGAAGATCTTGATATATAGTGCCAAAGATTTCGAAATTCCTTTTTTAGAAAAGGTAAATAACGAAATGCATCATATAAAATATATTGCAGAGCGACTCACCACCAAAACAGCGCACCTAGCTTTAGGCTTTGATGTAGTCTCAATATTTTCGGCAGATGATGCATCTTCTATAGTGCTAGAAAGGTTAAAAGATTTTGGGGTTTGTTATATAGCGCTTCGCTCAACAGGTTATGACAACATTAATCTTACAAAGGCAAAAAAACTTGGACTTAAAGTAGCCAATGCTGGGGGATACTCTCCACACGCTATTGCAGAACATGCTGTAGGCTTATTACTAGCGATTAATCATAAACTTATACCATCACATCTACAGGTAAATAAGTATAACTTCTCTTTAAGCAATCTGGTTGGATTTGATCTTTACAAAAAAACAGCGGGGATTATTGGTACGGGTAGAATAGGAAAGGTGATTGCCAAAATAATGCATGGCTTTGATTGTGATATAATAGCAAATGATATCTATGAAGATAATGGTTTGAAGACAAAATATAATGCGACCTACACCAATTTGGAACATATCTACAAAAAGTCTGATATTATATTTCTGTGTACTCCTCTTACTACTCAAACACACCATATGATAGATTCAAATGCAATAGGGCATATGAAGAAAAATGTTGTGCTAATCAATATTGCCAGAGGTGCCGTGGTAAATACCAAAGACATTGTCAAGGCATTAGAATCAAAAGGCATTGCAGGGTATGGTACCGATGTATATGAACACGAAAGCGGTATTTTCTTCTATGATCATTCCAAAAATAAATCAAAAGACGACTTGTTACAGAAACTTATAGATTTACCTAATGTACTTATAACACCTCATCAAGCTTTTGCTACTCATGAAGCATTAACCAAAATAGCCGAGGCAACATTTTATAATATCAATTGCTGGGAAAACAATCAGGAAAGTAAAAATGGACTTACACTAGAATTAGTGGGGTAATTTATTTATTAAACCATCAGGCAAAAATGTGCCAATAATTGCTGGTATGATCATTATCAGTAATTCTAGTTACATAACTCTGATTTTATAATTTTTTAAAGCTACAGAAAATAAAATTTTGAACAGTTTCAAAAGGTGTTTCGTGATCTATATAAGTACATTTCATTTTTTCAAAATAGCCATTAAAAGTAGTATCTAGAGACTCTTCCGAATACCGAGTTATAGGGATGCCACTGCATTTTTTTGGGCCCTTTTCCGAAAAGGTTCCAATGATCAATGCCCCACCTGAATGTATCCCTTTTTGAATTGAATCTATGTAATGATTAATCTCTTTTTGATCATTTAGAAAATGAAATGCAGCTCTATCGTGCCAAAGGTCATAGGTTTCTTGAGGACTAAAATTGGCAATGTCATCTATTATCCATTTTACATCGTTTGCTCGGTTTCCTAATCTTTCTTTTGCTTTTTGTATCGCAGTTTCAGAAATGTCGAGTATCGTAATATCTTTATAACCTAAGTCAAGCAAATGATCTACCAAATAACTATCGCCACCTCCAATATCAATTATTTTGGCAGTTTTAGGAATTTTGAAATATTCAATAAAATCCAAAGAAACCTTGGGAGTTTCCTGATACCAACTAACATCTTTTAAATCTTTGGTTTTGTAAATAGTCTCCCAATGTTCTTTCTTATCAAAAATGTTCATCTATCTTGTCTCGGTAATTTATAGGTCTCAGATTTGGGTTCAAAATCCTACAGTTTTATTGCAGCACTTTAGTAATTCGAAAAAATCTATTTTTTCAATTTAGTTATTTGTTAAAAGTTAAAAGTTATTTATATGTCGGTCACTGATACTTTTAACAAATAACAAAAAAGCAATTTATTGCGTATCAAAACCTCTGCACTGAAAGTACAGAGTGGTTTAGTTTAATGTAGTAGGACAAACATAATCTGTGGTTTTTATACCGGCTGCTATAATATCTTTAAAACCACCACCAATATCTATAAAATTATGTATACCACGGCTCTTTAGAATAGAGGCTGCTATAACAGAACGATACCCTCCGGCACAATGCATGTAAAAAGTTGCATCATCAGGAAATTCTGATAAATGGTTATTTATAAAACCTAATGGCGTATTATATGCATTTTCCATATGTTCGGCTACGAATTCGCTCTCTTTTCTTACATCAAAAACAGGAACCTCCTTTTTATTTATGATATCTTTAAATTCTGAAGCGGGAATCGAGGTTATAGTATCATAGTCTTTACTTGCTTTTTTCCAGGCTTCAAAACTCCCTTCAAGATATCCCAAAGTATTATCAAAACCTACACGGGATAAACGGGTGATAGTTTCTTCTTCTTTTCCTTCTGGGGTAACTAATAAGATCGGTTGTTGTACATCGGCTATCAACGCTCCAACCCAAGGAGCAAAATCTCCTCCTATTCCTATAAATATTGACCTTGGGATATGTCCTTTTATGTATTCATTTTGATGTCTTACATCAAGCACTATGGCTCCGGTTTCGTTGGCCAAAGTTTCAAAGTCTTTAGGAGACAATGGATTAATGCCTCTTTCTAAAATATCATCGATATCGGGATATCCTTCTTTGTTCATCTTAACATTTAAAGGAAAATATGAAGGTGGTGGCAACAATCCTTCTGTTACTTCTTTTACAAATTCTTCTTTGGTCATGTCCGCTCGAAGCGCATAATTCATTTTCTTTTGGTTACCCAGTGTATCTACTGTTTCTTTCATCATGTTCTTACCGCAAGCAGAACCTGCGCCATGAGCAGGATAGACAATTACGTCGTCTGCCAAAGGCATAATTTTATTTCTAAGGCTATCATAGAGCGTTTCTGCAAGCTCTTCTTGTGTCATATGGGCTGCTTTTTGGGCAAGATCCGGACGGCCAACATCTCCAAGGAACAACGTATCACCACTGAAGATAGCATGATCTTTACCATTGATATCTCGTAAAAGATAGGTGGTACTTTCCATCGTATGACCTGGAGTGTGTAATGCAATAATCGAAATATCTCCAAGTTTAAATTCCTGCCCATCTTTGGCAATGGTAGCATCAAAAGAGGGATTTGCCAAAGGACCATAAATGATCTCTGCTCCGGTTTCTTTTGCCAATGTAAGATGCCCACTCACAAAATCGGCATGAAAATGCGTTTCAAAAATGTATTTAACTTTAGCACTGTCTTCGGTTGCTTTTTCGATATAAGGTTTTACTTCCCTAAGAGGGTCTATGATTGCTACTTCCCCTTTGCTTTCAATATAATATGCACCTTGGGCAAGACATCCTGTATATATTTGCTCTATTTTCATTTGTTACATTCTTTACGTATTCTCTAATTATTAGAAGAGATACTACTAGTTTAGTATTTATTTGCCAAAAATAAGTTAATTATTGTTTGAAAACCGTAACAATTGTTACAAAGTCTAAATATTGATCACTTCAATATTATTTCGGTTAAGTCTAACCTTGCCATCATTTTCTAACTTTTTAAGAAGTCTCGAAATGACCACTCTAGAAGTATGAAGATCATAAGCAATTTCTTGGTGGGTATTGTTGATGATATGATCACTATTAACCTTGGATTTGTCTTTAAGATATTTAAGTAACCGCTCATCCATTTTAAGGAAGGCAATGCTATCTATCGTTTCAATGGCTTCTATTAGGCGTTTATGATAACTATCAAACACAAAGTTTCTCCAGGATTTATATTTTGTAGTCCATTCTTCCATCTTTTCAACAGGTACCATTACGAGTTTGGCATCGGTTTCGGCAATTGCTTTGATTTCACTTTTATGATGTCCCAGGCAGCACGATAAGGTCATGGCACAGGTATCACCACGTTCCAGAAAATATAGTAACAGCTCGTCACCATCAGGATCTTCTCTAAGGATTTTTATGGCCCCGCTAATGATCAATGGCATCGATTTTATATAACTTCCTGGTCGAATCAATTCAAAACCTTCCGAAACTTCTTTAAAAGTTCCAACCTGGTTAATTTCTTCTAAGAGTTCATTCTCAAAAAAGTTGCCATAGTTATTTTTTAATTCTTGAATCATTGTTTCTGCTCTTTTAGAAATAATGCTATTTGTTTTTTGGCTTCTTGATACCCTAAATCATATACCTTATCCAAATTACTGTTGCTGAATAGTCCGTGGTTCACTAATTTCTTTGGTTGTATTACCAAATCACAACGACTAAATTTAACTTCGGCATTAGGTACTGCTCTTAGGTAATAAGCCCGTTGCATCACATTATATGAATGTTTAAAATCAGTGATTTTTGGTTTTTTTATTGGGGACACATCAATACCAATGATTACATCGCATTTTTTCTCAAGGGGTGCAATGGGAAAGTTGTCAAGAATTCCTCCATCGGCAAATAGTTCCCCATCGATCATTACCGGAGTAAATACTCCTGGAAACGCTGCAGAAGCCAGTAATGGTTTTATAAGAGGGCCTTTGTTAAATACTTTTACCGTGCCTTCAACAAGATTGGTAGCGGTTACAAATAATTTTTTTTGAAGAGCTTCAAATGAATTCTCAGGGAAAAAAACTTCAAGATCACCCTGAAATTTTTCTGAGTCTAAAAATCCAGCTTTTTTTCGGGTAAATCGATTGAACTTAAACAAAGAGGTTTGCTTAAAAAAGCTTTTAATCTCTTCAGGAGTATATCCGCCGGCATATAAGGCACCTACTATGGCCCCCGCACTGGTGCCAGAAACATACTTAGGGATAATGTTGGCTTCTTCAAAAGCTTGTATGGCGCCGATATGCGCCACTCCTTTAAAACCACCTCCTGATAGTACAAACCCTAAATTTTTTGAATTTTTCACCACGTGTAAATTATAAAACCGGACTAAAAATTTTAGCAATTCCTTCTTTAAGTCTATCCTGCCAAGGTCTTTTTACAAAGATATCATAGTTTATGGGAATACTTTTATTGCAATCGTTTAAAAAATCATTCTTAAGTTCTATAGCAAAAGTATCATCATAAATAACTGCATTTACCTCATAATTATGTTCAAAACTTCTGATGTCCATATTTGTTGTTCCGATAGAGGATATGGTATCATCTGCTACAATGATCTTACTGTGCAAAAAGTTTTCGGGAAAAAGATAAATACTTACACCTGCTTTCAATAAAGCTTCAAAATAAGAACGTACACACCAACGTACAATACTACTATCAGATTTGTCAGAAAGTAACAAGCGCACATCGACACCACTTAATGCCGCTACCTGTAAAGCTTTTAGAATTCCTTCTCCCGGAATGATGTATGGATTGATAATATAAACATATTGCTTAGCCTGATTGATTATTGAAAAATAAGCTTGTTGCGTAGACGAAAAATCAGAATCGGGACCGCTGTGTACTATTTGTGCACTAGAAGTTCCAACTTTTGGATGTTGTATGAAGTATCTTGAACTCAAAATTTGATCATCGTTGGTGGTAGCGTACCAATCCATGGCAAATACTGCATGTATACTATTTACTACTGGACCCTCGAGCTGAATATGTCTATCATGCCAAATTCCCAAATAAGGATCACCTTTGATATATTTATCTGAGACATTAATGCCTCCTGTAAAGGCTATTTTATCATCGATGATAATGATTTTACGATGATTTCTGTAATTAATAGAGGATAGAAACTTTCCGAATCGTATGGGTAAAAAACTATGCACCTCACAACCAGCATCCCGAAGTTGTTGAATGTATTTCTTGCTTAAAGAGAAGCTTCCGATACCATCATATAAAATTCGTATAATAACTCCTTCTTTACTTTTGGACTCAAAAAGTTGTAAAAGTTGATCTGCTAATTCGCCATTTTCGAAAATATAATACTGTAAATGGATAAACTTCTCTGCTTTTTCCAAGGCCGAGAATATGGCATTAAATGTAGCTTCGCCATCTTTGAGCAGTGTGATTTTGTTATTAGAACTTGCGGCAAAACCACTGTTTTTTGAAATCAAATCTATAACCCTGCGATGTTCTTGATATTCTGAAGCTGGCATGGGGTCATAGCTTTCTTCAGTCTTTTTCACATATGCAGCAATTTGTTGATTTTTTTGCTCAAAAAGTTTGTTCTTTCTTCGATTTCTTCCCAGAGATAGGTACAATAACATACCGCCTAATGGGATTGTAAAAACGGCAAGCATCCAGGCAAGAGTTTTGGTAGGGCGCATTCCATTTAAAAGTAATCTACCGATTATAAAGATCCCGATCAGGATATAGAGCACAAGGAAAATGGAAAAAATCATATATTGTAAAAGGTTTTCTACAAAGTTAGCTATGCATAATTAATAAAGGAACGCGGGTCCCATAACTAATTTTTGAAGTTTCAGATCCTCTAAAGAAACGCTCCATAAATGTTTCTCTTTTGATAAACATAGCGGTAAAATCAATATCCATAATTTGTACAAAACTATTAATAGCCAAAGCAGTTGGAACATTTACAATCGAATGAAAGGTATGACTTATACTTTTAAAAAATTCTTTCATATGTTTCTTGTCATCAAAATCGGCAATAGTTACCGTATCATCTTCTTTAATTTTAAGAATTCTTAACGAAGATTTATATTTTACCAATGTATCCATTAAGGGTTCGATACCATTGGTATTAAAATGATCCTCATAGTCCATCGTATACAAAATTGTCTTAGGATTTGCAAAAGCATACCCTTGCGGAATTGCAAGTACAGGACAATCCACTTTTCTTATCACATTAAGAGTATTGCTTCCAAATACTACTTCTGCTGCTCCCGTAGCACCATTGGTTCCCATAACAATAAGATCAATGTCCTTGGACCTAACCGCCTGTTTAACAGCATCAGTAAAAATATCATAATCCGTAATGGTATGAAAAGTATAGTTTTCATTAGGATAGTCAGATTTTAATTCCTCTGTCAGGATGGTAAGCTTTTTTTTGACATCACCAATTACTGATTGATGAATAGAAGTATTAGCTGGGGCTGCCATGAGATCATCTGTAGTGTAATTGGATGCTTTTTGAACATTAAGAATGTAAAATGTACAAAGTTCTTTTTTAAAAAACTCCATTGCGTACGTTATGGCATTTCTCGAATTATCAGAGAAATCGGTAGGAAGCAGGATATTTTTCATCTTAATTAAATTTTATATCCTAAAAGTACTCCTGAAACTATAAATCTGCTATGATATTTGTCATGATACAAATTATAATCAACAATGAAAGGGGAGGTTTATCCACCAATAGTGATCATACTTCGATTGTTATGTTCGTCTATTTTCTTAAACTTATCCAAGGTATCCATCCCACTGCGAATCTTAAATTTTGCTTGAATTGCTTTTTCAATAATTGGAGTTATAGATTTTCCGTTACGCAAGGGTGTTAACAAGTCTGATTCTGCGGAAGAAAACAAACAATTTTTTATTTGTCCGTTGGCGGTGAGTCTGATTCTATTACAACCATCACAAAAAGGATTGGTTACCGAGCTTATAATAGCAAATGTACCTTGATACCCTTTGATTTGATAGCTTTTTGTAGTGTCGTTAGGAGCATCTTTAAGTTTTATGATTTCATCTTTGGTAAAGGTTGCATTTACTTCGGAAAGAATTTCTTGCAAAGAAACCATTTTGTCCATATTCCATTGGTTGCCATCAAAGGGCATAAATTCAATAAACCTAACATGTACAGGTAATTCTTTTCCTAAGTTGATAAAATCTATGGTCTCGTTGTCATTAAAGCCTTTCATCAAAACACAATTGATCTTTACATTGAATCCTTCTTTAACCATTAGGAGAATATTTTGATATACTTTATCAAAATAAGATCTGCGGGTAACCTCTTTATTTTTGTTAGCGTTCAAAGAATCTAGGCTTACGTTTAAATTTTTAATACCGCACTTTTTAAAAAGATCGATAAATTTATCCACGATAACTCCATTGGTAGTAAGGGTTAGTTCTACCGGTAAAGAGGCAAGCTTTTCTATAATGGTAGCGGCGTCTTTACGTACTAGTGGTTCCCCACCAGTAAGGCGAATTTTGGTAACCCCCATGTTCACAAAGGCTGAAGCGATCGTATAAATCTCTTCATACGTCATGATATGCTCTTTGGGAGATAATTGAATCCCTTCGGCAGGCATGCAATAGGTGCAACGCAAATTACATCTTTCGGTAAGTGAAATACGCAGGTAGTTATGTTTTCTACCAAAAGTATCAGTTAATATGTCTTTTGTTTTTTCCAAAATTTGTTCTTTAATTAATCGTGACGAGCCCCTTTCAAAATTCTGAATACATGCAAAATCTCAGGAAAAATAGCATCCATAGATTCCTTTGCACCATTGGTCGAACCAGGAAGTGCCATCACTAGGGTGTTTTTTATGGTTCCCACTACACTTCTTGATAGCATTGCATAGGGCATGCGGTCTTGCCCATATTTACGAATGGCTTCTTCTACACCAGGAATAGTCCTGCCTAATAAAGGTTTTAATGCTTCGGGAGTTACATCACGTTTTGATAAGCCAGTACCTCCGGTATAGATGATTAAATCTGCTTCTTCTTCATGGTAATGTTTGGCTTTTTCCTGAATAGTTTCAACTTCGTCTGGAATAACGCAGTAATCCAGAATTTCTACTTCACATTGTTCTAATTTTGAAACAATCGCTTTACCAGCTTTATCTTCTTTTTTACCTTCAGAAATAGAATCTGAACATACAATTACAGCAGCTTTCAGATCTCTTCTAAATTTATCTTTGTAGTCTGATTTTCCTCCTTTTTTGTCTAATAATTTGATATGATGAATTTCAACCCCTTTGTCAATAGGTTTAAGCATATCATACATGTTTAGAGCTACAACGCTTGCTCCGTGCATAGCTTCGACCTCTACACCGGTTTTATAGATGGTTTTTATAGTTACCAAAACGGTAATCTCAAGATCTTTGATGGTATAATCTATCCCAGTATACTCGATAGGCAGGGGATGGCAGTCTGGTAATAAATCCGGAGTTTTTTTAACACCAAGCAATCCAGCAGCCTTACTCATAGCAAATACATCACCTTTGGGTACAGTATTATTATGTATAGCTTCAATTGTTTTGGGGCTACTTACTTTTACAATGGCTTGCGCTGTTGCTGTTCGTAAAGTTGATGTTTTATGGGTGATGTCTACCATGTTTTTAAATCTCAAATTATAAATTCCAAAATCCAAAGTGCTTTTTTTGGAATTTGGAGTTTGTGAATTGTAATTCTTTAGGTGTTTTGTTTCCATTGATGAGTTTCATCCTCAAAGACCTCTTTTCCAAAAACCGGAACATCTGCTTTGATAGCTTCCACAACAAATTCCAGGGCTTCAAAAACTACTTTTCGCCTGGGCGAAGACACAAAAACAAATAGACAAATCTCACCGGCAGTTACGGCACCCAAGCTATGATAAATATGCATACAGGTAAGGTTGTACTTAGCAAAAGTAGCTTCTCTTATTTCGTGAAACTTTTGATTGGCCATTTCTTCGTATGCTGTATAATCAATAGCAGTAATCACTTTGCCATCAATTTCATCGGCACGTACTTGCCCCAAAAAGATGTTATGTGCTCCTATACTGGTTTTTGTTTGGTGTTTTGCAATAGATTCGCCTATAAATTTTGACGAAATAGCTCCTTGCACAAACACATTTTTTGGTTTCTTCTTTTCCATATAAATATTATACTTCTTTTAATGTTTGTTGTTCATAAAGTGCGATGGCACCTCCTTTTATATGAGATACATGCTTAAATCCATGTTCTATAAATATTTCAACAGCTTTTTTGCTTCGAACGCCCGATTGACAAAAGACAATGATTTCTTGCTCATTGTCAAAAGTGTTTAATTCTTTCTGAAGTGTATTCAAAGGAATATATTTTGGATGTAAGCTTTCGATCTTTGGTTGTTCATGAGTTTCCCTTACATCTATAAAAAGTGCATTTTTTATTGTTAAAGCATGCTCTGGAAGTATTTCTACCACAGTCTTTATTCCGCATAAAAGTTGGTAGTCCATCGTTTCAAAGTCTTCCTGGACAGCCAATACTTTTGATATTTCAGGATCAACACGGTTCACAGAAAATGTCGAAAATCGAGTAGAAAGACTATCATACATCAATAATTTTCCACTAAGGACATCTCCTAGTTCAAGAATTATTTTTAGAACTTCATTGGCTTGCAGACTACCTATAATCCCTGGTAGTACTCCTAAAACTCCAATTTCTGAGCAAGAAGGAACACTTCCCGCTTTGGGAGGTTCGGGAAATAAACATCTATAGGTAGGACCGTTTTGATAGTTAAAGACGGATACTTGCCCTTCGTATTTAAAAATAGCTCCGTATACTAATGGTTTACTGGTAATCACACAGGCATCGTTTACCAAATATCGGGTAGAGAAATTATCAGATCCGTCTACGATAATATCATATTCAGAAAACAGCGATATCGCATTTTTTGTGGTTAATTTTTCTGGATATGCGTTTATGACTATTGTGGGGTTAAGGTCTTCAAGACGATTCTTGGCGGCTAAGGCTTTGTTTTCTCCTATCGAACCATCTCCGTAAAGGATTTGACGATGAAGATTTGAAGTTTCAACAATATCAAAATCTACAATTCCTATAGTGCCTATGCCAGCTGCAACGAGATACTGAAGGGCAGGACAACCTAATCCGCCTGCACCTATCACGAGAACTTTGGACGTAGCAAGCTTTTCTTGCCCCAACGTTCCAATCTCGGGAAGTATGATTTGTCTGTGATACCTATTATTTGCCTCCATTCAAATTTTGATTATCCCCCTGCAAAAGGAGGTAACAGTGCTACTTCGACTTCATTATTTATCATATAATTGTTATTTACCAGTTCTTGATTAATAGCAACTTTGAAATCTTTATCATGTAACTTTGGATATTGATTTTTAAGTTTTTTCAAAAGATCAGCAACAGAACAAATATCTGTCTGCAACCGTTCTTCTGCGGTTGAAGTGGCTTCTGCCAGCATTCCAAAGTATTTAATAGTCAACTGCATTTGTAATGGTATTTAAATCCTTGGTGGTATTGATATTTTTTATCAAAGGAAGGTCTTTTTCCTGTACAGCAATCGTTTTGGTATTGGATTCTAAAACCAATTTCCTTAAACGTTTTTCTCCTTTTGAAAGGAATTCAAAACACTTTTCTGCACAGTGTTTTTTGTGTAATGCTATTAGCGGAATGGTTTTTCCTTCTGCTTCAAATTGAACGATATCATAATCTTCAGTTTCAAACTGAAATAACTTTCTTAATAGCGAAGTAGTCACAAGAGGTACATCACAACTTATTACCAGATTGTTTTCGGTTTCAGAATTCGTTAATCCAGTATGTAACCCTGCAATCGGGCCAGATTCTGGAATGATATCCTCAATTCTTTTTACTCCAAAAGTATCGTATTCAGAATTACTACTTACAATAATAATTTCTTTTGCTATGGGTTGAAGCGCTTCAATGATGTGTTGAACAAAAGGTTTACTCTCAAGCGGTAATAACCCTTTTTCGGTCCCCATTCTAGAGCTTTTACCTCCTGCAAGGATAATTCCTGTTATGTCTTTGTCTACATTCATAAAGAAATTTGCTTCAATTCATTGTCAAGAAACTCCCAACATTTTTGATTAATCTGATCAAAAGTATTGATTACCTCTTCGCCATATTCAGTTAGATTAGCACCTCCACCACCTTTTCCACCAATTGCGGTAATCACAAGGGGTTTTTGAGCGGTCTTATTCATACTGTCCATAAGGTTCCATGCTTTTTTATAAGACATGTCTAGTGTATTGGCAGCTTTACGCAAAGAGCCGGTTTTGGCAATAGCTTTTAGCAGACGAACTCTTCCTTCACCTAAAAAAACTCCTTGCTCAGATTCTATCCAAATTCTACTTTTTATCTTATAATCCATGATGCTAAATAAAGCGTTTGGTTTTTAAAGATACAACGAAATTTTCGTGCTGCCGGTCGCTTTATTTAAATTTTAGCAAATAAAGATTTTGGAAGGCAGTTTTTTTATGATAATAATCATTTTTTGAAGTTTTTATGGCAAATTAATAACCAGCAATCTATCACCTGGATTTACTTTTGAAACTTCTTCAGGAAGATATACCAGGGCATTGGCTAATGCAAAAGAACGAAGCATAGAAGAGGCTTGACCATCAAGGATTGTTACTTTATCATTTTTAAGAGAAGCTTTTAGGAACTCTGCGCGTTCTCCTTTTTTGGAATATTCACTGTTTGAAATAGAAGTGGTGCGTGTTAAGTGGTAGTCCTGGTGGCCAGAGATTTTCTGCAAGGCCGGAAGCACGTAGATGTAAAAACAGCTTAATGAGGAAGCAGGGTTACCTGGCAATGCAAAGATGGTGGTGTTGTCTTTTTGAGCAAAATAAAGGGGCTTACCCGGTTTTTGTTTAACCTTATAAAAGATTTCGTCGACTTGTAGATCACGAAGTGCTTTTCCTACAAAATCATAATCCCCAACCGAGATTCCGCCAGAAATTAAAACCACATCGTATTGTTGTATTGCTTTTTCTATAATAGAACAAGTTGCTTGGTATTCGTCTTCAACCTTATAAAATGAGACATTTACAAAACCTGAGGTTTTTAATGCAGAAGATAACATTACAGAATTACTTTCATAAATCTGTCCGTGTTTTAGTTTTTGACTCGGCGGTACTAGTTCATTTCCGGTAGCTATGATTGCAATTGAAGGTTTTTTATAGACTTCGATATGTGTGATTCCTAGTGTTGCCAAATAACCAATACCTGCAGCATTAATTATTGTTCCTTTGGTAAGTGCAACTTCTCCTTGTTTAATTTGTTCTCCTGCAGGACGAATATTGGCATTGGGCTTTACAGACTCCTGCAAAATCACTTTATTTGCAATTACCTCTACCTTTTCTTGCATAATTACGGTTTTTGCCTCAGAAGGCACAGGAGCTCCTGTAAAAATCCGAATGGCCTCACCTTTTTTTAACTCGGGATCTTCGTCATCCCCAGCTTGTACTTCACCAATAAGAGAAAAAGTCTTTTCTTCGATAGAACCCAAAGCATATCCATCCATTGCCGATTGTCTAAATGGAGGCATGTTAATAGGGGATAAAATGTCTTTTGCCAATACAAATCCTAAAGAATTGGATACGGATAATGTAACGATTTCTTGAGTTGGTTTTATGCGATTGTCAACGAGTTGAAGTGCTTTTTCTACAGGTACCATTTGCAAACTTTGATTATGGCTCGTAAAGATACTGTGAAAATTGATCATTGAAATAGGAATCCATAAAAATAAAAAACCCTAAACCAATGTTTATGACTTTTTTCCGGCATATTAAAAGCTAGTAATTCTTACATGCCAAGTTCTATAAAACCGTTCATTTTGTGATGATATCGTACTCTTTTAACGTTTTTCCGTTAAAATCAATTAACTTTAAGAATAGAGTTATTCGATGTGTAAGTATCCCTAAAATCCGCTACAGTTAGAACTAGAAAATAACTGTAAATTTAGGATATGAAAAAAAGTAGATTA
>CANMDH010000029.1 GCA_947496555.1 uncultured Aquimarina sp. | reverse complement strand
CTGATTTTAAACACCAATTCCTCTGGGGCTAGCCCCAGAGGAATTGAAACAACAGACAGAGTTTAATTTACATATCCGAGAAAAGGGTTGATTTTCAAAAATCAACCCTTTTTAACTCATAATAATTCCAAAAATAGAAAAGTAAACATCCTAACTATCTTGTCCCAACCCTATTTTCTTTTTTAGATAGGGTGCAAGTTGATTATAAATAGGTATAAAAACCTTTTCCTTTATATTTTCTACATCTTGAGGATAATATACCTTATTTACTTCATAACGTGCACTACCAAGTAGTTTATGCATATGTAACATTTTAAAGTCAACTACTTCTTTTATATTCTTCCCTAAATCATCACATCCAAAAATACCAGGAGTGTTTGGTACAGAAAGTAAAATATCCATCAAATCATCATCATCTTTTGCCAAATCGTGCAACACCTGAAGAAAAACTTGCTCATATAAATCTCCCGCCCCAAGACTCCAATCGGTTTGTGGATCTTCTTCTTTTGCGAGTGTACTTAAAGAAAATGATTCTTCAGCATCAATCCCCAACACTTCAAGTACATCATTCAAACCTCCATTTACTCCCCCATATGTTTTAATGAGATTACCAATATTATCTTTTTCCACATCACTTAATATCCCGTGTACCATATGTTCGTAACCAAGCAATAATAGAGCTTCTCTTAGATCCATATATTTTTGGGGATGTTCTTTTTTCATTCTTACAAATACACCTCTGGCAGTTGCAGTACCCATAGCCAAATTAGAGATTAATAATTCGGCTCCAAAAGCATTATCCGCAATACGACGTATCCCACCTGATGTTAGCTCCTGATTAGACCATTTTAAAAAATCAAATCTATTGGAGTATGTATTACCTGCAATGATTTCTTTCATCCTTAGTACATGTCTATATGATAATGCCTCCCCATTAGGCCCTGCTGCTTCATTATCCCCAAAGACACCAGGCCAGTTCATATTTGTTCCCCAAACGGGTCTTGGTTTTTCTCCATGACATCTAATACAGGACTCTGGACTGATGTGAAGTTTAGGTTTGTTTTCTGTAAAATCAAATTGAGAAAACTCCCAAACACCAGTATCTTCATTTAATTCTGCGCAATCCAGCAGGTCATATTTGGGATCATCTGGTTTCGTACTAATATTCAATAAAAAAGTTCCATCAGATCCAAATAAAACTATTCTTGGAAATCGCAAATTAGATTGCCCTTCTCCCTTGGTATGCTCTACAAGAGAAAAATTATTCCTATAATGTTTAGGAAAACGATTCAGTAAATCTGTAATGCTTGTAATATTATTTTTTTGAATAAAATCCATGACACCTTTGATCGTCATTTCGGGTTCTCCTTCATTTGCAGCTGGTTTTAAACTGTTCAACTTAACAATAACATCATTTACAGAGGTAGGACAAAGAAGTTTGCCCCGAAGCTTTCCTCCAGTACTTATATAATCTTCTTGAGATTGTACTATAGATTTGTTTTTTACGTTTGTTTCAGAGTTACAACCTAACAATAAAACAACAACCAATAGGGAACCAAAACAACTTGATACTAACTTCATTAATCTTATTTTTTTAGCAAAAAAACAGAATTTTATCTAAAAAATTTGGCTTAGAATTGCATTTAGCGTAAAATGCGTGGTAAAAGTGTATGAGTCAGGAACTATTAAAGTAATGGTAACTATTAATTAAAGAGCTTTTTTATCGAAATTAGCTCAAACGATTGAGTTCATGAATTTGTAACTAAATAATTGAACCCTAAACTTTAAGTAAACATTAAAATTGATAGAAATGAAACGTGTATTTAACTTAACTATTTTCTCAATACTATTATTAGGTTTGATAGTAGCTTGCGAAAATGAAGATTTTGCCCAAGATACTTCTGTATCAAAAATTATCTCTCCAGATGGTAAAGCAAGTTGTCCTAGTTCACACCCTTTTGAAGCTTGCGGTGCTTGTTGGACAGATGCTAACCAGGCGCAATCGGGAGGTTGTAACGATACTGGAGGAGGAAACAATGGCGGTGACAACGGTGGAGGAAATAATGATGGTGGAAACCAAAATAACGACTGCCCTTCTTCACACCCTTATTCTGCCTGTGGACAATGCTGGACAGATGCTAATCAAGCCCAATCTGCCGGTTGTAATGATACCGGTGGTGGAAATAACGGTGGTGGAAATAACGGAGGCGGAAACAACGGTGGTGGTAATAATGGTGGAGGAACACCTTGTGGAAGCTACAACTACAATCCCGATAACACAACCTGTGTGACTGTTGTTGCCAACGGAAGCGGATGTATGAACAGCGACGATTTATTTGTAAGTTCTAAAGGAGTTGTTAGCAACCCTTGTAACACAAAAGAAGCTGTATTAGATATTGAAAGAAATTTAGGGATCGACATTGACGATCAATTCATTGCACAGTGTGGTTATCAAGGAGATGTACCATCTATTGATCCTACAATGACAAAAAGTGACTTCATTATATATATGAAAGCTTTGTTCATTAACATCAATATCAATGGTAAAACAGGTGATCAATTTGCTACTGAATTTGCAGATTTACTAGACACTAATAATGATGGTATTTTAACAAGAAATGAAGCGAGTCAAGCTAAAGGTTCTGACCCTCGTCAAGTATTAAACCTTGAACCTATCTTTACCATCAATGGTGGACTTGCTACAGACGATGTATTGGCATATGTTGGGTTATACCTGGGTGATGGTGCATTAGATAAATATGCAGGAGACTTACCTCAGTTAGTTCAAGATAATATGGCAAACTTTACCAGAACTTGGCAACCTGGTGTAAATGCCGCATCCAAAAGATATGATTCAAATAATAAATAATTCCCCATTTATATATTCACAACGTTTTTGTTGTGTATTGCCCTAAGCAGATTGTAAGGGTTTGGTAACTTCACTATGTTACTAAACCCTTATATTATTTCTACCTTTTTTATTACGATTTACAAATCTTTCACATACATTGAAGGCATATTTTTCTACAATGACAAAAAAGAAAAGAATAACATTAAAAGATATAGCAAACGAGTTTAATGTCTCTATTGCCACGGTTTCTAAAGCGCTTAATGATAGCTATGAAATAAGCACTAAGACTAAAGCCAAAATTCAGGAGTATGCCAAAGAGCATCATTATAAGCCCAATAGTATTGCCTTAAATCTGCAAAACAGAAAGACCAAAACCATAGGGGTAATTATACCCAATATTCTTAATCATTTTTTTACCAAAGTATTCGTTGGGATCGAAAAAACGGCAACAGAAAAAGGATACAATCTTATTACTTGTATATCTAATGAATCTTATGAGAAAGAAGTAAGTGCAATGGAACTGCTTAAAAACTCAGCTTTAGATGGGTTTATTCTCTCTATTGCAGAAGAAACACAGGTAAAACAGAATTTTAGTCATTTTCAAAATACCTTAAATCAAGGGATCCCTATTGTCATGTTTGACCGTGTGACAGATGAAATTGAATGCGATAAAGTGATCGTAAATGATAAAGAAGGAGCCTATAACGCCACTAATTATTTTATTGAAACTGGCTGCAAAAATATTGCTATAGTATCTAACATACACAACCTAAGCGTTGGAAAACTAAGATTAGAAGGATATAAAAAGGCACTCCAAGAAGCTAATATCCCCATAGACGAAGCGCTAATCCTAAAAGTTGATGAATTTAATGATATCGACACACTTTTAAAAATAGTACTGGACTCTAAAAAAGTAGATGCTATGTTATGCCTCGAGGAGGATTCTGCTGTGAGTACCTTGCGCATGGTTCGCTCTAAAGGGTATAGAGTCCCAGAAGATATTTCAATTATTGGTTTTACAAATGGAGTATTACCCAGACATGTAAGTCCGACAATTACAACTATAAGCCAGCATGGTATTTATCTTGGTGAAACCGCTACAAAAATGCTTATTGAACGCCTTGAAGATGAAAATTCTGAAACCTCGCACACCACAAAAGTGATTAAAACAAACCTTATCGAACGCGAAACTACTAAACCTCTTCAGTACTAAACGTTAATACACCCTTGCAGGAGGTAATTGTATAGTATGCAATGAGCTCCTGCGCCCCTGCAAGAGATATTTAAAACCTTAAAAATAAACACATTAAAAATATTTTGATTTTTTACATTCTATCTCAGATAGCGCTTCGATCAAGGCTATAATATCTTATAGAAATTTATTATTAATTATTTGTACTAAACCTAAAAACACTACAATTTTCATAATATTCTCCTGCTTTTAAAAAAGAAGATGGAAAATTAGCATGATTTGGTGCATCGGGATAGTTTTGTGTTTCAAAGCATATGGCAGGAAACATATCGTATTCGACTCCTTTTCTAAAATTCCAATCTGGAAACTTTTCGGGAGTATATAAGACTACGCTAGGTTGATTAGTGCATACCTTCATTTTTATACCACTCTTTCTTGAAATAAAGGTAGCTCTCACTTCCTTTTCGGGATCAAAAATTAAGGTGTCATCCAATATTCCCTCTTTTTCGAGACGTCTCAAATCCGAGGTCTCAAGGAAATCAAATTTTGAATGTATTACCGGTTTTACCTTTCCTGTAGGCAATTGTTTTTGACCTACTTCTAAGTATTCCCGACAATTTAATTGAAGTGAATGGTCGGTGATGGTACCAGATCCATTCAAATTATAATAGGCATGATTGGTAAGGTTTACTACCGTATCCTTATCTGAAACTGCCCGATAGGTAATCTTCAAAGTATTATCATCGGTCAATTGATATATTACTTTTACTCTTAGGTTTCCAGGGTATCCTTCTTCCATATCTTCACTTAGGTATGAAAGAGAAACTGATACGTCGTCTTCGTTTAAATAGTCTATATCCCATACCCTTTCATCAAAACCGCTTTTTCCACCATGCAAATGGACTCCGTTTTCATGATATATAGGATATTCTGTATCTGCAATCCTGATTTTTTTGTTTGAAATCCTTCCTGCATACCTTCCGATTGAGGCGCCAAGAAATTTAGACTCTTTAGTTTTTGATTTCTCGACATAATCTTCTAATGAATCAAATCCGACCACTACATTGGTAAGATTTCCTTTTGAATCTGGAACTTCGAGACTCATAATCGTCGCAGCAAAATTAGTTATACGAAGTTTCATACCGTTATCATTTTGCAATGATAATACCAACAACTCCTTTTGATTATAAAAACCAAATGATTTTTGCTTAACCTTTCGTTTTTTTAGTGTTTTCAATGTCAGATTTCTTTATTGATCATTTCCCCAAAGTTTGTCGTATAATCCGGGAAATGATTTAATATATTTTGGGAGGGAAGTAACTTTTCTCCATCGCTTACTGATAGAATCGTTAAGATGTAATCGAGCGTCAATATTCTTAAAAGTAGGATTATCATACCACATACGGTGAGAATCCCAATGACAGTTTATATAGTGAACCGCTTTTATAACATCTGGATTTTCATCAATAGTCTTAAAAAACGGAATAAACCATTTTTGCCATGCTTCTTCTGCCTGCCCAGGATTACTTAATTGTGTTTCGATGGTATTACCAGTTGTTTTTGCATCGGGAGCAGAAATGGTTGGAGAAGCCTCTGCAATAAAAACTGGTTTTCTTTTTTTTCTTGCAAAAGCAATCATTTTTTGTTCAGCCCATCTATTAAAAAATGAAAAACCCAGCCAGTCTACATATTCATCCCCAGGATACCAGGACTCTAAATCTCCATCATTAGGTGACATAAAACCTGTTGATTGCCAAACAAAAGCAGTGTTTTTTACTCCTCTTTCTCTTAACATAGTTACCATTCTAATATATGCTTTTTTTGTACTTTCCTTGTCATAATGATTCCAAGGTTCTCCATCAAACTCATAAGCTATACGTAAAAACACGGGTCTTCTTCCCAGAGACAATAAAAAATCAGCCAGTTTATGAATGTATTTATCATGCGTTCCATCGGCTACTTTTTCCTCATGATTCACAAATTGAAGTCCAATGGCCAGTGCCATGTTTTTATAATCCTCATCTGCCAATTGCAGGCTAGCATTATAATCATTATCGCCCCAATCATGGGTGTCCCACAAGCCATCTAAACCTTCTTGTATCCTTCCAAAAGAATTTTCACCTGGATTAATGTTGGTATAGGTAGTCCAACCTGCAGGTTTATCAAAATGGTTAAGGTAACCATCATTGTATTTTTCTAATCCACCTACAGCCTCTAATTCTTGTCCAACAAAAAGAAGGACTTCTCCTTCTGCAGGTTCGAACTTAGCAAGCTTTCTTATAGGTTTGCTTACATCTTCGCCTACAGTTACTTTCTGGTCGATCTGCTTCTTTGTATTTTTCTGATTGCAACTTAAAAAAACACAAATGCATAATAACAGCATTATCTTTTTGTACATGGTCATTTATTTTTTGTGTATCTCTTTATATTCGAACCAATCAAAATCAGCATGTTTTCTGTTGTATGCTAAATCCTGGCAACACATCCCAACAAACATTCCCGTAAATGCTGGTCTATATCGTTCGTCTTGTTCTCTCACATAGTCGTCTGATAATATGCTAGCATCCAACAGCTCTCCTATCTTTTGGAAACTAACCTCTTGATCAAGACTATAATAAAACTGAAGTTGATCACGATCTAAAATTCCCTTTAAAACAATAGTTGACTGACCGGTAATATCTATTTCCTGTGCCTGCTCGGTCATCTCAAAATGATCTGAAGAGATAACCTTGAGCAGCTTTTTGGTTCCTTCATAATTGGAGGTTATATGCAAGTAATGATAATGTCCTGTATTATAATAAAATACAAGTCCTGCCATTTCGAGCATTGTATTAGGATCAAATTCTATTGATGTCGAAGCTTCTATATTAAAATGCTGAACTCTTCTGGCAATTAATGCCTGAGTATGTGTAGAAGTAAGACTCTCTTTTCCTTTAAGCCTCAGAAAACCTCTTCTTTCTTTCAAAGAAATCCAATGTTCATTTTTTGGGATTCTTAACGATTGAAAATTGATGCTTAATTCTTTGGCATCAAAGTCATCTCTCATCGAAGTTTTTTCAATCAAAAATTCTTCTACATCTGGCCCTTGAATTTCTAATCTTGGTAATTTTGATCCATTTTTGAGACGAGGCCATCCATCTTCATTCCATGTTATCTCTTCGATCGCCGTTTCCCGCCCCAAAATACATCTACCATGATCATTCAAAGGTCTTCCTACCAAGAAAACCACATACCATTTTCCGTCGGGTGTCTGCACAAAATCACCATGTCCGGCTTTTTGAAGCGAGTATGTTTTATTTTCTCTGCAAGTAACGATTGATATATCGGGATGTAGTACATAAGGCCCTAATAAGGATGATGATCTTGCTACAGATACAGCATGTCCATATTCTGTACCTCCTTCGGCCAAAATCAGGTAATAATATCCGTTTTTCTTAAAAATATGAGGACCTTCAGTACACCCCAAGGATGAACCTGAATGTAGATAATATACCTCCCCTATCAGTTGCTTTTTTTCTAAGTCGTATTCCTGTAATTCGATTCCGCCAAAAAACTTATTCTGCCTATGATCCAACAGCATATTCAGAAAATATTTTTTCCCGTCATCAGTATGAAACATGGACCCATCAAAGCCCCTTGAACTAAGATAGATTGGATCCGACCATTCTCCAGTAATATCGGTGGCAGTTACCAGAAAATTGGGAGTATCTTTCCATACTCCGTCAAAGGACCTTACGTTAGAGTACACCAAATAAAACACTCCATTATCATAAGACAAACAAGGTGCCCATACTCCACAAGAGTCAGGGTTTCCTTTCAAATCTAACTGGGACAATCTATCAAGAGGGTGCGCAATTACCTTCCAATTTTTAAGATCTTTGGAATGATGTATTTGTACTCCTGGAAACCATTCAAAAGTTGACGTAGCGATATAATAATCTTCTCCCACTCTAATAATAGAAGGGTCCGGATTAAAACCTCTTAATATTGGATTTTGAATAGTATTCATGAGTTTCCGATCAGTTCTTTTTCTAGTTGTTCTAGTGATTTTCCTTTGGTTTCGGGCAATATCTTAAGTAATACAAAGAACCCTATTAAGGCTATTGCCCCAAAAATGAAGAAGCTCATAGCATTACCCAAATTGGCAAGTTCCCATGGAAATATTTGCTGTACTAACCAGCTCGAAAATGAATTTATAAAACCAATAAATCCAATGGCTAATCCTCTATATTTATTGGGATACATCTCAGATAGCATAACCCACATTACGGGGCCTAAAGAGAATGCAAAACAAGCAATAAAACCTAAAATACCTATTAGAACTAAGGTTGCATTGATATTTACTGCTGCCTCCAGGATGGCTCCTTTATTTTTTGAGTATACTTGATTTCCTAAACTAACTATCATTTCATTCTTAAAATCGACATCATTATCATAAATCTTATCTGTGAATGGTAATAATTTTTGATTTTCAACTCCTTCTAATTGTGTTATTTCCTCTTGAGTTAATTGATATGTTGCTTGGTTAAAACCGTAAGCACAGAGTAATAAACTTATTGCTATCCCGGCAATACCAAATAAAAGTAGAGGTCGGCGTCCTAATCTATCAATCAAGAACATGGCTACAACGGTAAAAACTACGGTAGTAAAACTCAGTAATACTCCAGAAGAAAAAGCTGCATCGGTGCCAATACCTGTTTGCTTAAAAATAGAAGTGGCATAAAAATAAATGGCATTAATACCGGTAACTTGCTGTAAAACACCAATAGTTAAGCCTACAATAAGAATAAATCGAATCGCGGGTTTGAATAGCTCTGATATTGATACGTTTTTGAAACTTTTCTCTTGATTGATGTTCCCCATTATCATTGCTACCTCAGCATCGGCGGTAGTTTTTCCATGCAATGTACTTAACACTCTTTTTCCTTCTTTATATTTTCCTTTTATAAATAACCAACGGGGACTTTTAGGAACAAAAAATAATAAAATTAAATATAATACTGCAGGAATCAACTCTAAACCAAGCATCCACCTCCACACGTTTTCATCATTAAGAAATGCGGTTTCGGCACTATTGAGATTATTGAGGTAATAATTACATAAAAACGCTCCAAAAAAACCCAATACAATATTCAATTGTTGTATCGAAACCAATTTACCTCTATTTTCTGCTGTAGAAATCTCTGCAATATAAGTAGGTGCTAGAATCAGAGCGGCTCCAAAAGCAAGACCTCCAATCATTCTGGCTATCCATAGCATATGGAATGATATGGCATATGCAGATAGTAAAGCGGATAATGCATAGAGAAAAGCTACCACCAACAATATCCTTTTTCTACCCACAAGATCACTTAACCTTCCTGCCACTAGCATAGCAATCATAGCTGCAAACGAAGGGCTACTAACTGCCCAACCTAATTGCCCTACACTCAAGTCAAACTGTGGACCAGCATACTCCATAACTCCGGAAATAATCCCAGCATCAAAACCAAATAAAAAACCTCCTAGAGATACTACAAATGCTATAAAAAGTGTTTTTCTTGACATACTGTTTTTTAAAAAGTTTAATTTAAAATTAATTCAATTCCTTTTCCGACGGAAACCTTAACCCTGTTTGCCTTCGTACTTCATCTACAATTTTAATGAGATCAAGGCTATTTTGATGAGACCAAATATCACTTTCAATCTTTTGATCTCGAATACATCGATGACATTCCTCTACCTCATAAACAAAACCCTTACCTATGGTTGGATGATGATAGTCCACCTTGTGATTGTTTTTAATCAAAGAATGCGATTGAGTTTCGTGCCATATGGGATTTAACAAAATTCTTCCTTTGGTTCCACTTATCGTTGCGAGCATTTCTGACGGAGAAACAAAACTACTGTGTAATATTGCTTGTGCTTTCTTATACTGCAATAGTATAGAGGTTTGTTTATCTGCCCCAGAATCATAAAAGTTTGCCGAAGCTAGCACATGTTCGGGATTTCCCAAAACCAAATACGATAAAAACAAAGGGTATACTCCCATATCCATCAAAGACCCGCCACCATTTTCAATATGGATCATTCTTTTTTGTGGTGTACCCACATTAAATGCAAAATCTGCATTTATATATCTTATCTCACCAATTTCATTATTCTCGATTTTCATCAATACCTCTTGTATCGAGGGATTAAACCGGGTCCAAAAAGCTTCCATAAAAAATCGATTATTTGATCTTGCAGCTTCTATCATTTGTCTTGCTTCATAATGATTTAGGGCAACTGGTTTTTCGCAGAGTACATGTTTGCCTCGTTGCAATGATTTTATGGTTAAATCCGCATGAGAATCGTGTGGCGTTGCGATATAGATGATATCTACATTTACATCTTGCATTACCTTTTCATAAGAGTCATAAAACTTTTTAGCTTGATATGCCTTTGCGAAGTCTTCAGCTTTTTTAAGGTCTCGTGAACCCACAACTAATAGTTGAGCGCCAGGAACTAGCTTTAGATCTTTTACAAATTGATGAGCTATATTACCTAAGCCTATAATTCCCCATTTTATTTTGTTAAACTCTTCCATCTGCTAATTTATTTCTTTACCATGAATGGAATGTTACCGCCTCCAGCCTTACCTCTATTATCATATACATATGCAAAAATTCGATATTCTCCTTCCTTGGGGGCAACAAAAGTGAACTTACCTGCCTGGTCCGAAATAACTTCAATATTAATATAAGGTGGTTCCAATTCTTTCTCACCACCTTGACTTCTGGTAACCACTTCTTTTAAAACGATCCATTTATATACCAAGGTATCATTGTCTGGTTCTGATGCAAATACCTGTGCTGTGTATTCCTGGTTAGGTCTTAAATACACATTGTCTGTAGCTTTCTTCCCATTTAACAATAAAGAATCTACCCTAGGAGCTCGATTTTCAGGATATTTCCCAGTCCATAGTTTGGTTAGATTGTCTATGGTTTCTGTTTGACTTCCGTCTTTATGAAACATCCCATACCAAGTAGGTGTGCGTTCTTGCTTTTGTCCCCATTCGAAGGCGAAACCCCCTAAACATTTACCAGAATTATTATTTATTAAGCCTTTTTGTATTCTATAGAGAATACCGTCGGCTTTGGGTCCGCTAACCTCTTCAATCTCTCGATTCCATGCTGTTTTTGGCATTTCCCAAAATCCCATTGGGCCGAATTCGGTAATCATATATGGTTTTTGGATTCCGGTATTTTTTATGCGTTCTTCGACATTTTCTAAATCGCCATACACTTGTACAGAAACAATATCTATCTGCGGACAACGTTTCAATGCTACTTTTAAATGCTCATCAATAACTCCGGCAAACGTAAGGGTAACTGGATGATTGGGATCTTCTTTATGTATAAAATCCACGATATCGGCCATAGCATCGTACACCTTTGGATTTACTGGTCGTAGTGTGCCATTTTTGTTAAATAGCAAATTTAATTCGTTACCTACTACCCAACAGAGTACATTAGGATGATTCTTATACCTTTTTACAATGGCTTTTACTTTTTTAAATTGTTTAGTCACAGCCTTTCTATCATTATAATCAAAGCCGTAGAGTTCTTTGCCAATACTAATCCCCATAGCTACCATAAATCCATATTTTTCGGCAGCGGATAATTCTTCACCTGCATTTTTTACGGTCCAGGTTCTAAAAGCATTACCTCCGGCTTTGGATAGTGCTTCAAAATCATGGCCATCAGCATAGTTAATACCGACACCTTTAATTTTAAATTTATTATTATTTACATAGAAGTTATATTGCCCATCAACCTCTTTAATTTCAACAAGAGAAGGTTTTTTGATGGATTCTTTCTTATTCTGAGCCATAAGGTTATAGGAGAATAAAGAAATTGGAATTACTAAATAAAAAACAAAAGCTCTCTTCATTACTTGCGTTCTTCTAGGATTTCACTAGTTGAAAATTTATATAACATATTTCTATATACACAGATATCTGTAATATCTTCTGGTGTTCCTTTGGGTACAGCCCTAAAATTAGACGAAATTCTATCTTTTTTTACAGGCATTACTTTGTGCCAACAATGGCCATGAAGAAAAATCACCGTTCCTTTTTCGGGTCTGAAAACCAATTGGCCATCCAAATCTTCATCAGGGATACCTCCTGATAACATACCTCCTGTATGAGTTTTAGGAAAAATAACTATTTCTCCTCCTGTTTCTTCAGTGATATGATGGGTATACACTAATCGATTAAGATTAAATTTTTTCTTGTCGTTTGGAGGGCAATCCTGGTGCCATGCTTGTCCTTTGCTTCCAGCTTTTGAAAACATCATCATACAATATAGGTTTTCCCACCCATCCTGAAGAATAAGATCAGTAATTGAATTAAAATGTTTGTCTTCATTGATTCTATCAAAAGACCGTTTTCCTTCTCTGTACGGAAACCATGGGATAACTTCTACAGAAGATTTTGTAATAAACTCATTAGTATGTTCCCATGAAGGATTCACTCCATAATGATTGAGTATTTTGTTATTATACTCATCCATCAAAGGCGCACTAAAAAAGTTCTCGAAAATGACAAAACCATTTTTCCAAAATTCTTCAATTATTTTATCGTCATCCATAATTTACTTTTAGTTATACTTGCATTGATCTTGCGTCCTCCAAAAACTTTTTCAATCCATTATCGGTTAACGGATGTCTTAATAAACCTTCTATAGCTGAAAGTGGTCCAGTCATTACATCGGCTCCTATTTTGGCGCAATTTACTACATGCATTGTATGTCGCACTGATGCTGCTAGAATTTGTGTTTCAAAACCATAATTGTCATATACTCTTCGAATTTCATCAATCAAGAGTAAACCATCTGTAGATACATCATCCAATCTCCCAATAAATGGAGAAACATAGGTAGCTCCTGCTTTTGCTGCCAATAGCGCTTGGCCACAAGAAAAAATAAGTGTGCAATTGGTTTTAATTCCTTTATCTGAAAAATATTTTATGGCTTTTACCCCATCTTTAATCATTGGTATTTTTACCACAATTTGTGGATGTAATGCTGCCAATTCTTCTCCTTCCTTAATCATTTCTTCAAAAGAAGTTCCGATTACCTCGGCAGAAATATCACCTGCTACTATCTCGCAAATATTGCGATAGTGATTTAGTATATTTTCTTTGCCAGTTATTCCTTCTTTTGCCATTAGTGATGGATTGGTAGTTACCCCGTCCAGCACTCCTAAGGCCTGTGCTTCTTCGATTTGATCTAAATTTGCTGTGTCTATAAAAAACTTCATTCGCTTCATTTTTTATCCTACAAAGTAGGATAGTATAGTTATTATAATAAGCACCAAAACCACCGATAATATGATATCTGATAGGGTGATACTTTGTCTATTCTCTAATTTTTGTTCTTTGGTCAATGTTCCAAAAGACAACCCTATTATTGCCGAATAGTTTGGCGGATATGTAAGTAGACTTACTGAAATACATAGAACTATCGAAAATACAAACATAAAAATTGCCATGTGAGCAAAGTTTATAGTTGCAAACTGGTAAACAAACCCAGAAAGTTTATCCTTAAATATTTCAGCTGTAATTCTTAATGCAGCTATTATTAAACCAGAAAATAATGTAACAATTGCCGCTTTTGAATTTACTCTCTTCCACAGCACTCCTAACAAGAATATTGCAGTAATTGGAGGTGCTATATATGACTGTACACTTTGTAAATATTGATACAAAACTCCGTCTCCGATTTTTTCCATAATCGGAATCCAAATAATCCCCAATATCACCATAATTACAGTGGCAAGTTTACCAATATTTAACAACCGTCTTTCGGAAGTATAGGGTTTCAGTTTTTTGTAGATATCTATTGTAAAGATTGTGGAACAGGAGTTAAATACTGAAGCCAACGAACTCATTAACGCCGCCATCAGCCCTCCTGCCACCAATCCTTTTAACCCTACAGGTAACAATGTTTTTACTAATATTGGAAATACCTCATCAGCTTTTTCATAAGTCAATACTCCTTGTTTTGCTAATGCAAAAGCAATAATACCAGGGATAAGGAAAATAAAAATGGGTAGAATTTTGAGGTACGCTCCAAATATGGCACCTCGTCTTCCTATTTTAATATTGTTTGCAGCAAGTGTACGTTGAACGATGTATTGATCGGTACACCAGTACCAAATGCCAACTATAGTACCACCAAAAAGCAAGCCCGTCCATGGAAAATCAGGATCACTTACGGACCTCCACATATTAAAATGATTAGAACCAACCGTTTCTCTTAAGGTGGTCCATCCTCCTACTTCCTGCAATCCAAGAACTGTAATAATTACAGATCCTGCGATTAAGATTATAGTTTGTAGCGTTTCTGTATAAATTACGGCTTTCATACCTCCCACGACGGTATAAATTCCAGTAAAAACTACAATTCCGATGGCCCCGTACCAAAATGGGATTCCTATTAGTTCTGAAACTACAATTCCTCCAGCGTATATAGTTACCGATACCTTTGTTATTACATACCCTGCCAGAGAGAAAACAGATAAAAACCATCGTGATCTACTGTCGAACCGCTTCTCTAGAAACTCAGGCATGGTAAATACCTTACCTCTCATATAAAATGGGAGGAACAACCACCCTAGTACCAAAACAATCCATGCATGGAGTTCATAATGGGCCATAGGCATTCCAGATTCTGCACCTGTTCCTGCCAATCCAACCACATGCTCAGACCCAATATTGGAAGCAAAGATAGATGCTCCTACTACAAACCAACCTACATTTCTACCGGCCAGAAAGTAATCTTCGGTATTTTTATTCTTTTGCAGAATTACCCATACAGCTACTCCTATCAAAGCCAAAAAATACAGCCCTAAAACCATCCAATCGCCAAACTCTAATACTGATTGCATTTTTTTTTGATCTATATGTATTGATTGATAATGTTTTCGAATAACTCTTGCTTCCCACTTTGTAACTTCAACTCTCCATTTTCCAGAGCAATATCATACAGGTTTTCAAGAGCTAGTTTTCCATCCTCGAAAGCTTTTCCATTACCAGAATCAAATGAGCTATATCTATTCTCTCTTAGTTTTTCATAAGGAGAGGAGGAAATAATTTTATCTGCAATTACCAAAGCTCGTGCAAATACATCTGCTCCTCCAATATGTGCCAAGAATACATCTTCCATATCGGTAGAATTTCTTCTTACTTTGGCGTCAAAATTAACGCCCCCTCCTTGCAAGCCACCAGCTTTTAAAAACACAAGCAAGGCTTCTGTAATCTCAGAAATATTGTTGGGAAACTGATCTGTATCCCATCCATTCTGATAATCACCCCGGTTGGCATCTATACTTCCTAACATTCCTGCATCGGCTGCAACTTGTAACTCATGCTGAAATGTATGTTGCGCCAGCGTAGCATGATTGACTTCGATATTAATTTTAAAATCTTTATCCAACCCATACTCTTTTAAGAATGCTATCGACGTGGCTGTGTCAAAATCATATTGATGTTTCATAGGCTCCATAGGTTTTGGCTCGATAAAGAATGTTCCTTTAAATCCTTGTTTCCTTGCATAATCACGCGCTGCGGTTAGAAATTTTGCCATATGATCCAGTTCTCGTTTCATATCGGTATTGAGAAGTGACATATATCCTTCTCTTCCTCCCCAAAAAACATAATTTTCTCCATTAAGAGCTATGGTGGCATCAAGAGCTAGTTTTACTTGTCCTCCTGCTCTAGCCAACACGTTAAAATCCGGATTGGTAGCGGCGCCATTCATATATCTTGGATTCGAGAAACAATTTGCAGTTCCCCATAGAAGTTTTATTCCAGAAGCTTTTTGCTTTTCTTTGATATAATCGACAATCGTAGACAATCTTTTTTCTGATTCTGAAAATGTGTTACCTTCTCTTACCAGGTCATAATCATGAAAACAGAAATAATCAAATCCCATTTTAGAGATAAATTCGAAGGCGGCATCTGCCTTTTTCTTTGCAGCAGTAATGACATCTTTTGGTTGATCCCAAGCATAACTTAATGTTCCCGGACCAAAAGGATCTGCTCCCGTTCCACAGAAGGTATGCCAATATGCAATAGCAAACCTAAAATGCTCTCTCATGGTTTTACCAGCAATCAATTTATTGGGATCATAATACTTAAATGCTAACGGGTTATCGGAAGCGGCTCCTTCAAATTCTATATCATTTATACCCTTAAAATATTCTTTAGTTCCTATCAAGGCCATGTATTTATTTTTTTAAAATTCTATTTAATTCTCTTTTCCAATTTTTATACGCTTCTCTGTAGTCCTCTTGATTCTGAAGAGGATGATATGTCATAACATGATCATTTTTGGTAATCATTGTGCCAAAATCTTTAAAAGTACCATCGCTCAAACCAGCCGCTCTAGCAGCGCCAATAGCTCCAGTTGTATTATAAATTTCTATCTCTTGATTGATTAATGTTGCTACCGTATTTGAAAAAATCTCAGAACGAAAAAGGTTATCATTACCCGCTCGTATTACTTTTATCTCTGTATTGTCTTTTTTCAGAATTTCCATTCCGTAGACAAAAGAAAATGCGATCCCTTCGAGAGCAGCTCTGAATATGTGTGATCGGGTGTGCTTATTAAGATTCAAATTACAGATATGAGTACCTACCGTTTTGTTATCAAACATACGTTCTGCTCCATTTCCAAAAGGGATTAGTTGTAAACCGTTTGATCCAACAGAAACTTTTGAAGCATGCGAATTCATGGTTTGATAGGAGTTTGTTTCCAGATTGAGATTGTTCTTTAACCACCTGTACTGAATTCCTGCTCCGTTGATACATAAAAGTTTACCTATTCTAGGTTTGTCTTCAGAATGATTTACATGTGCAAAATTATTGAGCTTAACACCTTCAGTTGTAAGGGTACTATCTGTTACTGCATAAATAACTCCTGATGTCCCCCCAGTTGCGGCAACTTCTCCTTCATTAAATACATTAAGAGATAATGCATTGTTAGGTTGATCTCCAGCCCTGTAAAGTATAGGAATTCCTGCTGTGAGACCACTTTCATTTGCTCCTTGAGATGACAATTTACTTTGTTTTGAAAATGTAGGAACTATTTTAGGTATAAGATTCGGATTTATATCGTAATACTCGAGAAGCCATTTTGCGGATTCATCTTCTTTAAAGTCCCAAAGTGTTCCTTCGGAAAGGCCAGATTTCGTAGTATTTACAACTCCAGAGAATCTATATGCTATATAGTCACCCGGTAATAAGAATTTATGAATCCTTTTATAGTTTTCAGGTTCATTATCTCGTATCCATTTAAGTTTTGAAGCGGTGAAATTTGCCGGAGAATTTAGTAATGTGCTCATACATTTTTCTTGCCCAATTTCATTAAAAGCATTATTGCCTATTTCTACTGCTCGGCTATCACACCATATAATAGAATTTCTGATTAGTTCTCCTTTTTCATTTAGCAATACCAACCCGTGCATTTGGTAAGAAATTCCGATCCCTTTTATTTGATTCGGACTAATTGTATTTTCTTTTAGTATACGTTTTGAAGCCTTACAAACATTTTTCCACCAAAATTCTGGGTTTTGCTCTGCCCACTCCTTATGAATTGAGATAATATCCATTTCTTCTTCCGGTTCATTAACCGAGGCTATAGATTTACCAGTTTCGGCATCCACCAAAGCTGCCTTTATCGAAGAACTCCCTATGTCAAATCCAATATAATACATTATGCAAATTTTGCTCATGATAAAAGTTCGATTTATTAAGCGAAAACAAAACTTCTATCTAAAAAATCATCGAAAAACTATCTATATAGTTTTCGTAATTAGTTATAAAATTTATTCTTAAAGCCCATAATTAAGATTAGAAAAGGAGTTATCTCTAGAGAACGATAAAGAAAAACTCCCTTTCTAAAACATCAAAAACTAGCTGTTATTCAAATATGTTTTGGGGTATGGTTATTATTAATTTTTCTGATACACCCTGATATAGTCTATTATTAAAAAAGCAGGATAATCAGACACCAAGGGGTTAACTGGTAGATTGCCTCCCACCGAAAGGTTCATCAACAAATAAAATTCATCATTAAAAGGATATGGTTGACCAGCCGTTTGAGATGGAGTAATCGAATGATATTCGACATCATTTACCAACCAGGTAATTTTATCTTCTTCCCAAATTATAGAAAACACATAATAAATCTCGTCATAATTTTCATTTGGGGCGGCATGCTTTTTAGAGTTAAACCTGCGGCTATTAAAATCACTACCATAATGTGCAGTCCCGAAAATCTCTGTCGGATCTTCTCCCAGATATTCCATAACATCTATTTCTCCACCATTAGGCCACCATGCCCCTGGATCAGCAATCGTATAATTATGATTTAACAGCCATAATGCAACCCAAGACCCAGTTGCAGAAGGCATACTTGCTCTTATATCCACTCTACCGTATTGAAACTCGAATTTATTATCTGTATGGATTCTTGAAGAAGTATAATCTAAGCCACCCAAGTTCTCGCTTCTGGCTGCAATAATTAAATTTCCTTCTTCGAAAAATAAATTCTTTTCGTTGTTCGTATAATATTGAAGTTCACTATTACCCCAAAAGCATAACCCAGGGCAACCATCTCCTAAATGAAATGACCACTTATCTAAAGATAAATTATCGGTATTAAATTCATCACTGAATACCCTTGTATACCCATTGTACGAAGTGGGGGCATCAAATCCAGACGACGGAATAGTTACTCCACTAGGGCATTTCTCACAAGAATCCCCTCCACAATCAATATCTGTTTCATTTCCATTCTGAATTCCATCGCTACAAGTTGCCTGAGTCGGTTCTCCCGGACCATCATCATTAGATGAACATCTTACCAAGAGTATGCTAAAGACAATAAAGAGAAGGCGATATATTTTTGTTTTATTCATTTATCTATAATTAAGGGAGGAGATGTTCTCCTCCCAGTATTACTCTTAATAATTCTTTACAGAAAAGGTACAAAATCTTTTACATAAAACTCACCAGCAACCGTATGCCCGCTGCCACCAAAACGTAGTGTAAATACAGTATATGTATCGTTATCTGGCAATAATGTACCAGAGCCCGCAGCTGCGGCCGAGGTGCCGTTAAATTCTAAAGTTACCCAAGTATCAAATTCTGTTACTGTTTGGGAAATAACCGTCCAACGATTAAAGAAATTTTCATTGTCATCGTGTAAAACCAATTCGACCATAGGAGTTAATGCTCCAGAGAAATCTTGACCTGATGGAATGTATACATCAATTTTAAATTTAAAATATTCTGAAAAATCAATTACATCAGTTTGAGGTTGAAACTTAAAATCTTCAAAGCCTCCAAATCGACCATCGTCTGGTCTATATACCCTTGCTACTCCCTGATTACTTCCTGCCGGATCTGCGACACCATAGGTCACATCCACACCTTGTCCATAGGCACTTCCATCAGCATTGGTTGTTCTAGGCTCTAGATTTAAGCCAGAAGATGCATCTCCTGCTTCAAATGTGAAATACCTTGGTAGTGTACTAGATGCTAAATCATCTGCTCTTGGTGTACCGGGCAATACCAGACTAGTGGTAGGAACAAAATCTCTAATATAAAAGACCGCCGGGTTCTGATGGTTAGAACCTCCTATTCTAATCGCTATAGTATCATATATCGTAGCCGCAGCCAATGCGTCCCCTCCATTAAGACCAATGGTGACCCAAGAATCAAAATCTGCAGGATCAACTACCTTACTAAGTACTGTCCAAGTTTCCCAAAAAGCAGGATTGGTAGAGTCTAACAAAATTATCTCTACTAGTGGAACCAGATTATCATCATAGGTATTACTAGAAGGCATAAATACATCTAAAGTAAATTTATTATATGCCGAAAAATCTATGGTTGAACCGAATGTAGCAAATTTAAAATCTGAGAAACCATCAGCAACATTTCCTTCTGGTCGGGTGTATCTTCCAACAATCTGATCAGAACCATTAGGATCAGGAACTCCAAAATCTAGTGTAACACTATTATTATCGGCTTCAAATAACTCTACACCAGATTCTGCTAACTCAAACGTGTGAAAGTATGGTAATCCCAACCCTTGCAGAGCATCAAATCTTGGAGTCGCCTCAGGACATTCACTACAATCAGGACCTCCACAATCTACTCCTGTTTCATTTCCATTTTGTACACCGTCACTACAGTTTGGGCATGCAACTCCGCTTCCACCACCACAATCAACACCCGTTTCATCGAGATTTTGAATCCCGTCGTGGTACGAGGGCAGTATTGCAAAATTGAATTCGGGTTCATCATCTTCGCAAGAGGCAACCAATATCAGTCCCAGAGCAAAGATTCCGTACTTAAAAAATGATTTTAATTGAACTATATTTTTCATTTTAATTCGTTTAAATTTTCTATTAATAACCTGGGTTTTGATCAAGCATTCCTGGAGGATATAGCGCTATCTCTACTGAAGGGATTGGTAGTAATTCATCTCGGCCAACGGTAAAGTTTTTCCCTACCGCATCAATCACTTCTTTAGCATCTCCCCATCGTACCAAATCGGTAAATCTATTCCAGCCCTCTGTGGCTAATTCTCTTCTTCTTTCATCTTTTACTCCTTGAAAATCATACGCTGGTGCTGCAGGATTGCCAGGGCCATAGGCTCTATCAATTACCTGTTGGAAAGAAGATGCTCCATCACCGCCGCCACCTAAAAGCGAAGCTTCTGCATGCATTAATAATACATCTGCATATCTAAGTACTTTTTCGTTTAATGGAGATTGAAAAGGAGATAATAGCCCTTGTACTTCTTCAAAAGTTAGAAAGTACTTTCGACTCATTGCATCATTCCCGATAGCAAAAGGAAAACTAGCAGGAGCCGGATCCCATCCTCTTTCGGCCAATCCCGGTGAGAATGTCCTAGAACCTGGTAAAATAAACGTTGCCTCTTTTCTGGTATCACTGTCGTCAAAAAATTCTACCAAAGACCTGCGTGGAAGCATATTACCAAAAGACTCATAACTATCTATAAACATGAACATGAATTTCCATGATCCAGAACCTTCTTGTATAGGTGTTGGAGTTTCAAAGCCTCCGCCTACTAAACCATCAACATAATTAATTTCAAAAAGAGATTCCTTTCCAAATTCATTATTTAATTTAAAATTATCGCCAAAATTCTCTTCAAGGGAATATCCCAGTGTCATTATTTGATGGGTATAGGTAACAACCTCTGGATATTCTTTTTGATACAAGTGTGCTTTTGCCAATATTCCCAATGCAGCACCTACCGTAGCTCTCCAAGGTTCTGTTTCTCCTTTTTGTGGAAGTAATTGTACAGCTTCTTCAAGATCTTTTTCTATCTGCTCATATACTTGCTCTACTGTTGCTCTGGGTTTAAACAACTCATCTTCAGTACTGGTAATAGCTTCAGTAAAAATAGGCACTCCACCAAAAAGTCTAACTAATTCAAAATAGTATAAACCTCTTAAAAACTTGGCTTCTCCTATTATTCTTTCTTGTAGTCCTTCTGTTTTAAAATTCTGAAATTCATTTGCCAATTCTATTGTAAAATTTGCTCTTGAAATCCCTTGATACCACTTACTCCATACACCCGCAACACTACCATTATTGGGTAAAATTGTATTAAACTGGTCAAAATTGGCTCCTATGGCCCAAAAAGCTGCTTGTTGAGAGTGTTCATCATCCGATCGTATACTCTGAAACATCTGCGGGAATGTATGTGACCCATTTACGAATTGCCATTGCAAGGGATCATAAACAGCTGTAAGTGACGCTAAGACATCTTCTTCGGTATTAAATGCATTTTCGGCAGTGATCTCGGTTACAGGTTCTTTCTCTAAAATATCATCTGTATTACAAGATTCGAATGTTATCAGACAGGCAGTAGCAATTATAACTACCTTTATATTGATTGTTTTATTAAACGTTTTCATTTTCATTGCTTTTTTAAAAGTTAAATTCAAAACCTAGTAAAAACTGTCTTGGTTGTGGGTAAAATCCTCTATCAATACCAATATCGAGGGAGCTATTTATAAAGTTTTCTCCAATCTCTGGATCGACACCATTGTAATCGGTAAATGTTAGTAAGTTTTGTCCAGATACGTACACTCTAACTTTTTCTGCTCCGATAGCACTGATGGCGCTTTCGGGAAGACTGTATCCAAGAGATACATTTTTTACTTTTAGGAAAGAACCATCTTTTACATGAAAATCAGAAACGAGATTTTCTCCATTTGTTATACTGGTAGCTGCTAGGTTTCTTGGAGCTCCAGGTTCGGTATAAGCAACCGGACGATTAGACCCAATAGCATCATAACGAATAGTAGCATCAAAAATATCGTTTCCTTGAGTACCAAATAAGAAAGCAGATATATCAAAACCTTTAAAACTTGCGCCAAAATTAATCCCGTACGTATAATCAGGGAATGGATCTCCTATGAAAGTTTTATCTTCGGCATTAGGGATCGTTTTATCATTTCCGCTACCGTCAAGATCGGCAAATAATAGATTTCCTTCAGCATCTATTCCTTCTACCTGAAAGCCATAGAAACTGGAAATAGGTTCTCCTACCGCAGTTAATGTAATATTATCTGCAAATAATGGCGCTGTAAATCCACCGCCGATAGCTTGGCCATCAATGCCCAAGCCAGTTACTTCATTATCATTGAAGCCAATATTTACAGAGGCATTCCATGAAAAACCACTTTTATACGTGTCTCGATATGACAATAACACTTCTAAACCTTCGTTTTTCACACTTCCAACGTTTACTACTGAAGGGTTTAGTCCCGATGTTAAGGGTGTATTACCAGCAAGTAATATATCTGAAGTTTCTTTTTCATAATATTCTACCGTTAGTGCTAAAGAATTTCCGAATGCATTTAGATCCAAACCAACATTAATCTGTTCAAGTTCCTCCCATTTAAGATCTGGGTTTGCCAATCCTGTTAATACGATTCCTTGTTCGCCACCGTACCCTGCTCCTGTATTTACAGAAGATTGAAATGCCAAGGCTCTTGGGGATGCATCATTACCACTAATCCCCCAACTGGCCCTTAATTTTAATAAATCTATGATATTAGAGCTTTGTAAAAAATTCTCTTCAGAAATTACCCAACCAGCAGAAGCTGAAGGAAACCAACCCGATCTATTATTTTCTCCAAAGTTGGAAGATCTATCATTTCTAATGGTGGCACTTAGTAAATATTTCTCATTGAAGTTATAATCTAATTTACCAAAGTAAGAGACCAAGCCCACTTCTTGCACAAATCCTGGAGTGACCAAAGCATCTGTAATATCAGTAGATAATGAGAAATTTACCTCATCAAAATCATTAGTTAAAAATTCTCCGGCATCTGTAACGGTATCCCCAGCTATCAATTCATTTTCAACCACTTCATAACCGGTTAAAACCTTAAGATTATGATTTTTTTCGGCTAAACTTCCAAAAAGATATTCTGCTGTTCCTCCCCATTGCCTTCTTATAAAGTCGGTAGTGAATTCAGAATAATTTCCAAAAGGTCCACTATTAAATATTTGTGAAGGAATGGATATTGTAGGAACAAAACCTCTGTTGAGAGCAGATAAATTGAAAGAAGAATACGTTGCTCTGAGGTTTAAATTTTCAATCGGCTCCCAGCTCAAAGCTCCTCCTAATACAGATATGTCCTGTACGGCCTCATTATTTTGGATCGCTATACTCCAAATTGGATTCGTCACAGCACCGAGAACATTAAGAGGCACTCCCTGAAACGTTGGATTGGGATTTTGCCTACCAGGATTAAATATTTCTCCGTCCTCTGCAAAAACAGGATAAATTGGAGGAAGTGCTGTTATAAAATTCATCAAAGCATTACCAGGTCCTCCATTATTTTCACTTAAGAAATAACGCTGTACTCTTTGATAATCGGCTGTAAGATCAATTGTAAGGTTTTTTGCAATATCCGCACTTAGACTTCCCCTAATATTTCTTCGATTAAATTCTGATTTTCCTTCTCCTCCTACGATACCTTCTTGATCAAAGAATCCTCCCGATACCGAATATGCAATTTTTTCTGTACCATCATTTAAGGAAACATAGATATCTTGTATAGGGGCATCATCAAAAAGTACTTCATACCAATCAGTATCTGGTAATAATGCTCGTTCGGCATCAGTAAACACCGCTCTGAATCCTTCGGCTAGATTTGCTCCTGCCGCAGCTACCCCTGCATTGTAATAATCAATATATTGATCTTTATTCATAAGATCTGGCTTGTTTCCTAAGCTTTGAAACCCATAGAAGCCCTTAATAGTGATATCGGGTTTGGACTTACCTCGTTTTCCTTTGATGGTTTCTACCAATACCACCCCATTTCCTCCTCTGGATCCATATATGGCTGCAGAAGCCGCATCTTTAAGAATAGAAATTTTTCCTATATCGTTTGGGTTCAGATACTCTAAATTAGGAACCTGTAAACCATCTACGATATAAAGAGGCTGTGAACTATTAGGAGATCCTACCCCACGTATTCTAACTGTAAGTGGTGATCCCGGTGATCCCGAGGTTTGTGCCACCACTACACCTGGGGCAGTTCCCTGCAAGGCCGCCTCTGCCCTCTGAATTGGAAGTTCCTCTATCTGGTTTGCAGATATGGTTGAAACCGCTGTGGTAACTGTTTTCTTATTTTGGACCTGACCATATCCTAAAATTACTACTTCGTCTAATGCCTGAGCATCTGATTGTAAAGAAACATTTATGACTGTTTGTCCTGAAACCTGGATTTCCTGTGTCTGAAAACCTATGTAACTAAATACTAAGATTGCATCCGATGGCGCATCGTTAATTGTATATTGTCCATCAAAATCAGTAGAAGCTCCATTATTTGTACCTTTGACGATTACATTCACTCCTGGAACCGGGATCCCATTGTTACCTGTAACCGTTCCCGAAACACTCTGTGCATAAGCGTTACTTACCATCAAAACGATTCCTAAAAAAAGAATCTTTAGTAAGTTATTTTCCATACTTGACTGTTTTAAAATTGTTAATAGTTTGTTTGTTGTTTTGCGAAATTTTGGTGGTTCTAAATTAGTTTTTATCAAATCTTAGTCAAAAAAAGTATGGTTTTAACGTAAAAAGCAAGGATACAATAATGGTTAATTTAGAAACTAGGTTTTAGCTTTAAATTTTTATTTAAAAATCTAAATATCAGTGTTTTAGAAAAACAAAAAAATATCTTTTTCAGTTTTTCTCAAACGTTTAAGTAAATTATTTTCATTTTTAAAATCAAAAAATCGAATATTCTATAAAAACAGTTTAAGAGTTTATCAATATGCCTGAAGAATAAAAAAAGCCCACAAAATTTGTGAGCTTTTATAGTTTTTGGGTTATAACGTTATTTTGTCTTCAGCAACATAGGTTTGGGATACTTATCCTTTATCTCTTTATACTTATCATTGGTGGCATTCACCTTTTCTCCTGTTTCTACATAATGTTTTAACCCTACCAATGTACCTGCCAATGTTTTTCTAAAACTCCCTTTGGCCAAGGCTCCCATAAATGCAGGCTTAGTTCTGAACTGAAACTCATATGATGCAGTCGATGTACCATCACCGTTATCTTTCACACGATAATAGGCCTGTGAATTATCCATATCTAATGGAAACTTTTGAGCATCAATCACAATATTGCGCATCACCATATTTTGGTTATCTATTTCTACGATACGTTCATGGGTCCAGCGAGAACCTTTTTCGTTAAAACTGCATTTGCGTTCTGCTCCTTTTTCTCCTTTTAGAGAACCTCTTTCATAATTTGAAACATAGATATAAGGCGAGAAATTGGCAATTTCTCCATAATCCAAGACCATGGCTTGCCAAACCTGATCCGCCGGTGCATTGATTTTAGTTTCTACTTTCAGCGTTCTGTACCTTTTTGACATGCTCTGTGCAAACATAGTCGTGCTGCATATAGACAATAGAAGTCCCGCAACGAATATTTTCATTGTTGTTTTCATAATTTTTATATTTATGTTATAGTGGTATTTTACACTTTGACAAGCTCTGTGTACATTAAGTTTTATTGATAACTAAAGGGTGATTTTCCTAAGAATTTTCTATACAATCCAATTTGGCCAAATTCGTATCCCAAATGATGCATTTGGAATACATATAACCCTCTCATTGTTTGCTCTGGGAATGGAATTGGAAACGGGGTTTTTGCATTCAATTGTTCTTCGGTAAGTTTACCAATAGCTTCAGAAATTTTAGGAGATAAAGCATCCCAATCTGATTTCATTTTTGACAATGATGGATATTTTGCTTTGGGATCAAACTTTTTTCCGAAGGCAAATTGATCGGCATACGGGTTTTGCGTTTCAAGACTCAATAGCATTGCCAGGTTGTACTGAATGTCAACTGTATGTCCTACAATCCAGGCTAAACTATTGGCGTTATTAATTCTCCTTGAAGCTTCTGCATCTGAAATATCATCGAGATTCTTTGAAAATAGAGCCGCATGCAGGTCATATTGGGCTTTTAACACTTGTACATCCATAGGTTTATAAATTTCTTTAATTACTTCTTTTTCTATTGTTTTTGGTTCTTGTTTACAGGAAATCATTCCTATTGATATAGCTATTATTGCCAATCCTTTTGCTACTAATCGTTTCATTTTTTATTGGATTTAAGATTTATGCGGCTTTTTGGCCTTTCTTTTTAAAGTATTTTTGGTCCGACTTGATTTTGACTTCAGTTTGTTTACCGGTTTCAACAAAAAACTTAAGATCTTCTAGGGTTTGATTAATGTCTTTTTTCATCTTTGGAACAATCATCCAACCTATTAATATTTTTGGAATTGTAGCAAATTCAATATCCAAATCAATAGCTACTTCGGAGGTGTTTACTCCTTTGGGAAGTACTTTCCAGGTATTTTTTGCTCTTTTCATAATAGAGGGCAGCCCATCTGCATAATAGGTGTAGGTTTTATTTTCTGTATCCAGATTTTCCACGATCTCGTGAATTTCTCCCCAGGTAGACATGCATGTCCTACCTCCATCATTATTCCCGTGTACATTTCTGAAATCAGAATTATTCACAGTGCTTGCCCATTCACATACCCGGCCATAGTTATCCCATAATACCTCCCAAACTTTCTCTGCCGGGGCATTTATATTGATTGTTTTTTGAATTTTCATGGTTTTTGTATTTTTCGTTTATACTTAGATTCGTAATGGGGATAAGCGTGACAACTTCGCATAAAAAAACCCGAACATTACGTTCGGGTTAAATAGATATTTAATTTTTCTAATTCAGATTCATTATTTTTTTGATATTCTCATCATTTACAATATCCTCTAGAAATGTTTTTTTATCGAAGTCTTTCTTATAAGGGAGTTCTTGATAGAGTTGGGCATATTTATCATCTACATAGTCAAGCATTCTATCTGCTTTTGGTCTTAAAATATTTCTAAATTTAGAATGTTCTGAACGGTTAAAAAGTAAATTTTTACTATCTATCGCTTTCCCTTTAATAGCATACGTGACCTTTTTATGGCAACGACAAGGATTATTTTTATTTACTAAACCACATTTATCATTCATAAAATTAAATATATCCCGACGCGCTCTAGAGAGTCTTTTTCTGAAGTTATCCTTAGATATTCCTAGAATTTCTGAACCCACATTATGATCAGCATTAAACATTTCACCTAAAATAAAGGTCAATCGTTGTTCTTTTGTTAAGCACAATAACATTCCGCTCATACACATATAATTCATTTCACGAATTAGCTGTTTGTTTTCTCGTTGTTCTAGTTCGGTAAGTGGCACATCGGGGGTATTATCCAAAGCTTGCTCCATGGCATCAAAACTATTTAAAACCGTACCCGCGGACTTCCGTTTGGTCATTAAAAAATGATTCGCTACAATTCTATACAACCACGTTCTGAAAGAGCTTTTTCCTTCAAACTGAGAAAGCTTAGTAATCACTTTTATATTCACTTCCTGGGTCAAGTCTTCGGCATCGGTTGGGTTCCGTACCATTTTCCATGCAATATTATATATGTATGGCTGATGCTTTAGAATTAATGCTTCTAATGACTTTTTATCCCCTGATTTAGCATCATTGACCAACTGAATATCAGTAGTATCTCCTGGATATTCTTTTAAAAATGGATTTTCCATACTATGTTTTTTTACTTGGATGCAATACTTATAAATGTGTGACAACTTTGTTTTGAGGTAATAGCCATACATTGATAATTTACAATTCTTCTAACGATTTGTCTCATTCAAAATCTATATTTTTAATCTATGAGTAAAGAAATTGTTGTTTTTAAAGATATTGCTACTTTGCTTAGAGGTCTTAAAACAGTTACGCCCGGACATGAGCATTTCCAGATTCATCGTTTTGAGGATGCGCCAGAGACTCAGATTAACGAAACTGCTATTTTTCGCAGCAATACATATGTAGTTATTTTATTACTCGACGGAGAAGCCGATTATAAAATTGGACTTCGTGACTATCATATGTGTCCTGGTTCACTCTATTTTCTTGGACCACAACACTTAAGGTATTATAAACGAAATGAAAACAACTGGAAAGGCTTTGTGTGTATTTTTACCGATGAATTTACTACCAATACCAAATTGCCCAATCATTTTAATGATTATCCTTTTTATAGTTTAAAAGGAAATCAAAAATTTCAGCTTGAAGGAGCATTACTTCAAAAATTTACTCTACTTATTACACAATTATATGACTATTTTATAGCCTCTCAACTAGACAACTGTTGGTATCAACTTTATATTATACTGAACGAATCCCGAAAATTGCATCAAGAATTATATGAAGAAACAGAAGAAAAACCCGACACACGATTAGTTATTGATTTTAATACTGCCTTAGAAAAACATTTTTATGATATTGCATCAAACAAAGCTGAACACATTTTCTCTGTCAATGATTTTGCAGATACTCTTCATACCCACCCAAATCACTTAAGCAATACACTTAAAAAACATACTGGAAAAACTGCTGGTCAATTGATTAAGAATCGTACGATTCTTGAAGCTAAATCTTTACTTCTTTCAACAGATATGACTGTTTCTGAGGTGGCCTACTTCTTAAAATTCAATGATACTTCATACTTTACTAAATTTTTTAAAAGCTCTGAAGACTTGACCCCTGGGCAATTTCAAAAAACAAGCAAAGGTTAATTCTATATTTTATTTTTCTCTTAAAAATTACCATTCCTACTGTAAAAACTACCATAATCTTGGTTCTATTGGATCTTACATTTGTAGTGTAAAATAAAAATCCTTTATAAAATATAGTTATGAAAACACAAGTAGCAATCAATCACATTGGTTTAACCGTATCCAGCATTGAGAAAGCCATAGAATGGTATAGCAACCTTTTTGGTTTTGAACTGATCATTGGCCCATTACCTTTACAACCTGATGACTCACATTTTGGACAATTAGCAATAGACATCTTAGGCGGTCGTCTTAAGAGTGGCCAATTTGCACACCTTAAAACAGGAAATGGTATAGGTTTAGAATTATTTGAGTTTGATGATCCCGAATCTGGAAGCAAAGAAAATAATATGGAGTATTGGAAAAATGGAATTTTCCATTTCGCTATCACGGATCCAAACCCAGAACAACTGGCAACAAAAATTGTTTCGAATGGAGGAAAACAACGCACAAAGAACTGGGATATTTTTCCCGGAGGAGATCGCAAACTAGTATATTGTGAGGACCCTTGGGGCAATATTATAGAGATATACTCTCACTCATACGTCGACACCTGGAATTACCTATTAGAAACTGCAAAATAAGATTAATCATGAAAACAACAGAAAAAGTGGTACTTCATATAACAGCCACTATAAAACCAGATCAACTAGAGCAATTTAAATCTATCGCACAGCAAACCAGTGTTGAAGCTTTAAAAGAACCGTATGCATTAAGCATTAATATGTATCAGAATCCAGAACACCCTGAAGACTTTATCATTTTCGAGGAATGGCAAAATAAAGAGTACTTACTAAGCGATGCACACCAAAAATCAAAGCATATTACCAACTTTTTTGAGAAAGCCACACCAATGCTTCAAAAACCATTTGCTTACGGAGTTTATAATATAGTAAGTGAGTCTAACCGGGTATGACCCCAAATTTTGGTTAGATCAAAGGCTCCCTTTTTACAGGGAGTCTTTTTTATGCTTGAAAATCTACCATTTCTACTGTAAATACTACCAAAGATCTACCCCTTACTAACCTAAATTTGTAGTATAAAAATAAAATAATAGGAATCATGAAAACGTTAAAAATAACTTTTACAAAAAAAATACTTGGCATAGCCCTACTCTTGATTTCCGGCTTATTGAACGCTCAAGTAGAAAATAAAACGACTTTTAAACCTCTTCATCTAGTCATCTCTGTCCCAGATGTCGAAGAAGCTGCAAATTGGTATATATCAAAACTTGATTTTGTTGCTTATAAAAAGTTCAATGTCCCCGAAAAGGGATTAACCGCACAACTACTAACGATGGGTCATTTTGAGCTTATGTTAATGAAAAGTAAAGGTTCTAAAAATATTCCAGAGTATAGAAAAAACACATTTGCCGACCTTGCTGTACAAGGGGTAAAGCGTATTGCTTTCAAAGTAAAAAATCTGGACAAATATATCACCAAACTACAACAGAAAGGTGTAAAAATAGACGTGTCTCCTAGACTTTTTGAAGACAAGGACAATCAGGTAGCCTTCAAGTGGGCTATTATTAAAGATAACAACAATAATCTCATAGAATTCGTAGAAGAATTATAAATTTAAAAGAATTAAAAAATGAAAACTTTAAGTAAAATTATAAACAGATATTCGTTGTTTTTGATCACTATAATGTCGTTTAGCATTAGTAGTGCTCAAAACAACTTAGAACAAGACAAAATGAGTTTGCAACAGCTTATAGAAGATTATAAACTATGGAGTATAACCGAAAAACCTTATAAGATTGAAAAAATTGAACACCTATATGATCATACAGACCGATTGTTGGCCTTTGATCTAATGTCACCAAAAAGCACTGTAATCAAAGGTTGGGATAATTACCAGGCATTATGGAGCACAGCCATGCAAAATTTTAATACCTGGACAGTCTATAAGCTGGATGATATACAAATTACCATAGATCAGAATATGGCATTGACCACCTTACTCTTTTCAGGTAAAGGTACATTAAATGATGGTTCTCCTGTAGAGGGTGAGTTTCACTCTACTCTTGTTTGGTTAAAAAAGAAGGACGAATGGAAAATCATTCATGAACATATCTCTGGGCCAGTGAAAAGATAGTGACATGTTAATTTAATAAATCATCAACAGGTCGCAATCGCGATCTGTTTTATATTAAAAATCTACCATTCTTACTTTAAAAACTACCATAATCTTAGTATACCTCAATCCTAAATTTGTAGTGTAAATAATAACAATAAAAAATTGTGATGAAAAAGCTAATCATTATTACCATACTATATATGATGACATCGATAACCCTAATGATGTTAGGATTAACCATCATATCTAATTAAGTATTAACCTTCAAAAAAAATATTATGAAAACTTTCAAAACACTTATAACGATAATTTTAGTAACCATAACAATATTTAGTTTTACTATGAATACAGAAAAAGACAAAGGACTATCTACGCTTAAAGCAGATCACCTATTAATAGGAGTTAGTAATTTTGAAGAAACCGTAACCTGGTATAAAGATATTCTAGGTTTTAAAGAAGAAGTTCGCTGGACCGTTGATGGCCTTCCCAATTTGGATTTAGCCTATCTGACTAATGGAGAATTTAGAATTGAAATTATTGGAGATAAGGAAAGTAATCAAAACAACAAACAAGTATCAGACTTTGGAGAACATTTATCCCATCAGGGGTTTGCACACATCTGTTTTCAGGTTGAAGATATTGATCTTGCCATGAAACAATTAAAGGATAAGGGTATCGAAACTTTTGTGAAAGCCGAAACGTATCCTCTTAATCACTATAAAAGACGAGTAGCCTTTATTAAGGACCTAAATGGAAATGTAATTGAATTTGCAGGACCACTTGAAACTAATACTAAATAAAAGAAAAATGAAAACTATATTCAAAATAACGGTATTGACCTGGGTAGGTATCTACTCATTGATCACCTTAATTCTATGGCTGTTTGGAGAAAACCTGGGAGATATTATTCTTCCGTTAAGAACTTTATTCTTAACCCTGATTTTAGTACCTTTAATGACACTACTTGTAATGCCATTTTTGAGAAAGATGTTTAATTCTTGGTTGCAACCACAAACAAAACTTTTGAAAAACAAGGCTTCTAATCAACAAAAAATAGTGAAAAATACATAACCTCTTAAATACCAAACATTATGAAAATCACACAAATTTTTAAGGTAGGAATATTAAGTATTTCATTGCTACTTCTAAGCTGTAATCAAAAAAAGCAAAGTGACACCTCTGCCGAAACTACTTCTGAAGAAATTGCAACACCAGAAGAACAAGAACAAAAAGAGATTACTTATGATGTAAACAAACCAGAAACCATTATCAAAGCTATTGCTGAAGCCTCAGGAGGTTGGAACAATCTTTGGAATCTTAAAGATGTAGAATACACTTACACCTATGAGCAAGCTGATGGTAAAAAGGATGTATCCCTTGAACGTTACATTTTTGATGGCGAGTATTCATGGGGTAAATACACAACCCACCAAGTTAATGTATTACCTGAAGGAGAACAACCCATAGTACAATGTTTTGCAGACAAGAAAGTATCTGTAAGCATGGATGGTAAAGAAGTAACCGATGAGAAAACACTTGGAACCGCAGATTTCCTTCGACAAGTAAACTATTACTGGTTTATGATGAACTTTAAGATTGGTGATCCAGGAACTACCTATGGATATCTAGGACAAGAAACCGTAGATGGAAAAGCCTATGATAAGCTAACGGTGTCCTATGATCCACAAAAAACCGGAAAAGAAGCTAATGATGCCTATATTTTATACGTGAATACCGAGACTAAACTCATTGATCAATTCTATTTTTCATTACCCGCATGGGGAATTAATGAAACCGTTCTATTAATGAAAGTGAAATATACCGAAATTGATGGAATACAAGTTTCTACTCACCGATATGCCTATATCCCTAATGATAAAGGAGAATATCCAACTGAGCCTTCCTTATCAGAAATTTCAACAAATGTAAAGTTTAACAACGGATTTAAACCGGAAGATTTTAAGATCTAATCCGATTTAAAATATAAGTGAAATAGTACGCCAAGCATACCGAAATTTAAGGTATTCCATACCACTTTTTGGTATGCTTAGATTTAAAATAATAGGCCAAAATTATGTTTAAGAATACCTAATTTTTTCTTAATCTTTCTTATCGATTTTATACTATTTTATACTATTCTTTATTTTAACTAACTGATATACAAAATATTAAACCCTTTAACACATTCTAGTTTATTTAAGAAGATTTTGGGGAATGTCCTATTGACTTCGTATAGAAAAGTCCATACATTGAAATCTATTTTTATTCATTAATCAAAAAGGTATGTCAGAACAGATTCAAGTTTCTCCTCAATTTGATTATAAAATTGATGTTTCAGATCCCCCAAAAATTAAGCATGTCTCATTATATGAGTTCTTTTCTTTGAAAATTTGGGGCAGTTTGCCAAGTCAATTTCAACGCTTAATATCAAAAGTATACGCCAAAATTTTCAATCTCAAAATTTCCAGGCATTTAATTAAACCTTTTTGCAAACTACATTATGAAGAGGCCAATTATCTTGATCAATTTACACCTCCTTTCGGCAAAACCGAATATCAGAATTTTCAAGATTTTTTTGTCCGACAATTCAAAGAACTTCCTAAAGTAAAATCCAAACATATTTGGCCTTGTGAGGGAGTACTTTGTGATATTGATCATGTACATAAAATCAGAAAAACCAATATCAAAGGAGATATACGATCGGTACATCAAATCTTTGGGTTAGATGAGCATGTTATTAATAAAGACTATGTTTTTACCAACGTATTTTTGCATAATAAAAACTATCATAGAATCCACTCACCTATTAATGGAACCATTTCTAGAATCCAATATATCGCCGGAGACCTGGTTATTTTACGCCCGTGGTTTTATAAGCATAATCCTTCTATTCCTGCTTTCAGGAACGAACGAATTAATATCGATATCAAAGACGATACTGATAGGACATGGCATTTATCTATTGTAGGTGGTCCGGCAGTGGGCACTATTGAACTACCTAAAAACATAAAACCAGGTGCCAAAGTTTCATTGCTGGACGAAATCGCGCTATTTTATTTGGGTTCTACGTGTTGCATGATTTCGCCAGAAATACCTAAGTATCATATTAAAAACAGTCTGGTTTATGTGGGTGCAGCCTATTAATTGCCTTCATAGACCAATGTTCAATACTATCATTAAAAATAAAAGCAGCTTTCAAAAAAGCTGCTTTTATTTTTACTTCTCTTAAAGCTTATTTTTTCAAATAATTCACCACAGCCTTCATCGCATCTTGCACAGCTTCCTTTTCAAAATATAATTGTTGCTGATTATATTGATTTAACCACTTGATATCTTTTTGGCCTGCTAAAAGGTCATAAAATTGCTTTGTCCCCTCGGGTACTGCCCCACTTTCACTATGCACAATAAAAACCGGTTGTTTTATCTTTTTTCCTGCTGAAATTCCATCAAACGTTAACCACGGCTCCCAGCTACTTACCGCAAATCGATTGTCATAATGTTTTCCTGCCGCTTTAGAAGGATTTAAGTAATAGTCAAATGCATTTTCAGGAACGTACATAGCACTTAATGGATCAAGTTCACTCGCTGCCAAAACATATTCCATTTCACCTGTTTTTGCATAGTTAATTTTTGCTTCTTTGGCAGCTTTAATCAATCCATCGGTTCCTCCTGGGCGCATATCGTAAATACTTTTGGCTATTTCTGGATTATGTAACCATGGAGCCACCAAAACTAAGTTACTTAACCGTTCGTCCCGTGCTACTGCATGGGCCATATACCCAGAGCTTGCACAAACCCCTAAGCCCGAAATACTGTTGGTATCAACATTTTTATGAACACTTAGAAAATCTGTAGCAGCTTTGATATCAGCAATTTTCAATTCATAATCTTCTACCTGTCTGGGTTGTCCTTCGCTTTCACCAAAGCCCGTAAAATCAAAAGTTAGGGTCATAAATCCATCTTTGGCCATCAGACTGGCATATTCGTCTGGCATTTGTTCTTTTACACTAGTCCAGCTTCCGGTAACGATAGCCGTAGGATATTTTTTTGAAGTATCAAACGCAGGAGGCAGAAATAAATGTCCTTTTAATATCACTCCATTACTTGTGAAATTTACTTTCTCACGAATAACGCCGCTATCGGTTCTAGATCCGGCATCATGTACAGAAAAGGTTTCTGGTTGCAGGCCAGGCCAGCTGTTTAATAGAATATTTGGATTAAAAAACTCGGTAAACTCAATGATTTTATCATCTTTTGTTTTAAAAACACCTACGTAATAGTTGTTATATGGTTTTCCTTCGCCTGTTGTAATGATCCCATTATACTTCACCAAAACGGTATTAGGATCAGTAGTTGGATAATACGCTCGGTTATATTTCTGTGTATACTCCATCACACCAGCATATTGATTACGCATAGCATCAATTCCTTTTAATGTTTTTGGAAAATTACCAGGTGCTAACGGCATAATCTGCTCGACATTTTGATCCATCGTAGCTAATACTTGATCCAGGTTTCTTTTTTCCAAAGCCTGGAAAAAACGATCTACTATTTGTTCAGCCTTATTGTCTTCTTGGATATTGAAATCTTTACCTTTTTCAACATTTTTTAAAGCTTGAACCGGAAGTGAAGTATCTCCATGTTGATCATACAAGCTTAGATCAATCCGTGCAAGTTTCCAACTACCATTCTCCTTAATATATTCGGTATCATAACCTACAAAAACCGTCCATTGTTTTCCATCTAGATAATGTGTCGCGATAGCATCCATTGTTGCACTTGCACGATTTCCAGCGACCCAAATGCCTTCATTATGTATCTGGTGTATTGTTTTTTCGAATCCCGGAAGCAAGGCTTTCCAACCTGTAAGAATTTCATCGGGTGATTTGAATCCAGCATCTCCGCCTAGAGCAGTATAATCTGTGTATACACTATCAGCCATTGTATTTTTAACTTTTTCCCAGTTGCGAGTATCCACTTCATCAAACAACGTATGGATCAAATTATTAATTTCCTTTCGTTCTTTTTCTTCTGAATTTATATTTTCGGTTATCATTGCGCTATCTTCTTTGGTGTTATTATTCTCTTTTTTTTCCGTTTTACAGGCTGTCATCGTAAAAACTAATAACAGCATAATGTATATGGTTTTCATTGTATCTTGTTTTAAGTTAGTTACTGTATGTGGGCCTTAATAAATCTTACAGCATTTTCTGATGCTTCTTGAACTTGTTTTTCCTGATCATAGAAATCAAAATGATAACCATCTAACCAAACCAATTCTTTTTTACCCTCAAGGTCATTATAGAATTGTTTTGCATTGTCAGGCAACGCACTTCCATCTGAATGGATCACCATAACGGGTGTCTTGATATTTTTAGCCTTATCCATTGGATTAAAATCTAACCAGGTAGGCCAGCTCATAGTTGCAAATTCATTTTTCCACTCTTCTACTCCACCACCGCGGGTTGTGTCCATATAGTATTCCATCGGACCAAAATGAGAGGCTGTTTTATCTGTATCACTATAGGCAAGGACGATTTTGTTTTCTCCTTGAGCGTCATATTTTTCTTTAGCTTGGTTACCTGATTCACGAAGTGTTTTTAGGTTTTCTTCTCCTCCATATAATAAAGGAAGCGTTTCCTCATTGGGCAACCAGGCAGCTACAGTGATTACAGCTTTTATTCGATCATCGGTTTCAGCGAGATAAGCCATATTCCCTCCAGAAGTACATACTCCTAATGCGCCTACTCCCGAAACATAATCTAGGTGCTCTAAATAGGTTACTGCTGCCTGCAAATCTTTTAGTTTTTGTGCTGGATCTTCGAATTGTCTAGGTTGCCCTTCACTTTCTCCATAGTGACTATAATCAAATGCAAGAGCAATAATGCCTTGTTGAGCTAGCTTCCTTGCATATGTACTTGCCATTTGTTCTTTTACTGATGTTAAAGAACCGCCGATAAGTACCGCAGGATACTTTTTATTTGGGTTAAAATCAACCGGAGTAAAAAGATGACCAACCAATTGTAAATTATCTCTATTAAATGTTACTTTTTTCATAATGCTATTTTTTTGAATTGAATTTTCTTTTTGTGCGGTTACTGCTAAGCTTATTACTAGAATTACTGTAGTTATAAATATCTTTTTCATGACTTTATTTTTTAGTATTATTAATGTTATCAATTAATCACACTACAAATCTACTGCGCCTATCGAAGGTAAGAAGTACACATTTCAAAGTAAGAAGTACAGATTTCAAAGAAGAAGGAAAACTAGGGAGTTTTCCTATCCTTTCCGGAATTGATTAGGGGTCATCCCCGTTTGTTTTTTGAAGAAATTAGCAAAATGATTGGGATAGTTATAATACAATTCGAAAGCAATTTCTTTGATCGAAATATCAGTATTCTGAAGTTTGGATTTTGCAAGAGAAACCATATGCTTATAGATCAGTTCTGAGGCCGATTGTGAAGCAATACGCTTTACAACCGCATTAAGGTGATTAGGATGAATGTTGAGCTGGTCTGCATAAAATTGAACTTTATGGGGTTCTCCATTTTCATATCCCAAATTTGGATAAAAACTAGTCTCCACAAGTGTTTTGAACCTGCTAACCAATGCCAAATCATTATCCCGACGTACATAAGTTTGTTGCTCTTTAGGAACCTTTTCTTGAAAAAGCCTAGCTACTTTATATAGTAAAACTTGTGTATGATGAAAAATGATAGCTTCAGAGAACTTAGTATCATATTGATACTCTGTATATATTTCCTCAAGGGTTTTCATGAATGTTACCGCTTCATGATCGGAAATTTCAATAGGTACTGTATTGTCCACCAAAAGAAAAGGGAAATCTAAGCTAATCTGTTTTTTCTCATTTTCTCTGCGATAAAAATCTTCAGAAAAAATGATATAGAAACCTTCCCAATCGGGTGCAATATCCCATTGTAAAATTTGATAGGGAGAATTAAAAAAAACGGTGGCTTTTAAATTTTCGGTTGAGTAATTACCTGTTTTGGCAAATCCACCTCCATCTAATTTTACCGCAATTGCATAAAATTCATGTTTAAAAGGAGGCATTTGTTGATGCACCGTTTTCATATTCTCTTCGAAAGTGCGAACATCAAAATATTCCCATTTAGGAGAAGGGATATTTATTCCCTTACAGTAATCATGTAGTGTAGTAAAGTGCTCCACGAACTAAAAATAAAGAGAATTTATTTAGTTGTTAATACTACAATTATTAAATATTTCTAAAAAACTTATTTAATACGGTATTTGGCATCTTTGAAATGATTTTACAAAAAAGACTCCTGGAAGGGGAGTCTTGATTATTATTGCTTAAAAAGTTTTAAGAAGTAATCTTTTTTTGGGTTGTTTTTATTCTTTTTTGGTGTGTCTGATACATCTTCATCCGTTTCTTTAAACAAAGACATCATCCATTTTTTCTTGTTTTCTTTCATTGTTTTTAGATATTTACTCTGTATCAGGTTTTGAGTTGCCGTAGAACTTCAAGCCATCAATGGGATATAGTGTTTCCTTTGAAAAAGTGTCAAATTTATAATCCCGTAGTGCAAATGAATATACTTTGTTTTCCTTTTTCTTAGGTGATTTCAACTGAATGATCACATTGTTGGGCATATAAGTCCCTATGCTTGTTTTCTCTCTTTCTACATGTACTGTAGCATGTTGTATTCCTTTTGGCATGGGTAAAAAGAAATCGTTTATCGTAACTTCTAGCATATCAATAAATCCAGTCTCTTTGTTAATATACATTAGCCATCGATCATACTTTTTATTGGGTGCTTCTGTTCCCCATGTAGCATATACCAAATCAAAGTTTTTTCCTTGAAAAGATTTTTCTCCGGCATACCGTATGATATCGCATTCATTCAAAACACGATATGGCGCTTCTAACAAATAATGATAGGTGGCCAACCCCCAGATATAACGATCATGTTCGTGTTGTTTCAGGTAATCGCTATCCACTTCGGTTTTGTAGCCTTCCCATGATTGTAAACCTTGAATTGTTCCTTTTTTTCGTCCTTCGAGATATTCTACCTGTCCATCAAAAGAATTAGTAGCAAAACGGAATTTGAGGTCTTTATTATTGTTTCCTGGTAAGGCATTCATAGGCATTGTTAACCAAACACCTTTCCAATTAAATTGCGCTGTAGTTTCGTATACCTGGGCATCCGTTAATTTATCATAGCCCATGGTTTTTACAGCTTTTTCTAGCAGTTGTTTTCCTTTTTGTTCGTTACTGTTGGGATTGTTAAGGACCACATCGGTTCTAAGGTCAACCGATTTACAGGACTGCATTCCTACAGCGATTAAGGTGATTATTAAAATTTTAAGAATTGATTTCATCATTTTTTGATTTAAAGTTTATGCAGCAGTTTTCTTTTCGAGGTTTTTAAGTGCTTTTTTCATCACTTGTGGTAACATCACATTTTTGGCCATCCATTTTTTTACAAAATTGCCTTGAGGTTCAAAATATTGAGTCCAGATAACTAATGTACCCTCCATTTTTTCTGTTAATTGAATATGGCCTAAATGATTTTTTACAATATGCATATCGGCTATCATATAAGCATATCCATACGGTGGATCCCAATGCACAATTTTTTCCTGTAGCAAGTCATTACCAAACTGGCAATGACGCTCACACCCTTCTCCCCAAGTACCTTGTTCATCTGGTTTTACTAGGTTTACATGTTTTATCATTGGCATCCATTGAGTCATCCCTTGATGATCAGCTATCACCTGCCATACAGCGTCAATAGGAGCTTTTACCAATCGGTTGACCTTGATCTGCTCTGGGGCCGTGGTAAATTGTTTTACGTTAAGTGTTTTCATAAATTCTAATAAAATTAGACCGTTCTACTTATTTTAAATATAAAATTTTTTAAGCTTTTATAAAATCAAAAGTCATTTTGATCCAAATATCCATATAAATACGGCTTCTAGTTACTTTCATCCTAGAAAACGTACCAAAAAAACCCGAGTGCAGGTATTCTGCGATTTCAAGAGCCGTATATTCTGTAGTAATTTCACCAAGTTTTTGTCCTTCCGATACCACCTCTGCGATAATAGTTAACCAACCTATAAACTGTTGATTTAACTCTTTGGCAAGTACATCACTATTACGCCCTATTTCATTACTCATGGTATTGACTAAACAGCCTCCGTTATAGTCATCCTGTTCATTATAGGATATCAACAATTGGTAAAATGATTTCAGTTTATTAATTGGGGTTTCTTCGGATTCCGCAAAAAGGGTTTCTATCCATTTACTATTGTTACAACCATAGTATTCTATCACCTGCCTTGCAAAATCTTCTTTAGACTCAAAAAAGTTATAAAAAGAACCCTTTGGGATACCCGCTTCTTTCAATATTTGGTTAATACCTACATCATGATAGCCATTCTTGCGCAGCACCTGGTATCCGGTTTCTAAAATCTCTTCTTTGTTATGTTTATATCCCATTTCGGTTCAAATATATAAAAAATAATTAAATTAGACCAATTGGTTTAATTTATTCAGTAAAGCTAAATCATTTAGATCCAAAATGTTTACCAACCAATGTACGAAGGTGGTTTAATCCCTTTTAATCGTAGATACACAATCATTTGACCTCGGTGATGAGACAGGTGATTATCCATTAAATTAAGGATACGTAGTTTACTAGACTTTCCATACCACATTTTAATTTCTTCCTTCAATATTTCGACATTCATTTGTTGTAAATAGGCAATAATATGATCAAACATGATGTCAATTGAAGTAATCAGGGCCGCTTTACCAGATTTGTTTATTTTTGGCATCTCAATGGGTTCTATTTTGGTGATATGGTTGCTCAACCAACTGGCAATGTGACTCGCCTGACTTATAAATGTTTTCATTCCTTCCTCAGGTTTAAAATCATAAGCTGCTTCAGGCATAGCTTCCAATATCTTAAGGGTATATCTTTTATTGGCTTTCCATTTTTTGACCAATTCTTCTTTTACAAAATCCATATTCTTATGATTAAATTGATTATGATGTAAAATACCCTCAATAAAGAAATAGTAACCTAAGGTTGCTAAAATAATGAAGGTATTACACATCAGTTTTCCGAATTTACAGCATCGCTTTTGTATAAATAAATTCCATTTTCTTCATCATTGCATTTCTGATATCTACATGTTCTGTGAACATTGGATCAGCCTGAAACTTTGATGGATCCTCTACACTATTCCATTGAAAAACTCCCATCATTTGTGGGGTGTACGTTTTCAATTTTGTTTTTGGAGCTGCAGGATGGGGCCCTACAAAAGCCGTTTGTGCAATCCCATATTTTTGAAGTGCCGGACCAATTTTTCCAAAATACACCCCTAAGATTTGCATGAGAGCCGGCATCTGACAAGGATCTGTGGCAATAGTCCATGCACTGGTAAAATCATACATTTTATCATCGCGTAAGATCACCGGGGTATCTTGTTGCGCTCCAAAGAAGCCAACATCTACCAAGGTTTTAGTAAGATTTACTGCAACCTTGCCATATCGAGAAGGGTCTGTCCATTGCACCAAGGCAATATGAGTTACAGGGCGTTCAGTCTCTTTTTTAATGACTTCAAACTTCGCTAAAAGTTCTGCTCCATTTGTTGAAGCTTCTTTACCATAATCTTTTACTGCTTTTTCAAAAGTTTTACTATCCGTATTGAAATACAGTACTTCTACAATCGCTCCTGCTTTAATAGTAAACTTATGAGTTTTAACATTCGTGGGGATCGAAGTTGTCTTCTCATCTCCAGGATGATCAGGTAACTTATTGACAACTGAAACCTTTTTTGCTTCAGTCTCCTTATTTGTTTTGCCGCAAGCTTGTGCAGTTAATGTCATCAATGTAATAACAAAGATTGACAGAATTTGATTTACATTTTTCATTGTTTAAAAAATTAAAATTAGACATTTATTTAATTAGACATATTTGTCTATTTGATTTAAAAAAATTTAGTTGAGCAAATTCATTACATTTTTTTGAAACACTTCTAGAGGTTCATCCAGCATACCTGCTTTCATCATTAGTAATGCTCCATTGTAAAGTGAAAATATAGCAATAGATAATTCTCGAGCTTCTCTATCCATTCTTACTTCACCCAACTTTTGAGCTTTGATTATTGCTTTTTCTAAACAACCCACATATAATTCGAATTCATTGTGGGTATGGGTTTCAAAATTAGGTTCAACACGGCTTAGTTCAAGTGAAAAACCGGCCAAAAGGCAGCCCCATTTGTAATTCATTGCACGATATGTGTCTATGAAATCGGTAAACATATCAAGAATTAACTTCAATGGAGATTCGCTTGGCTTGTTCAAACAAGTTTCCATATAGGCAATCGCACCTCGAGTATAGTGTTGTAATACCTGAATACCAAAATCTTCTTTATCAACAAAAAAGTTGTAAAAGGAACCTCTCGAGATTCCAGCTTCTTTAATAATTTCAATGGTACCGGTATTATGATAACCATTTAACCTAAAAAGTCGCATACCAATTTCTAGTATATCTTTTTTGTCGTGCTTTACATTCATATTAGCTTAGACATATCTGTCTAATTGCAAATATAGGTTTTATTTATTGACGAGGGCATATAATTTTTTTTTTAAATTTTTAATGTTTAATTCAGCGTTAAAAACTATTAGAACATCAATTATAGTAGGCTTTTTCAAACAACAAGGTTGATCCCTAAGAAAATTTTAACATTTAAAATTTTGAATTACTAGACGAGTGGTCATATTTTTGCATTAAGAAAAGTAGGAAAAAGATGTCTAAAACCCTGAAACATGAAATTAAAGCAGATTACCTTTTAGAAAAAGGTATGGAAATTCTTTGGTCTCGAGGTTATAATGCTACTAGCGTTAATGACATTGTAAAGGCCGCAGAGGTTCCAAAAGGTTCTTTTTACTTTTATTTTGATAGTAAAGAAGATTTTGCAGTAAAGGCAATTAATAGGTATTTTGATACAAACTTTGCTCCTGCTAGAGAAATTCTAAAAAACAGTTCTATTTCTCCTAAACAACGCCTTCTAGATTTCCATGAATATAGAGCTAAGGTTTTAAAAGAAGAAATGGGCTGCAAGATGGGGTGCATGGCTTGCAATTTGGGAAATGAAATGGCCGAGCATAATGAGCAAATTAGAACTATTATTGTTGAAAAAGAGCAAACGATACTGTCTCTTATAACAAGTGTAATCCAGGAGGCTCAAGATCTCGGAGAAATTGACAACTCGGTAAGTGCGGCAGATATGGCGGCTTTTATCGAGGATGCGGGTAAAGGAGCAATGACCACTATGAAGGAGATGCAAAGTTCCTATCCGATTGACAATTTTTTAAATATGGTAAGGGCAGTACTTCTTAAATAATTTTTTTTAATATTTATAGACGACTGGTCAATTATTAATAGTTTAATAACAAAAACCTATGAAACAAACTTTAATTTTACTTAGTAAAAAAATTTATTTGATCTATAGACGACTGGTCAACTAATTATTTTATAATGTTCCTGTCCTAATATCAAAATCTAATACGTCTTAAACATAAAACTCACAACAACCTGTATCATGTCTTCTTAAAACAGCATACAAGTCGACTGGTCAACTAATTTTTAATATATGAATGCATTAAAAAAAGCAGGAAACGCTACCAACGCGTTTGCAAAAAAATGGGCCGAATTCGTAATCAAATTTAAATGGTCCGTTCTGATCACTACTTTGGTTCTAGCTTTGGGGCTAGGATCGAAAGGCGCTATGGAATTTGATGGAGACTATCATGTTTTCTTTAGCGAATCTAATCCCGAATTAGAAGCATTTGATGCTTTGCAAGAAAAGTACACCAAGGATGATAATGTTATCATTGTGCTTTCGCCATCAAATGGAGATATTTTTACTAAGGAGAACCTAATCGCTATCGAAAAACTCACTGCAGAAGCTTGGAATACCCCATACTCTTCTAGAGTTGATGCTGTTACTAATTTTCAGCATACAAGTGCTCAAGGCGATGATCTTTATGTTGACGATTTATCGTACGAATCTGCTTCCAAATCCAAAGAGGAGATTGCATCGATCAAAGAAAAGGCGTTAAAAGAGCCTCTACTCGTAAATCGTTTACTAAATGAAAGTGGAAGTGTCACTGCTATCAACGTTACTGTACGGCTTCCGGGTGAAGACAGTGCAAAAGAAATACCCGAGGTCACTACTTTTATAAGAAAAACCATCGCAGACTTTCAGGTAAAACATCCTAATTTTGATGTACACTCTTCTGGATTGGTTCCCTTAAATACTGCATTTTTTGAGTCTTCAATGAGAGATTTGATGCTTACGATGATCATGCTTGTTATAGTGATCATCACTACTTTGATTTTAACAAGGAGTTTCTTTAGCACATTAGCTACTCTAGTAGTAGTGCTATTTTCTATTATGAGCGCCATAGGGTTTGTAGGAATTATGGGGATCAAATTAACTCCTCCCTCTTCGGTATTTCCTACCATGATTTTAACTCTGGCAGTAGCAGACAGTATTCACATTCTGATCACTATGCTACAAAAAATGCGTAAAGATGGATATACCAAAAAAGAGGCACTGCTCGAATCTATGCGTCTTAATTTTATGCCCGTTTTTATTACCAGTTTAACTACGGTAATTGGGTTCTTAACTATGAACTTCGGTGATGTTCCTCCTTTCTGGGATCTAGGTAACATTACCGCATTTGGAATGAGTATGGCTTTCTTATACTCTACCACTGCACTACCCGCCCTTATGGCTATTTTACCGATTAAGGTAAAAGCACGAAAAGAAGAAACAAAAGAAAAGTTAGGCTGGTATACCAATCTTGGACTTTTTGTTGCCAAGCAACCTGTAAGATTAACTATTATTTCTTTAGTGGTTATTGGAGGGCTAACATTTTTGGCTACCAAAAACCAATTTAATGACGAGTTTATCAACTATTTTGATGAAACCGTAAAATTTAGAAGTGATACCGATTATATCAGTGAAAACCTAACCGGAATTTATAATGTTGAGTTTTCTGTTGGAAGTGGAGAAAGCGGAGGAATCAACAATCCTGAATATCTAACAAAATTAAACGAATTTGAAGATTGGTTAAATGAACAACCGGAAGTTATTCATGTAAATGCTTTTAGTGAGGTAGCACGTCGAGTAAATCGTTCTATGCATGGAGATGATGAGAGTTACTATCAGGTGCCCAATAACCGAGAAGAAGCGGCACAATATCTACTCCTTTATGAACTCTCATTGCCATTTGGATTAGACCTTAATAATCAAATTAATGTTGATAAATCCGAAACAAGAGTTACGGTTACTATTGAAAATATCTCGAGTGCCGAAATGATTGCTTTTTCAAAAAGAGCAGAACGCTGGCTTCAGAGTAATGCTCCTCAGGAAATGCATGCCATTGGCGTAAGTCCTACACTTATGTTTTCAAAATTAGGTTTCAGACAGGCCGATAGTATGTTTAAAGGAAATATAATAGCATTGTTACTAATCTCATTGGTACTAATGCTTGCGTTGCGAAATTTCAAACTTGGCTTATTGAGTATAATTCCTAACGTAACTCCGGTGTTAGTAGGTTTTGGTTTCTGGGCAATGTACAAGGCTCAAATCAATACAGGCATGGTGATTGTTTTTGGGATGACCCTTGGGATTATCGTGGACGACACAGTTCATTTCATGAGTAAATTCTTAAGAGCTCGACGCGAACTGGGATATGATGCAAGAGGCGCTGTCATTTACGCTTTTGAGACCGTAGGAAAAGCATTGGTAACTACTACCATTGTTCTCTTGGCAGGATTTGCGGTATTATCCACCTCATCGTTTGCACTAAACAGTTATATGGCTAGAATAACGGTCATAATTATTGTTGCAGCACTGGTGATTGATTTTATTCTTCTTCCGTCGCTATTGATTTTAATAAGCAGAAAAAGTGAGTCAACCGCAACGACAAAAGAACTAAAACCACAAATGCAATTAGATAAATGATTAAATCATAACCAACAGCTGGGTTCGCGTCGGTTGGCTGGAGGCGAATCACACGAATCCTGCTGTTATCTAACTTTTATTAATAAAAACAGTAAAATATTTAAAAAATGAAAAAAATAGTTTTTGCAATCATTGCAATATTCGGAATCATCACAATGGTAGCTCAAAGTCCTGAAGAACGTGGGCTTGAGATAGCCAAAGCAGCAGAAAAAGCAGATGAAGGTTTTGTAAGCTCTACCGTAAATTTAAAAATGACCTTAAAAAATAAAAATGGTCAAACGAGTGAACGCTTACTTATTACCAAAACCCTAGAACTCACTGAAGACGGAGATAAATCCCTGATCGTATTTAACAGCCCAAAAGATGTAAAAGGTACCTCGACACTTACCTTTACTCATAAAATTGGGTCCGACGATCAGTGGCTATTTTTACCTTCTATAAAAAGAGTAAAAAGAATCTCTTCAAATAACAAGTCAGGCCCTTTTGTGGGTAGCGAATTTGCTTACGAAGATCTTTCGTCTCAAGAAGTTGAAAAATACTCGTATAAATTTTTAGAAGAAAAAGGAAGTCTACTAATCGTAGAGCAAGATCCTGTGGATCCAAAATCTGGATATACCAGACGTATTGTTACTTACAACAAAGACAAAGGATATCGTCTTGAAAAAGTAGAGTTTTATGACCGAAAGAACGCATTATTAAAAACCCTTACGTATAGTGACTATAAATTGTACAAAGGAAAACATTGGAGAGCACTTACCTTTAATATGGTCAATCATCAAAGTAACAAGGAGACGCTTTTAGAGTTCAGTGATTATAACTTTGAAGCAGCACTTGCCGATGAAGACTTTACACAAGTGGCACTTCAAAGAGCAGGTAAATAAAACAAAAAACTCATGAGAAACACGAGGCTAAGTTTATTATACCCCATAGTAGTCCTTTTGGTTAGTGGATCATTACTATTAATAAGACCTGGTCTTGTGTTTTCTACATTACAAAGCAATGTAACATATCCCCCCGAATTAGGGAATCTATTAGGAGTGATGTTTTTAGGTTTAGGGAGTTTGGTGGCTCTCGTATTTAGATATAAGTTTGAAGAATTGTATACTTGGACTATTGCAATACGCCTATTCTTCAGTTTGTGTGCTATCACACTTTACTTCATCTATAATAATCCATTCTTTATGGCTCTTTTATTCATCATTTTAATTGGGATATTAATCACCATTCTTGGCCTGGTTAAGGATCAGCGCCTAAAAAATTAATTTATGAAAATCACATCAATTCATTTCATCCTTTTATTGTTTGGAAGTTTATTAAGTACATACTCTCAGGATCAAAATGAAAAAAAAGTTACTCATGATTTTGAGCTGGAACTAGAAGCCGAGTATCGTTATTTTTATGAAGATGCTCTCTTTGAAGAACAAGAGGAACATTTTCCGTCTCTGGCAATACGACCAGAGTATAAAATTGAGTGGAACAAAGGCTACGAGAGTATCAATTTTAAAGGTTTTTTTCGTTTGGATGTTGATGAAGAAAGAACGCACTGGGATATTCGCGAGTTGTATTACCAAAAAGCAAAAAGTAATTGGGAGCTGAGTCTTGGGCTTAAAAAAGTATATTGGGGTGTTACCGAAAGCAATCACCTGGTAGACATTATTAACCAAACTGATGCCGTAGAGTCTTTTGATGGGGAAGAAAAACTAGGACAACCCATGGCTCAATTTACCTGGATCACAGAAAAATTTGGGACTTTTGATTTTTTCTACCTGCCCTACCATCGCAAACGAACCTTTGCTGGTGAAAAAGGCCGATTGCGCTTTCCTACGGTAATTGACAAAGATGATTTAACTTATGAAAGTGGTGCTTCAGCATGGCGGCAAGATTTTGCTATAAGATGGAAACACTACTTTGACATTTTTGATATTGGCATTTCTCATTTTTATGGAACCGGAAGAGAACCTCTCTTTGTTTTTGATGTAGTAGGAAATATTAATGCTTTTTACCCTGTGATTAATCAAACCGGACTTGATCTACAAATCACTCATGATGCCTTTCTATGGAAGTTAGAATCTATATATCGTCATGCCGATGCCCAGGATTTCGTTGCAGCTGTTGCAGGCGTAGAATATACATTTTCTAATATAGATGGAAACGGATTGGATATAGGCATTTTGGGAGAGTATTTATATGATGAACGCGATGAATTGGCGTTGAATGCATTACAAAATGATATTTTCTTCGGAAGCCGAATTGCTTTTAACGACACTCAAGACACGTCTATTTTAATTGGTGGTATTACCGATCTTGAATCTAGTAGTACCATCTTCAGTGTTGAAGCATCTAGACGTTTTGGTAGCACATGGACTGCAGAAGTAGAAGCACGAATCTTTAACGATATAAATGAAAGCGAGCTTATACTTTCTAACTTTAGGGAAGATAGTTTCTTTAGGATTTCTATTTCGAAGTATTTTTAGGAACCCTGATTGATCAAATCAATATAGCTTTCCAAAGATTCATTTTTTGATAACGGTTCTTACTACTTTGTTCTCGCTTCTAATGATTCCATACACCGTAAAATCCTTTTGAGATGTATCCAATGCAATCCCTTGCCCCTCGAAGGGAACAGGATAAGTAGCTTTCCATTCGAGAGTATATCCCATCTTAGGAAAATGTAATTCGTAAAGCTCCTTATTGTCGTGACCTGTAGCATAGATAGTTCCTTCTCCTGTAATAAACCCTCCCGAATTACTTCGGGTACCAAATTTATCAATCAACTCTTTTGGAAATACCCAACCACCTACTCGCTGCCAATCCGAAGTAAACTTAATCAATTGGGTCCATTGATTACTTTTATCCTGGCTACTTCCTTTACCAGTATAATGGGCAAAAGCTACGTACCAATGACCCTCATAAAAATCAACCCAGGTAGCAGATCCAATGTATATCCCAAAACTAATATTATCAACATGTTGAAGCGTTTTTGGATCAAAAACTTCTATAGAACTGATCATAGGGTCCTGGGGATAATTAGAATTGGTGCAATATAATTTTCCGTCCAGGATAATCCCACTATTAAGATGTTTCAGTGTTCCCGAGGTATCCTGCCATTTATTAACCGGCCGACCGTCACTTTTGGTGCATTTAATAATTTCACTATTATTAATTACATAAAAAAAATCATTGTCTACAGCCACTCCTTGTTTTACTTCTTCAAGAAGATAGCTTTTTTCCTGTGCATAGATGGATGTCATGACTAAAAAAAGAAGTAAAAAAGAGATCAAATATTGTCTTCGAAAAATCTTCATACCCTCAAACGATTTTTATAATTCGTACCGTACCCCAAGTGATCCCCAGAAACCATATCCTTCAGTCTGGTGAATTCTAGAAAAATCCTCAGATGGATCTCCAAAAACCTCACGTTCTTCCTGATCAGTCAAATTGTTTAGTTGCAAAAACAATGAAAATTTATTAAATAATTTTTGACTGGCAGAAATATCTAAATGAAATTCGTTATCAAAATAGATATCAGTTAATTCGTTATCACCCACCTCTTCTAGCAATGAATCTCTATATACTGTCGAGATAGTAAACGTAAGCCCAATCTTAGGATTATCATAAAACAAACCAAGATTTGCTGTATGATTTGGACTTCGAAAAGGCAATTTTCTTGTCTCTACCTCGTCTGCATCATTTACAGCAAATATAGTTTGTTCTGTAAATGCATAGGTATAATTTGCATTAAAACCGAACCACTTTAAAAATGGAATCCCATCACTTAAAAACTTATGGGTCCATGCAAGTTCTATACCTAATGCCACTGCATTTTCTCCATTTACATCTTGTGTTACCCTAAATTGCTCCCCATCTATCTGCTCAAAACTTTGCTGAGTAAGTAACTGATTATCAATAAATTTGCCAAATAGCCCTGCAGAAAGCACTCCCAGGTTTTTTGAGTATTTCTCAAAAATAACATCAAAATTATTTACTCTACTTGGTTCTAGTTCTGCATTTTTTCTGGTAATTCTTCGTTCCTCGTCATCTCGTATATCGGGCCCCGGAATCAGGGCCTCAAAGGATGGGCGGGTAAACCCAGAGCTATATGCTACCCTTAGTAACATTTTATCGGTAAAATCATATTTAAATTGCGCCGAGGGTAACCAGTTTTCAAATGTGAAATTATTAACATCATTAAAATCATCAATCCTGATTCCTTTGTATTTATTATCAGTTCTTTCATATCGTACTCCAGCCACTAATGACAACTTTTTTGAAAGTTGGGAAGTAAACTTGATATATCCAGCCTGTATATCTTCATTGGCTTCATAATCATCCCCATCTCCTCTATCTTCATCTTCATTAAAATCTCCAAGTCCAAAAGCTGTAACTTCGGGATCATCTGCCCGAATATCGGCAAATCCAAAATCACCTCCCTGTACAGGAATTGGGTTAACGCCTTCATCTACATTGACCTGCGAGCGTCGCTGATCCCTGATCCTGTCTTTGTTCCTAAATTTACCCCCTACAGCCAATTCACTTTCTTTACCAAAAATTGTAAGAGGCACCTTAAAATCAATACGACTTTCGAAATTTTCATCTTCCGTAATATTATTATCAAAACGTACTCGGTTTAAAAGTAAAGGTGTACTGCCTCCCGGATTACTTCGCACCTCAAAATTAGTAAGCTCTGTATTATTAAATCCGCTATAATCAACATCTCGGGCATATCGCCAATAGGTTCTAAAAGGCATGTCCTCTTCTGCCCTTGTGTATCCAAAGGTATATGACACATCGAAACCATTAAAATTATGCTCCCCTGATAATTGATATAATTCATGTTTTTGATACTCTCCCCGATTTCTGGTTTCCCGCTCTTCTTCCCCATCGGGAAAAATATAATCTACTCGTCTTCTTATCTCATCATCATCGTATATGTTAAAATTCGCTACAAGTTTTAATCGATTACTCTTGTCGAATCTAATATCGGGGCTAAACATAAGTCCATATCGCACTCTCTGTACATCGTAATCATTGCTTCTCTTTTCTTCAATATTCAAAGAGGTATCATCAACATAGGTAAATTGATTAAGCAGGGATCCCCGATTCGTTCTATAATAGCTCCCTGCTGCAATCAACCCTAATTTATCCTTGAAAAAACGTTGGCCCATCACTACTGAAAATGCTTGAAGGTCTTTATCAAAATCTTCAAATTCAGATTGTTGTTGATTATACCCTCCACTTGCAGATACATTTAATATAGGTTTATCCGGTGCTTGTTTCAGGTTAAAATTAACCGTGCCTCCAATGGCATCACCATCCATATCTGGGGTGAGTGTTTTATTTACTACGATCGATTCCATCAAATCTGCCTGAAGCAGATCTAATCCTACTGCCCGATCATCATCAGGATCCGGACTTGGTACTCGTTGCCCATTAACCTGTACCGCATTAAATCTAGGTGATAGTCCGCGAATTGAAATTAATTCACCTTCTCCCTGATCCCTGTTTATTGATACACCCGGTAAACGTTGTAGTGCCTCAGCAGCATTTCGATCGGCATATTTGCTAAACTGTTCATAAGAAACAACAGTTTTTACATTTGGAGCATTTTTTTGTTCATTCAATGCTTTTGCTTGTCCTCGTGATAGTTTCCCATACACGACAGTAGCTTCAAGCTCTTGTACATTTTCACGCAAAACCAAATTTGCAGTACTTGTAGCACCGGCAGCAACAACTATCTCTTCTTCTGTGTCGACATAGCCAATATATTGTGCGATTAAGGTATAAGTGCCGGCGGTAAGCTCTAAAATAAATTCACCATCCATATTAGAAACCGTACCTTTATTACTTCCTTTTACCACTACACTGGCATAGGGGAGTAAATTTCTGTTACTGTCTTTAATAGTGCCTAGCACAGTACCATAGTTTTGTACAGAAGTATTCTTATTATCTATTGAGACCTCTTTCTTTTTTAAAATAATTTTGTTGTTGCTAATTTCATAGGTTATTGTTGCTGGTAATACATCGATCAAAATATCTTTAATGGCTTTATTTTGATATTTTTTATAAATCTTTTGATCTAGAAGCACCTTACTCTTGCTATACACAAAAATTGCATCCGATTTTTCTTCAATTCTTTTAAGCAATACTTCTACTGATTCTCCTTTCATTTCTAAAGAAATTTTAGTCTCAAGAACGTTAGGCTGTATTTTGCTGTTTCCCAAAATGTTTCCGGAAGGCCATAAAGCAATCAAGAAAAAGGTTATATATCCTTTATAAAAAGTGTGTTTCAACTTTTCTTTACCAATAAATTTTTCCATTTTTGAATACATTTTTGTTTAAAAATTGATCATCGATTTTTAGCCGGAGGATACACCAATATCTTCCGGTTTTTTTAGCATCCGTTACCAGACACTATGATTAGATTTTCTTCTTTTATTTGGTATTCGCAACCCAAAGAGCTACAAATTACTTTTAGTATATCTGATAATGATTCTTTATGAAATGTTGCTTTGATCAGGCAATTATTTAGATTGTCCTGAGGTATCTCAAAAGAAACATCATATGCCTTTGAAATATATATAAGCGCGTCTCGTAATCGGATATTATCAAAAATAAATTTCTTGTCTATCCAACCGATTTCGTTATCAATTCCTGAAATATGCTCTTTGGTCGCTCTTTTAGTAGCCACATCAAAAGAAGCCCTATCTCCTCTTATTAGAAGCATTGTATTCTTTTTTTCCAAAGTATTTACCTTAACTTTACCGCTTACGACACTCACAGAAGCATTTTTGTTATTTCTGGAATCTATATTGAAACTGGTACCCAAAACCTGCGTGGTAAAATGCTCACTTTGAACAGAAAAAGGTCTTTTTTCATCACGTTTTACTTCAAAGAAAGCCTCTCCGTTAAGTTTTATTTGTCTTTCGTTAGTATTTGAAAAATTAAAAGACAAAACAGAATTTTCATTAATCCATACCATAGAACTATCAGGCAAAATAACCTGAAGCTTCTCATGATGCGCTGTACTGAACTCTTTCCATGCTGCATCTTTTGTAACTTGTTGATTGACAAAATAATACCCTCCAATTAGAATGGTAACTACAGCAGCTACTTTTAATAATGTTTTGATTGGGAGCATATAGGAAGCTTTTGGCTTTGCTGTTTTTTCTATTGCGGAAAACAGGTTTTCTTTAGCTTTTTTCGTCGCAAAAGAGTCAAGTTTTAGATTCCCGGCCGTATTCCATTCTTTGACAATATTATCAAATCTGACTTGGTATTTTTTATCACTTTCCAGCAATGAAAACAAAGTATTGATATCATCCTCTGAAGCTTCGTTAGACAAATATTTGGCAGTAAGTATCCAGAATTGGTCCTCCATGATATAAAGTAATGCTTATATCTCTAAGACAATTTCAAATGGAGAAGGCTACTAGTCTAAAAAGTTAATAAATGTTAAATTTTCGTTTTTTTTATAATATCTTGAGTCTGATATTGTTCATGAAGAAACTTAATTGCTTTTACCATGTGGTTTTGTACCGTATGTACAGAAATCCCCAAAACACCAGCGATTTCTTTGTATTTTAGTCCATCAATTCTATTGAGTATAAATACAATACGTCTTTGTTTGGGCATCATATCAATAATCTTTTGAACCTTATGTAACTCTTCCCGAAAAATAAGGCTAATCTCCTGATCACCTTGCACAGTTACTGGTTTTAGGGTATGTTCTTTTCTTGCCTTATCGGAAACTTGCTTTTTACTGAAATTTAATGAACTGTTTTTTACACTTTTGTAGAGATAGGCTCGAATATGGAGAATATTGTTTTCTTTACACTTCTGCCAAAGTTTTATAAATACATCTGATACCAGTTCTTGGGCAATTTCTTTTGGAACAGAAAATTGTAATGAAAAATGACAAAGTCTTTCATAATACTTATCAAACAGTGTCCCAAGGGCTTCCTTATTGCCTTTTTTTATCCCTTGATACAACTGATTGTCATCCATAAGAAATGAAATGTTTCCCTATAAATGTACAATTATATTATAATTTCTGTTTTTTAAACATAGTAAATTGTTATGAATACATTAAGTTATTATAAATTCAAAGGGTTTAATGCCAGACTATTAAACAGTTTAGCTTTTGTGGTAAAAAACTTGTTTTGCACATCGATCTCTTTCAATTTAGCATCAATCAGGCTCCGTTCCCGAGAGTTGATCAGAAACAATGAACTTTCCCCAAAACTAAATTTGCGTTCTTCGGCGGTAAGTAGCGATTGATAATCATTTACAATATTTTCGATTAACTCATTTTGACTCACAAAAGATTCCAGCTCAACATAAATTGCCATCACTTTATTTCTTATTTGTAACTGAGTTGTTTCAAACTCAAACTGCGCATCCTGCACCTTGAATTTGGCCAATTTGAGATCGCCTCGTTCTTTTCTAAGAAATAACGGAAAACTGAAGCTAACCCCAGCCTTGTAGTCGGCTGTATTAAATGATCTTGCTGTTTCCGGGGTTTCCGTCAAAAAATTATATTCGAGATCAATTCTAGGCAATAATTTATTCGCTTTTAGTTTTCTATCCACCTCGAGTCCTTCTATCTTATAATTAAGCGATCGCAGTTTTGGGTGATCTTCTAGTGTAAAACTATCCAGAGGTCTACCCATAATCTCTAGAGTACTATCAATATCCTCTTCGACATTACTATCCGGAATAACATTTGATTGTAACTCAACAGGGATGTTACCTTCCAGCCACAAAAAGTTAGATAATTCCAAGGATTTTTTCATTAACTTTACCTTTGCTTGTTCCAGACTAAGTGCTCTATTCTGATACGCAATTTTGGCTTCTACGGTATCGATTGCAGCCTTGTCTCCTGCCAAAGCACTTCTTTTAATTCCTTCGAAACGTATTTTGGCATTGTTCAAAAAATTGAGGTATATTTCTTTCTCATTATAAGTCCTTAACCAATCAAAATATGCCAGCGATGCGTCATACAAGATTTGGTTGACAAGTAGATCTCGATCTGCTTTAACCTGTTCTCTAAAAAACTTGGCTTTGCGTAGCGTCGCCATACGATCGTTAATAAACAATCCTTGTGCTACAGGAACAGAAACTCCTGCGTTAAAAAGTCCGTCTTCTGGCACCGAATTTTGAGGATTTAAAAAATCTCCGTCATTTTGCTCAAATCCTCCTTTAAACTCTATACCGTACCAGGTAGGAATTTTAAAAGTAGCATTCAAGAGATCATAATACTCTGATCCCTTAAATTTCTTTCGATCATAATCGACTTCCATCTTTGGGTCAAAACCACCGCGCGCTTTCATCAAGTTGGCTTGTCCAACACTAATGTTAAGCTCTGCCTGTTTGGCAACAGGATGATATTTTTTCACATATCCCAAATACTCCTTGAAATTAAGCACAACTGTATCTTCTTGTTGAGCAAAAAGAGGGGTTACCAAAAAAAACAGGGAATACATTATGTATTTCTTCATGTTATTTCTTTTCAGATTTGGCTATTTCACTAGTAATTGGCTGATAATAGTTTGGTGGAAATCCGTTTAATTGTCTCCAAAGTTCGAACCAAATAGGGACATCTTCTAACAAGGCCATTGTTTTAGCCCCAGAACCCACTTGTATTTCGGGCCACTCATGGTCGTCGGGATCAGGAGCGATCAGTATTCTGTATTTACCATTATCACTAATAAATCTTTCAATAGCAACTACTCGTCCTCCGTACGTTCCATACGACACATTGGGCCATCCACTGAAAACGATAGCTGGCCAACCATCAAACTGAATACGTATTTTCTCCCCCTGATGAATTAATGGAATATCTAGAGGCTTAACGTAAGTCTCTACAGCTAATTCATAACCAGAAGGCATAATACTTACCAATTGATCTCCTTCTTTAAAAGTCTCTCCCACCCCAGAACGTAATGCCTTATTTATAAACCCGTCTTGAGGTGCTCTGATATAATACATATCATTACGCATTGAATAATTGGTATACTCGTTTTCAAGTTTAGTAACCTGTGCTTCTGCATCAAATTGATTAGACTGTGCTGTAAATTTATCACTACGTGATTTAGATATTTTATCGGTATATTCTGCTTGTACACGATTGATCTCTACCTTGGCATTAATCACTTCATTTTTGCTTGCCAGCAATTTATTTTCCTGAGAAATAAGTTTTGCTTGCGTCTCCTGAAGTTTCAGACGCTTTTCTTCAACATCGGTTATTGCTTTTAATCCCTCCTTTTCTAATTGAACCACTCGATTATATTGACGTTCTGCGATGCTTATATTAGTTTTTGCAGCTTCAAAATCAATACTATCGCTTTGTACTTTTAGCTTTGATTGCAACAGTTTATTACGTGCTTGCTGCAATTTTAGGTTTCTCTCGCTATTTAATGCTTCTGCTTGAATTTCTAAGGCTTTCACTTTTTCTTCATATGAGGTAACAGACATTGATTTTGCCTTAATTTGCTGACCGGTACGTGCCACCAAATTTGGGTCAAAATATTCATTCTTTACTTCAGAAATAAAAATGATTGTATCTCCTTCCTTTACAAAATCGCCTTCTTGCACATACCATTTCTCAATACGTCCCGGAATCGGTGATTGAATAGTTTGAGGTCTTTGATCAGGCTTTAACGTAGTTAAGTATCCGTTACCGGCAATATTTTGTGTCCAAGGAAGAAACAAAATAACAACTACGGTTACGGCAAAGATCTTTAAGAATCTGTTAAAATACTTATAATGCTTTCTATGAAAAACTTTTTGAGTTGCATTATAACCAGACAGATCAACCTTTTTATTTAATGTATTCTGTGAGATATTCAACATATTAGTTTAATTTTCACTTACAATTTTTCCGTTTTCAATATTGATAACTCTTCCGCATCGCTGTATCCATTTTGGATTTTGGCTTACTACCACCAACGCCCATGGATTTGAAGGCTCGGTAAGAAAATCCATAATTCTATTTACCTCTTGGTCATCAAATTGATCCAAAGGATCTTTTAAGATCAGAAGCCTCGGTTTCCTTACGATACTTCTTGCCAATACTATTTTTTTAGATACAGTATAAGACACTTGTTTTCCTTCTGGATGAAGAATGGTATTTAAGCCTTTGGGTTGCTCTTTAACAAACTGAGTAAGCCCTACCTTATCCAGTGCCCAATAGACATCTTCAAAAGGAATTTCGGTATCACCAAACGTTATATTTTCCAGAATTGTTCCTTCAAAGGGTGATTCTTCGGTTAACGATTGGCCTAGATGAGAGCGGTAATAATTAAGATTTATCCCTCTTAACTCTACGTTATTGATATAGATACTACCCGTATTTGGCTCTATAAGTCCGGCTATTAATCGTAGTAATGTAGACTTCCCTGATCCGTTTGAGCCTTGCACTAAAATAGTACAGCTTTCGGTTATGGTAAGTGAAATATCATCCAAAATTTTCCTTTTACTTTCTTTAGTAGTATAGGATACGTGATCCAACTCTACTGTAAAACCTTCGCCTTCTTTAAAAGGTTTTTCTCCCTCTTGCGGTTCAAGATCCTTGTCTACAACTTGCCCTAATTTTTCTAAAGATGTAAGCACATCATAAAATGATTCCAGTCCGGTTATCAGTTTCTCTACTGACCCGATTACAAGTAGAATAATAATCTCGGCAGCAACAAACTGACCGATATTCATTTCTTGGTTAAGGACCAAAATACCACCAATTAATAGAAGGCCTGCAGTAACTAAAACCTTAAAACCGATCATCTGTATAAACTGAATAACCAATACCTTGAAGTGACTTTCTCTAGCATTTAGGTACTCGGTCACTAACATATCATTCTTGTTTAATGCCAAACTGGTTTTACCCGAAAGTTTAAAACTTACGATAGAACGTGCTATCTCCTGAATCCAGTGAGCTACTTTATATTTGCTTTTCGACTCTTTTAAGCTGGTTTCTAACCCCTTTACTGCGGTATACTTAAATACAATATATACCAAAAGCAACAACAATATCCCGTAAATAATAAAAAACGGATGATAAAATGAGAGTAGCATGAGCCCAAATAAAATTTGTAATAATGCCGCTGGAAAATCCACAAGTATTTTTGCCAAACCTTTTTGAGCGTTAAGTGTATCAAAAAATCGATTGGCCAGTTCTGGTGGATAATAATTACGTAATTCGCTCATTTTAATCTTCGGAAAGCGGTACGAAAACTCGAAAGAAGCCCTGGTAAAAATCTTTTGTTGTACATTTTCTATAATTCGAATCTGCATTAATTGAAGGGCTCCAGCAAATACAACTCCCAAAGTCACTAAAATAACCAGGATGATCCATGAGGTACTGATCTGAGCTCCTTGAATCAAATTTATAATCGCCTGAATGCCTAGTGGTAATGAAAGATTAACCAATCCTGCAAATATTGCATAGTAGAAAGTTTGCATAATATCTTTCTTATCTAGCTGCAATAATCTAATTAATCGCTGCCAGGCTGTCAAAATACTTTTTGCCATATCACTATTTCTTTATAGAATCAAATACTAGGTCGGTAAAAAATTTTGAGGGAGTAACTTTCTCGTTACAGTCGGTTAATGATGAAAAATGGTCTTTAAGAAAATGCTGATGCAAGGCTCCTTCAATCACTGTGCTTGCCAAACTCGCCGGATAAGGATACTTACTATTTATTTCGATAATCATATCCTTTAGTCGAGTGGCTAAGCGTTTGTATATTGAAAAATAACCCTCTTTATTTTCTTTATCCACTTCTTTGGTTAAATATGACTTTGAATACTCATTGATCACAATCTCACTTAAAAGCACTTCATTGATATGAGAAAAGGAAGAATCTTCTTTTGTTGATCTAGTAATAATTTCTATAGCCATTCTTAATTTATCTTCTGGATCAGGAATACTATTAGTCGCAAAAACCAATTGATATTCTATCCACCCCCAATACCAACATGTTAAATACAATAAAAGCATGTGTTTATTTTCGAAATATCGGTAGATAGAGCTCTCGTTTGATCCTATTTTCTCTCCTAGTTTCTTAAATGTAAAACTTTCAAAGCCCATTTCCTGAATCATAAGAATACTGTACTCAATAATTCTTTTCCCGAGTGAAGAGGACTCTGGATCCTTGATATAGATTTTATCATTAATACTAACTTTTAGGTCTTGCAGTAAATATTTCATCTGTTCGTATTCTTTTTTATTATTTCACCGATTTGTTCATTTTATTTTGAACAAATATATTGCAAACTTAAAAGTAATACTATTACAATTCAACAGATTAACTTTTATTTAACCAAAAAGAAATTTGAAAAAACCCAATTCATTATTATTTTTATATAAATTCAACTTATTAATTACCAATAAAATAATATGACCATGAAAAAAATACTGTTTTTTGTATTATTATCAATTTTTGGCCTGAAAGCGCAAGAAGATACTAGTCCTACTCAGAATTCTATAGAGGTAGGCGATGAACTCGTTATTGGAAAACCATCAGCACAGATGTACCGACACATTCATTTTCCCAAGACCAATTTTATCCTCAAAAAAGGAGGGATCGCTAATTATAAGGCTTTGGCTGGAAGTAATGTAACCGTAACCAAGGTAGACAAAAGTCAAGATGGCAGCACAAAAATTACGTTAAAAAGAGCTAACGGAAAAAAATTCTTTAATAGTATAACGATTGTAAGCGCCAATTTTGAAAAGGCACTAGAAAAAAAGGAAATTCTTTTGTCTAAAAATTAAAAGAATAAAAAAAGCCATCCCGAATAGCTCGGGATGGCTTGATAAAGTTCAAAGCTATAATTTATTTTTAGTAAAGAGCGTTGATCGCTGTTATATCGGTGCTCGTAAATTCTCCATCTTCGTTAGGCCCAAAACAAGCTAACATGATAGAATCTGCTCTATCAGAACTTGGAGTACCTGGAATTAAGATTGCTCCTACTCCTGCAGTACCCTCATTAGAATTTTGACCACAACTCTGACGAGATCTCCAGTCTTGATGACGGAAACCAATAGAGTGTCCTATTTCATGAGTGATCACATGCTCAACTACATTGGTACTAAAACTATCGGTACCAGCATTAATTTGAACACGCTTAAATACTTCACCTCCAGATGGGAATCCAGCCGATCCTCCTCCTCCAGAAGCACCATTGTTGTATACAACCATATCACTATTGTTAAAACTTGATGAGAATACCAAATTTATATTGATTGAAGTATTTAATCTATTATAATTATTAACAGCCCACTGTAAAGCAGTTCGCATTTTTGAAGTAAGTGCACAACAAGAACCTGTATAACCCACAATTCTAAAGCTACGGTTAGAACCTGTTACCAGGTTATTAGTTCTATATTGCTTGTTACCATCTTCCATTAGCTTCATAGCATAATCACCAGCCAATAACTGATCTACTGGGATTTCTATATCACCCGCTTTTGCAACTTTAACTGATTCATCTTCAGGTAAACCTTTTGACATACCAATGATAACATCAGATGTATTTACTCCAGCATCTTGTAATGCATCTAAGACTCCTTTTGATGGTTTTTCTGATTGAACTTGCTCAGTTTCGTTAGAAACATCACTTTTTTGACAAGACGTAGCAAATCCTGCTACGATAGCGCAAAGCGCTAAAATTTTGATTTTTTTCATTTTTAATAAGTTGAGTTTGTGTAGTTATAAACAAAACAGACTAGTTACTGTCTATTTTGAATACAATAATTGTTTAAAAAACTTTGAACTTTTTCAAATTTTTCGGTTTGAAGATATGATATTTTTTTTGAAGTATGAGTTAATTTTTTGAACTATTCGTCGAAAATATGGTAAAACCGTAAGATTATTTTAAAGAAAATACGGAAAATACATTTTTTACCCAATAACAAAATCGATCAAATACACACGAAATTTACAAGGATTTTCTATTAAGAAACTGTTAATACAGAACCATTCCTACTGATGTTATAGAGCAAATAAAAAGTAAGAGTAATACTACTATTTGAAAGCTTTTTCTTACAAATTATAAATTTTGATTTTAATTTGTTAAAAAAAACTTAATTTTTAATTATTTAACAACTTAGCCAAAATCATGCACTCTTATAACAAATATATGAGAGTAAAATTCGAAAGAAATGATAAGATTACTTATAAAAAAAGCCCTTAGAAAAGGGTTTTTGATAGGTAAAAAAAACTTTTATACAATCTCTGCACTAAGACCTGCCTGCAGTAATTTTGAACATCGAGGTACAAGTTCTTCATAGACACCAGTTTTAACTGTGCATTTTCCTTTATAATGAACCAATAAAGCACATTGCTCTGCTTGTACAGCAGTATGCTCACAAGAATAAATTAATGTCTCTATAACGTGATCAAAAGTATTGACATCGTCATTATATAAGACAATCTCGTTGTTGTTTTGTTCAATAGATTTCTCAAGAACTTCTTCTAATACTTTTTCTTGGGTACTCATGGGAAAATTCTTTTATACAAATATAATAACTTAAGCGTTAAAATTAACAACAAAACATTCATTTTAATTCATAATAAGCTGCTATCCAATTATTTCTAGAAATATGACTTACATATTGTAATCCGTATTTTGCACACTCCTTGGTAATCATATCTAAATCTTCCTGATAAAAACCACTTAAAAAAAGCATACCATTAGAATGAAAGGATTTGGCATAAGACTGAATATCGTTGAGTAATATATTACGATTAATATTCGCAATAATTACATCATAATCTCTTCCTGATAAAATAGAAACATCTCCTTGATAAGCATCTATATTATTACAGTTATTACGTTCAACATTCTCCAAAGTATTAAGATAACACCAATTATCAATATCGATAGCATCTATAGCCCCCGCCCCTCTCATTTCTGCCAAAATTGCCAATACTCCGGTACCACAACCCATATCCAACACTTTTTTACCCTTCAGCTCTGCTTGTAACAAATGCTGAATCATCATATGGGTAGTTTCATGATGCCCGGTGCCAAATGACATTTTGGGTTCTATAATTATATCATATTTTACATCAGGTTTTTCGTGAAACGGAGCCCTTACACTACAAGTTTTATCCACTAGAATCGGATTAAAGTTCTTTTCCCATTCTAAGTTCCAATTAACTTGCTCTATTTCTTCAAACGTGTGTTGTATCGTAAATTCATCGGAATTTAACACATGAATATCATTCAGGACATTAGTATGCCAATCTTCTTTTCTAATGTATGCATTTACACCTTCCTCCGTTTCTACAAAACTCTCAAATCCTGCGTATCCCAATTCGGCGATCAAAATTTCGGATGCAGGTTGTAATGGAGAAATTTTAAAATAATATCCCAGGTATATTGTATTGTTCGACATATTCTATTTTTATTGCTGTGCAAAGGTAATCTTTACAGACAATAAAAAAGCACCCCAAAGGAGTGCTTCTTATTGTGTATTATTCTTCTTTATCTAGATTGCATTTGCAATAGCCGCAAAATTTTCTACATCAAGTGAAGCACCACCTATTAGCCCACCATCTACATCCGGTTTTGCAAAAATCTCTTCGGCGTTATTTGGTTTTACACTTCCGCCGTATAAAATAGAAACCTCATCTGCGATGTCCTGATTAAATGCTTTACTTATAGTTGCACGAATAAACGCATGCATTTCCTGAGCCTGATCAGGTGATGCCGTTTCGCCAGTTCCTATGGCCCATACAGGTTCATATGCAAGGACTATATTTTTCCAATCTGATGCACTAATATGAAAAAGACCATTCTTAAGTTGTCTCTCTACTACAGAAAAATGACCATTGCTTTTACGATCTTGTAATTCTTCTCCAAAACAAAAAATTACCGTCATATTATGTTTCAGAGCAGTGTTTACTTTTTCGGCCAACAATTGATCAGTCTCTCCAAAGTATGCTCTACGTTCACTATGCCCTAAAATCACGGTTTCTACATCAATGCTTTTTAGCATATCTGCAGAGATTTCTCCTGTAAAAGCACCATTCTCAGCCTGGTGCATATTTTGGGCCGCCACTTTTATATTTGAGCCTTTAAGTTCCTGAGTTGCCTTAGATAAATTGGTAAATGTGGGCGCAACAATAACATCTGCTCCAGGTACATTTCCTACTTTTTCTTTTAAACCTGAAAGTAACGATCCCGTTTCAGCGAGATTTTTGTTCATTTTCCAGTTTCCGGCTACAATTTTTTTTCTCATTAATTTTAGTATTTATGTTGTGGTTATAAGTATTGGTTTCTAAATTAAAATGATAGTAGATCTTTTATATTCTTATTCTAGGATCCAACCATCCATAGATAATATCGACAAATATATTGATTAGTATAAACATGGTAGCTATTACTATTACAGAACCCATAATGATCGGTAAATCTAAGGTGTTCAATGCATCTACAATTTCTTTACCAAGTCCATTCCATCCAAAAATATATTCTACAAACACGGCACCTGCCAACATCGAGGCAAACCATCCCGATATTGCAGTTACTACCGGGTTTAATGAATTTTTCAAGGCGTGTTTTCTTATAATTTGAAACATAGAAAGGCCTTTGGCTCTTGCAGTACGTATATAGTCCTGATTCAGCACTTCAAGTAGTGAATTACGCATCAATTGTGTAACCACGGCTAAGGGTCTTATCCCTAAAACTATAGCCGGTAAAATCAGGTTTTTCCATTGAATATAGCTTCCTTCACCAAAATCGTCTACCTCGTACAGACTTCCGTTCATATTTAAATTGGTAAACTCATGCAATACATAACCAAAGAGCCATGCAAAAATAATAGCGCTGAAAAATGATGGAACACTCATCCCAAGGGTACTTAACAACTGAATTAATCTATCTGCCCATTGATCCTTGGTCAATGCACTAATAATTCCCAACAAAATCCCAAGAAATATAGCAATACAGATCGAAGAAATCGCCAAAACAACTGTGTTTGGTAAGGTTTCTTTGATTACATCACTTACCTTCTTTCCTGTTTTTTGAAAGGAATCTCTTAAATATGGAAGTTTAATAACAACCGTCGTATTCTTTATACTAAACAGCTTAGCTGCGGTGTACTTATTTTTATCCAAATATGAAAAATCATCCTCTTTCATGCTATGAAAAGAAATAGGCGATAGATCATTTAAATAATAAGCATACTGTGTTGTTATAGGTTTGTCAAAACCATATTTCTTCCTCACATTTTCCAATTGTTCTTCACTCTCATTTTGCCCCAACATCATTTGAGCAGGATCTCCCGGAAGTAAAGTAAAAAGTAAGAAAATTACGGTTACTACCCCCAATAAAGTAAGCAAAGCATAACCTATTTTATTAATGAGGTATCCCAGCATAGTTAGTTAGATTTTTCCTTTAGTTTTTCCACCTCTTCAAGAGTATATGTCTTATAAGATACTCCTAGGAGTCGTTCACAATATTCTTCAACCGTTTCTAGAAAACCAACTTCTTTTCTTCGCTGATTTACAGCCTCTGGATCTTTAATTGGCCATATTATAGAAATGGATTCGCCTTTCTTCGTATTCAAAGTCCTTCCCTGCGTTCCATAGACCTGTTCTAATCCTTGTCGCATTAGATGTCGATCTTCCATCATGGCTACAGATACTTTGTCCAGTTCTCCTTTTTCGCCTGCTTCTTTAATTAGTGGTAGATATCTATCAATCTTATCAGAGTGCTGAATCACCAACCAAGCTGCAATACTTGTTTCTTCTCCTACCAAAGACTTACCGGGATAACCATGCTTTTTAAAAATCTTTTCAATAAAAACAGTATTCGTGCTATCAATCTGTTTCTGTTTTTGCCATGAGATATCTCCTTTGCTTCTCCCCTCTTGATCCAATTTCATAATGCTATCTAACTGAGCCTTTAATTCTCTATTGATTTTAGGCTTTGGAGGCCCAACTTTTTCAAGAGCCAATTTTTGGGCATCATTCCAATGCAGTTTTTCTACGATGGTTCCTTTTTTAAGCTGAACAATGCCAGGATTTGATCTTATAATCGTTTTTAAAGCGGTCTCATCTGTGATATAAAAATCGAAATCAAGATTGTATTCTTCCTTAACTTCTGCCATAGTTTTTGGAGTAGAAGCCGTTAGCCCAATCACGTCATAACCTTGAGACATTGCCTGATCTGTTATTTTTTTTATGGCGATAAATCCTTCATCTTCACTTTTAGATAAATTATAGCCCACTATAAGGACTACATTTTCTTTTTGAAGATATTCTGAAGTATAATCCGTATCCCCTTTCTCGATAGCAAAATCATGAATCGGAGGCTCGTATCCTTCTTTAACAGTTTGTGTTTCTACATCAATAAACTTGCCTTCAACCTTGGGATAATCTCCACTGGTTGTAATAATTTTTTCTTCGCCATTTACATTAAACTTCCAATGATAAGCAAACTCTGCTTTGGGAGCATCCTCTGGCACCTGCATTCCTTCTTCGATATTAGTCCCTATTTTATAAGCCCTAAAGTCAAAAACCGGTAAGTGCATCAATACATAATACGCAAATCCAAGGCAAGCCGTAAAAGCTCCAAACACAACCCATTTATGCATCGCAACTGGGTTTATAGGGGTGATAAACTTTCTTCCGAAGAATAAAACCAGTATAAGAACCAAAAGAATAACATCTTTGGTAAAGGATTCCCATGGTGTCAACGGAAGTGCATCTCCAAAACAACCACAATCAGTAACCTTATTAAAATAAGCCGAATAGAACGTTAAGAATGTAAAAAATACGATCATCAATAACAGTGACCAGACCGTAAACTTAGGCAAATATCCCAGTATCAAAGTAATGCCTAATATAACCTCAAAAATCACCAAGAAAACTGCTATTAACAATGCAAATGGAATTAAAAACTCGAGATTAAGCACTCCTTCTCCAAAATATTCCTGAAGCTTGTATGAAAACCCCAATGGGTCGTTAAGCTTTATAAATCCCGAAAACAGGAAAAGTGCTGCTACAAATATTCTGGAAAACGTAACGAATATCTTCATAAATCAATAAGTTTTTGGAATAATTTGACCAATATAATTAGTTATACATCTTACCTTATCTAGTTTAACAGTATTTTATACCTCTATGTATTTTTTGCTTCTCCAAGGTGAATCATTGCAAACACTGCATAATTAATCATATCCTGATAATTTGCATCGATTCCTTCACTTACCAAAGTTTTTCCCTTGTTATCTTCTATCTGTTTAACACGAAGTATTTTCTGAATAATCAGATCTGTAAGAGAGCTCACCCTTAGATCCCGCCAAGCCTCACCATAATCATGGTTCTTATCCATCATTAATTCTTTGGTAATAGTTACATGCTTATCATACAATTCTTCAGCTTCACTAGGAGGCAAATCTGGTTGATCAACAACTCCTTTTTCTAATTGAATCAACGCCATAATACTGTAATTGATAATGCCTATAAATTCTGAAGCTTCACCTTCGTCTATTTTGCGCACTTCTTTTTCTTGAAGGCTTCGTATTCGTTGTGCTTTAATGAAAATTTGATCGGTCAAAGATGGAAGTCTCAATATTCTCCACGCGCTTCCGTAGTCTTTCATTTTTTTTATAAATAAGTTGCGACATGTATTAATCACCGCATCATATTGTGCAGACGTATCTTGCATATAACTGTTGAATTTTGCGTAAATTTCGCTTTAATATGGGAATTAAAAAAATTGAATCTAAAAATAAATAATGACAATCAACTGTAAAGGTTCTCTAATAGATCTATCGACCCCAAAAGTAATGGGGATTCTTAATATAACTCCAGATTCGTTTTATGATGGAGGGAAGTATAAAAATGAAAAGCAAATTCTAATCCAGACTGAAAAAATGTTGAATGAAGGTGCCACTTTTATAGATGTTGGAGCATATTCGTCCAGACCTGGTGCAGATCATATTTCGGAAGAAGAAGAAAAGGAAAGGATTTTACCTATTGTAGAGATATTACTGGGCAAGTTTCCCGAAATTTTATTATCTATCGACACCTTTAGAAGTGAGATTGCAAAATTTTGCATTGATATGGGAGCAGCACTAATTAATGATATTTCTGCAGGAAATCTGGATAAAAACATGCTCTTAACTGTTGGAAAACTCAAAGTCCCCTACATAATGATGCACATGAAGGGCACCCCCCAGACAATGAAATCCAAAGATCATTACGACGATCTCATAAAGGAAATAAACCTATATTTTTCAGAAAAAATAGCAGATGCCAGACAAAAAGGAATCAACGATATTATTATTGATCCCGGATTTGGGTTTGCAAAAAACACAACCCAAAATTTCGAGCTTTTAAAGAACCTTAACCTATTGCAAATACATAATTTACCCTTATTGATTGGGTTGTCCAGAAAATCCATGATCTACAAAACTTTGGAAATCGATGCAGTTGAAGCGCTGAATGGAACGACTTCTCTAAATACCGTTGCACTAATCAACGGCGCATCTATCCTAAGAGTACACGATGTTAAAGAAGCGATAGAATGTGTTACTTTGGTAAATGAAATGCGAGTAAGTTAACTTTATACAATCCTGTTTCACTAATTTTTCTATTTTTACAAAAACTCCTGACACTTTGGATTTAATTAACCTTAGAATACTTGATGTACTGGATATCGTTTTGGTAGCCCTCTTACTTTACTATATCTATAAGTTGGTTAAGGGAACTGCAGCTATCAATATTTTTATTGGTATCGTTATTATTTACCTTGTTTGGAAACTTACTCAATTTCTGGCTATGGAAATGTTGAGTAGCGTGCTTGGCGAATTTATTGGCGTTGGGATGTTTGCTCTTATCGTAGTTTTTCAACAGGAAATACGGAAATTCTTATTGATGATCGGTTCTACTAATTTTGGAAGAAGACGAAAATTTCTTAGGCAGTTAAAATTTATCAGAGACACTCCTGAAGATAGCGTAACTAATGTAAAAGCCATTATAGATGCCTGTAAAAATATGGGTAAAACAAATACGGGAGCTCTTATTGTTATTAAACGGAATACCTCGTTGGACTTTGTTAAGACTTCTGGCGACTCTATGGATATTATACTAAATACTCCTATTCTAGAAAGTATATTTTATAAAAACAGTCCGCTACATGACGGAGCTATGATCATAGAAGATAATCATATAGTAGCCACTCGGGTAATATTACCTGTAACTAACGATAACAATATGCCTTTGCGTTTTGGATTACGCCATAGAGCGGCAGTTGGGATTACCGAAAAGACTGATGCCCTGGCATTGGTGGTTAGTGAAGAAACAGGCAAGCTTTCGTATGTTAAAAATGGGGAGTTTGTTATATTTAAAACACAAGAAGAGTTAGAAGAAAAAATAAAAAGGGATTTAGTTTAATGAGTGATTTAATCGTTATTGCAAATTGTAAAAACTGTGGACAGCAAATAGAAGCTTATAATTTTTGTCCGGATTGTGGAGCAAAAAAAATTACCAAGCGAATTACTTTTAAAAACTTGGTTCAAGATTTTGCAGATCGCTTCCTTAACCTTGACAATTCTTTCTTTAGAACTTTTTTACACTTATTCACAAAACCTGAAGCTGTTATTGATGGATATATTTATGGTTTAAGAAAACGATACATTAACGCTTTTGGCTATTTTGCAATTTCTGTTACTGTAACAGGATTTTATGGTTTTGTGGTAAAAAATCGACTATTAGAGATAATTGCCAATAGTATAAACTTTATGCCAAAAGAACAATTGGAAGCTCAAATGATAGGAATAGAAAAAACATTTCAGCATCAATCTTTATTAAGTTTCTTGTTAATTCCAATATTGGCTATCATTTCAAGGCTGGTGTTTTTGAATTATAAGAAATACAACCTGACAGAACATTTTGTAATTTACCTTTATTCATATTCTCATATAGTCGGAATCACTGCTTTAATTTCAATACCAATCATTTTTTTGATTGACAATTATTTTATTGTCGCATTTGCTCCATTTGTATTATACACAACCTATATAGCCTATGTTTTAAAGAGATTATATGCAATTAGTGTTAAGAAAATTCTTATTAAAACCTTGTTGTTTTTTATGATTGGAGGTGCATTTTATATTGGATTAATCTTTATGGTAATTGTGATATCTCTACTGTTTGGATTACCCGAGTCTCTAAAAGTCCCTGTAAAATAAAATACTATTCTACCGTAGTAGCAAACTGAACTTCATATAGATTTCTATAATATCCATCTTCGATTTCAAGAAGTTCGTTATGATTTCCTTGTTCTACAATTTCACCCTGATCCATCACAATGATCTTATCTGCATTTTTGATGGTTGCTAACCTATGGGCAATTACAATAGAGGTTCTTCCTTTTGTAATTTTATTAGTAGCATCCTGAATTAATTGTTCGCTATGCGAATCTATAGAAGACGTGGCTTCATCGAGCACCAAAATTTCAGGATTGGTAACATAGGCCCTCAAGAAGGAGATCAACTGTCGTTGTCCAGAAGATAACATGGCGCCTCTTTCTTTTACATTATAATGATATCCCTTTGGCAAACTCATTATAAAATCATGAATTCCTATTTCTTTGGCTGCCCGATGCACTTCTTCTTCCGAAATTTCAGGATTATTAAGGGTAATATTATTCAATATCGTATCAGCAAATAAAAACACATCCTGAAGCACTACAGCAATATGACTTCGCAAAGACTTTAAATCGACCGTTTTTATATCGATATCATCAATTGAAATAACGCCACTATCTATTTCGTAAAACCTACTAAGTAAATTAATAATCGTGGATTTTCCTGCTCCCGTTGCTCCGACTATCGCAATGGTTTTACCTTCATCGACTGTAAGAGAAAGCCCTTTTAAAACCTCTTCGCCTTCGATATAACTAAATCGAACATCTTTAAAGGAAATCTTACCATTTACATTTTTAAGGTTTATTTCTCCGTTGTCTTCGATTTTGGAATCTTTATCTAAAACAGCAAACACCCTATTGGCTGCCACCATTCCCATCTGCAAACTATTAAACTTATCTGCTATTTGACGTAAAGGTCGAAACAGCATTTGAGATAACTCAATAAAAGCAATAACAACTCCTAATGTGATCACATCACCTTGAGCCGCCTTTAAACCACCAAACCAAACAATTAATCCAATAGTAATTGAACTTGACATTTCGGCAATTGGAAAGAAGATGGAATTATACCAAACTGTTTTGATCCATCCTTTTTTATGTTTTTCATTAATCTCCTTAAAATTAGCATATTCCGTTTCTTCTCTTGTAAACAACTGAACGATTTTCATTCCCGTAATACGCTCCTGGACAAAAGAATTAAGGTTTGAAACCTGCGTACGAACCTCTTCAAATGCTACTTTCATTTTTTTCTGAAAAACCCTGGTTGCATATACAATCACCGGTAAAACCATAAGTACCAATAAACTGAGTTGCCAGCTTTGATAAAACATATACCCCAGGATCACTAACATTTTTAGAAGATCACTAATAATCATAAAAAGTCCCTGACTAAAAATACTTGCAATAGTTTCTATATCACTTACAGCTCTGGTAACCAATCTACCAACTGCAGATTGATCATAATATTGCTTCTTAAAACCAAGCATATGCTTGAATAACTTCACTCTAATATCTCGAATCACTTCCTGTCCTAGCCAATTGGCAAAATATATAAACAGGAATTGTGAAATAACCTCTAGAAACAATACGCCCAACATAAAGGCAATAAGAGTTATTAAAAGTTCATTATTTTTGAGAATTATCGCTTTATCGATAATTTGCTGTAAAAGATAAGGTCTTAAAACAGCGAATACCGATAAAAGGATAGCAGAAAATGCCACAGAATAAAAAGTAAGCCGATAGGGATTAGTATATGTTATTAATCGCCTAAACAACTTAAAATCAAAAGCCTTACCACTCTTTTCTGACATTTATTTAGTAAATTTTTCTGGATATTCTACTTTAGTTAAATACAATCCATGTGCCGGAACTGAATACCCCGACCGACTGCGATCTTCACTTTTAATAATATCAATTAGATCCTCAAGGTCCAACTTATATTGTCCTATTTCAATCAATGTTCCTACAATCGCCCGCACCATGTTTCTTAAAAAGCGATTTGCCGAAATTTTAAAAACAATCTTGTCTTCGCTCTTCTCCCAAACTGCTTTCGTAATTGTACAATTATACGTCTTTACATCGGTTTTGGACTTACTAAAACATCTAAAATTGGTATAGTTTAACAGTAATTTAGCAGCTTTATTCATAAGATCCAAATCCAATGATTTTTTCAAATAATAGGACTTATTAATAACAAATGGATCTTTTACAAAGTTAATACAATACTCATAAGACCTACTTGTAGCATCAAAACGAGCATGCGCATCTTCTGTTACTTCGTATACAGATTGAATTGCGATTTCTGCTGGTAAAATTGAATTAAGTTTATAAGTAAAATCTTCTGTATCCAATTTGTTCACACAATCAAAATGTGCCATAATTTGCTTTGCATGAACCCCTGTATCTGTTCTGCCTGCACCTACAATTTCAGTTTTCATCCTCAATATTGTAGACAAGGAATCTTCTAAAACTTCTTGAACAGAAATAGCATTCGGTTGTCTTTGCCAACCATGATATGGAGTTCCGTCATAAGAAAGTTCTAAAAAGTATCTCAAAGTATTCTATTTTTGTAAAATCGAAGGCAAATATACCTTTTATAATACAGATAGATGTAACGACATTGTATCTGTTTTCTTATTATTCTATAAATGATCTTTATACTTTTACTTTGAAAAAAATTCTTCTACTTAGCGATACTCACAGTTATATTGATGATCGAATTTTACATTATGCAAAAGAAGCAGACGAAGTCTGGCATGCCGGTGATATTGGAAATCTTAAAGTAACCGATGCGATTGAAGCAATCACTCCTTTAAGAGCAGTCTACGGAAATATTGACGATGATAAAGCCAGAGCTACCTTCCCACTCAACCAAAGGTTTACTTGTGAAGGTGTCTCGGTATGGATCACTCATATTGGTGGATATCCCCCAAAATACAACAGTGTTACCAGAGAAGAAATTAGATCAAACCCTCCTAAGTTATTTATCTGTGGGCACTCACATATCCTTAAGGTTATTCCTGATAACAAAAATGGACTTCTGCACATGAATCCGGGTGCTGCAGGAACACATGGTTTTCACAAAGTAAGAACCATGCTTCGGTTTACATTGGATTCTGGTAAAATTGAGAATCTTGAAGTTATCGAACTAGGCAAGAAATAAAGATTGTCTTTTTGATCTAATCGAGATAAAACAGAAGAAATCTCACTTGGTGGGATTAATTCAACCAACAAATTTCAATGCAGTTGCACTTTTTCAAATCTAAGTTTCATTAAAATAAAACCCGAAGTTGGCATACTTCGGGTTTTAACGAACTAATACTACTAAGATGTTAGGTTTATCGTAATCGATCTACAGATTTTACAAGATTCTCATCCCTTTTAATGGCTTTATTGGCCATTACTAATAAAACGATAGAAATAATAGGAATGATCATCCCAATACCTTTCTCAGAAACCCTGGTTTCTCCAGATACCGTTAGAGACCAATAAACAAATACTCCTAGTAAAATAAAGTTTAATAAGATATTGATTCGCCCCAACACAAATTGAAGCTGTCTATTTTTAAACAAAAAAATTGCAACCAGCGACAATACTGCTGATCCAACAAACATTCCTAGAAGAAAAAAAACTTCTTTTGCATACAATTCTATACCATCTTCATTAATACCATAAGGTAAAAACATAGAAAGCCCGGCTGAAACTCCAGCGGCTAATAAAAGGTAAATAGTTTGAATTCTTTGTAGCATTACAACTTTTTCTTACGGAAAAGCAAAAATAAGAGTTTCTTTTTATAAATATGTGTAAAAAATTAAAAATAAAGTCGTATACTTGCAGCACAAAATCTGTAACCTATTCAATTAAGGTTACTTACCTTCGAATTAAAATTTTCCTAGATTTCTTCTTTAGAAAATTTATACCAAAACGTAAATTATATAACAAATTTAAATGTTAGATATTTCTGAATTAAAAGCGAAAAAGCTTCCTGAATTACAGGAGATTGCCAAAAACCTAAACGTACCAAAGTACCGTACACTTAAAAAGCTGGACTTGGTATATCAAATATTGGATTACCAGGCAGCCAATCCCAATAAATTGAAAGAAGCTACAAAAGAAAGTTCTGCAAGTGTAGTTCCTGAAAAAAAGAACGCGAATCCTCGTCAAAGACGACCTCGTACCAGAAAAACTGAAGGTGCTAAAAACCCGGTAAAGAAAGAGATGAATGTTTCTAAAGAGAATACTAACGAAGCAACTTTGTTCACTCCTGCAGAAGAAACCACTTCAAGTTCTAGTGCTGTAAGTACGCCTAAAGCTGATGAAAATAAAGACAGTGATAAACCTCGCCAAAATAAGGATGATAAAAAAGATCATAGAAGCAGAGGGAATGACAAGTTACAACAAAACAAGAACCGTGGCAATAAAAAGGAAAACGGAAACAGGGATAATCGAAACCGTTACAAAGAACCTGATTTTGAATTTGACGCCATCATAGAAAGTGAAGGTGTTCTTGATATTATGCAAGATGGTTATGGTTTCTTACGCTCTAGTGATTATAATTATCTTTCATCTCCAGATGACATATATGTATCTCAATCGCAAATAAGACTTTTTGGATTAAAAACCGGAGATACTGTATTAGGACAAGTTAGACCTCCAAAAGAAGGAGAAAAATATTTCCCCCTCATAAAGGTAAATAAAATCAATGGGCTTGATCCGCAGGTAGTGCGTGATAGAGTTTCTTTCGAACACTTAACCCCACTATTCCCTCAAGAAAAATTTAATATAGCAGAAAGACAAAGTACCATCTCTACTAGAATTATGGATTTGTTTGCACCTATAGGAAAAGGGCAACGTGGTATGATAGTATCACAGCCAAAAACTGGTAAGACTATGCTTCTTAAAGACGTTGCTAATGCAATTGCTGCAAATCATCCAGAAGTATATCAAATGATTCTTCTTATAGATGAAAGACCTGAAGAAGTTACCGACATGCAACGCAATGTAAAAGGAGAAGTAGTCGCTTCTACTTTTGACAAAGAAGCAAATGAACATGTAAAAGTTGCCAACATTGTATTAGAAAAAGCAAAAAGGCTTGTAGAATGCGGCCACGATGTTGTAATACTACTTGATTCTATTACCAGATTGGCCAGAGCATATAATACAGTTCAACCTGCTAGTGGTAAAATATTAAGTGGTGGTGTTGATGCAAATGCATTACACAAGCCAAAGCGTTTCTTTGGAGCTGCTCGTAATATCGAAAATGGAGGTTCACTTACTATAATTGCAACTGCGTTAACCGAAACCGGATCTAAAATGGATGAAGTGATCTTTGAAGAATTTAAAGGAACAGGTAATATGGAATTGCAATTAGATCGTAAAATCTCGAATCGTCGTATTTTTCCTGCTATCGATCTTACTTCTTCAAGCACGCGTCGTGATGACTTATTACTTGACGAAACAACAATTCAAAGAATGTGGGTGATGCGTAAATATCTTGCCGATATGAATCCTGTAGAAGCCATGGAGTTTATTAACGAACGTTTTAAACAAACACGTAATAATGATGAATTCCTGATCTCGATGAACGGTTAGGTATTGAATATAAATAATATTACATTAAGAGAGGCTGTCTAAAAAGGCAGCTTTTTTTTTTTGATACGATTTGTGTTGTTTGTATTTTTAGATATGAAACGCACACAAGTCTGGAAGACCAACCATCAG
>CANMDH010000028.1 GCA_947496555.1 uncultured Aquimarina sp. | reverse complement strand
TGATTTTAAACACCAATTCCTCTGGGGCTAGCCCCAGAGGAATTGAAACAACAGACAGAGTTTAATTTACATATCCGGTTGATGGTTTATTAAACATTGTTTCAAAACAACATCGTTGGATTTATATTTCTATACTATCTATACTATTGTTTGGCATACTAGCTTATGTCATTTTTAAACGATATCGTTCAAGATTAAAAACTTCTAAAATTGATAAAAACATTTTAGAGGCCTCCTTACAATCCGAAAAAGATAATAATGCATATATCAACAGAAAGTTAGTGGCAGCTACAGCCAATCTTGCTTTAAAAACAGATTTGTTATCACAAATAAACGAGTTATTAGGTCAAATTAAAGATCAACCTGCTCAAAATTTGACAAAAGAGATCAATGAAACTCAAACTCAAATCAAAATCCAAAAAAATATGGATACCATGTGGAAAGAGTTTTTTACACATTTTGAAGAAGTACATCCCGAGTTTTTAAAATCTTTAAAATCCAAATACGATATTACCCAACATGATTTAAAGATATGTGCCTTTTTAAAAATGAATCTTTCTAATAAAGAAATCTGCCAATTAATGAATATTAACCCCACCACGGTAAGGGTAAATATTCATCGTATCAAAAAGAAACTTAATATTCCCAAAGAAACTAGTGTCGTCGAATTCTTTTCTGTTAACTAGTATTTTTTTTCTTTTTTGTAGTGTATGAAACGTTTTTTACCACCGATGAAACGTTTTGAAACGCTTATTTTTCTTATTTCTTAGGGCATTCTCATAATTTCGAACCAGTTGATAATAAGTCAATTATTAATTGATTAACTAATTTTTATAACTATTAAAACTGAAATTATGAAATTAAAATTACACATGCATCTAAGAACGGGAATCATCCTGTTGTTAGTTTTATTTAATTATGTAAGCTCCTTTGGACAATGTAATGAATCTGATGGACAGTATTATGTTTTTTATAGCTGGGGAGACAATATTACCTCACTAGGCATACCTGAAACAGGTAGTTCAACACCTCCAATGATTTATGGTACAGAGGACTTTCCGACATTCAAGGATGGAGTAAGATATAACACTGGTTGTGGACAGGATGTTTCTACTACGCAAGGGGATACTCAACACGTTAATATAAGAGTAAATTGTTTGGAAGAAGATGAAGGTAGGTGTAGAGTAAATCTTTCATATCTGGTTACTATCGATGTATCTGCCTCAGAGTCTTTGAGCACTTCGGAGGCAATTCGAGCTGCAAATGATAAATTATTTGATGGATTATGTGACGGAAATGTATATAATGGCTTTTGTGATGGTATTGGAAGAGAAAATCGTTGTTATGACAAAGGCAAAGCAGGTTCGAATAATGGTTATATTACTTTTGGCGACATGGTAATTAGGAAAGTTATTTTTCGAAAAGGTGATCGATGGAGTGGTGAACCTTATCAAACAGTTTATGAAAATGGAGCTATTATCGATATCGATTGCTGCCCTGTATCCTCTTTATCTATAGAACCTACTTCATACCTGGAAGGATTAGACCCTAGTACTAATGTTATGGTAAGTAATATTTGGAACACCAATAATGCCCTTGATTTCACAAAAGCTTTTGAGATTAAAAATCAAGATGGCAATATTTTGAAGGAAGAAGAAAAAGCTAAGGTAAAATGGTATGTTCAAGATATAAGAGATCTTACAAATATTATTGATTATGAAATTCCGACTGAATCACTTTCTTCATTTGATTTAACATCGATAAGTGAAATAACACAAATGAATCAAATCGGAGTTAAAGCCGAATACCAATGTCAAAACGGATTAATAACTCATGATTCGATGACTCTTTTGATTAAATTTTGTTCATACCCTATATTAATAGAACCTACTTCTTATCTAGAAAAAACAGATCCCGATACAGGCACCAAAGTAACCGATGTTTGGAATGCTGATGATCCGTTTGATTTTACAAAAGCTTTTAAACTTGTAGATCTTGATGGAAACCCTATTTCTGATGAAGAGCTGGAAAACGTAAAGTGGTATGTCGAGGATCGATCAAAACAGGACGGAGATGATGATAAGTTCATTTATGTAGATCCTGATGCTCCATACAATACCCCAGAAGAATACTATTTCAATGGTGAAAAAAATGTGGATCAATGGGGAGCTGTTGAAATCAAAATAGAATATACTTGTGGTAATAGCAGTGAAGTTTTTACTACTTATAGTACTATAGAAATTTTGGATATTGGGATGTATTTTAGAAATGCTGCTGGAGATATTTTACGCTGGAACAAAGGAGTTTATGACAAATACCCTGCTGCTTACGATGGGTTTTATGATCCGTCTAAAGATATTGTAATGCATTCTCATGGATGGGCACGTGGTGGCAATGGTAACCATAAAAGCGATCCGGTTGCAAACCCAGTACGTGACCGATTAGATGAAGATGGCATAGGAGAGTGGCATAACAAGTATAACGTACTCTTGTTTTTTTGGACCCAAAGTGCAGAACATAAAAACGAAGTGACTACGACTCACATTAATTTTATCGAACCCTCTAAAAGACCCTTCACGAGAGATCCAAAATGGGTAAGAGAAAACAGTCCGGAATCTAGAGTAGGTACTTCTGGGGATCCTATCGGTAAGATATGTGGTCAGCAAATTAAAGAGATAATAAACACTACAGGCTTTGATTATGCTGCACGAGAAGTCCGATTGACAGGCTGGTCATTTGGAGCCATTGTTATTACTAGAGCGGCCGAGCTTTTAGGTACAGCAATAGTAGACAGAATGGCTTACTTAGATCCGGCCACGACTGCGCCTTTTTTAGAGTATTACAAAAATAAGATCATGCCGACCCCTTCTATTATGCCGCCAACAGAGTGGTATCAAAGTTCGGCATATGATTTGGCTTGGCAACCTTCAAGCGCTTTAATTAGTGGTATCGGACAACGTGATGTTTATAATCAAATGATCTTAAATACTACATATGTAAGAATAGATCCTTTTTGGGAATCTGGATACCCTTTTGGTGGTGGTCTTTTACATGCCAGTGCAAAAGAACATTACTTCAAATCACTCACTGCTCCACAGCCCAAAATAGTAAATAACGTAAACCCTAATTTTCAGGGAGGAATAATTATTTGCCCAGACCAGTCAGAAAAATCAGAAAGTAGACCTTTTTTCTTGGTACAAGGTTATTCATTTTATGCAAACCCTCTGTTTTTTAAATGCTTTGATGTAGATGGTCCAAGAAAAGGCCCTTCTGCGGCGGCAAGTCTAGATGATTTAAAGTTTTATCAACGCATTCCTTTGGAACAGGTACATGGGATTACTACCGTAGATGTTTCAGATGATAGGTATACACCTAGAAATTTAGATATTAATGGTTATTTAATTGGGCAAGAATATACCGAAATAGATATATCCATTGGAGTAATAAATGATGCAGATGATATAACATTATCATGGGGAATCAATAATAAGAATCAACGGCAATCTTTAAATAAAAATCAGTCAATTACTCCTAATTACTACGTGATTTTGGATCAGGATTTAAAAACAATCGGAATCACTAGTGAAAACTCCTACACTGTAGAAGATTTAACACCAAATACTTCGTATGAATTTACTGTAGTGCCAATCGGATCAGATGGATATCCTACTGGATATGATAAAGTAGAAGCGAGCACATATGATCCATTACCAATTGCCCTTGGGATAATAAATAACTTTCAGGTAGATAAAAAAACCTGGCACGAAGTTACTTTTTCATCGCCAATGTACAATCCAAGTGTAGTATTTGGACCAGCATCTTATAATGACGAAGAACCTGTAACGATTCGAGTAAAAGATATCACAAACTTTGGGTTTAAATATCAATTTGATGAATGGGATTATCAAGATGGTAGCCATAGTAACGAAACGATTAGTTATCTCGCTATTTCAGAAGGAGTAACTAGGTTTGGAGGGTTAACAATGGAATCTGCTGTGGTAGCCGATGTAAATCATACAGCAAAATCGGTAGATTTTAAAAATGAATTTACCACAAAACCTATAGTTTTTACTCAAGTGAGTTCTTTCGAAGGAGGTTCTGCTGTTGTTCCACGAGTAGAAAATGTATCTACTCTTGGTTTTGATCTAAAAGTACAAGAAGAGCAAGGAAATGATAACAAACATGCAAAGGAACTTGTATCTTATATTGCCATAGAACCGGGTACGTATAGATATTCTAATGGGTTAACTTTAATTGTGGGATCTGATACATTTAATCACAATTTCAAATCTTTAAACTTTAGTGGTATTGAGAACCCTGTTTTTATCGCATCTATGCAAACTACCAATGGGGGAGATCCATCGGGTTTAAGATATCGAGATCTAACTACTAGTTCTGTGCAGTTAAAACTAGAAGAAGAGCAATCCAAAGACGAGGAAGTCTGGCATACCAATGAGGAGGTAGGATACTTTATATATGGTATGGAAGAAGTTGCTGCATTAACAGCTTCAGAGTCGTTAAAAGAAAGTATTTCTCTAGAAGAACCTATTAGAATGTATCCTAACCCCACCGCTAATAAGCTTTTTCTGCATACAACAACACAGGAAATAAAAGTATTATCGGTGATTGATTTAAATGGAAGAATACTTATCACACATGATGTTGTTAAGAACAATCTAGAAATTGATGTTTCTATGCTTACAAACGGAATGTACATCCTAAAAGCAGTAACTAAAGAAAATGAAGAGAAAAATTTCACATTTGTCAAATCCCGATAATAGATGAAATAGGTTGCCCCATTATTATAACCATGTCAATTGTATATGTAATTGGCATGGCATATAAAAAAACAAAAAATGAATACAACAATAATTTGATGGTTATGAAAGTGATATTAAAAGAAAAAACATACCTCATAAACAGCCCGGTTGAGGATGTGCTAAAATTGATCGAAAAAAATATAGAAGGGTCTAATTCGGTAATCTATGGTATTGACCAGTTAATCGAAAATAAAAGTATTCCTGAATATATTAGAGAAACACTAATTGCATTAAGAGATATATATGCAATAAATACAATGAACATAGAACGTTTTATCTGTTCTAGATGACTATTTTGGAGGTTAGATTTGTAACCGCTTGCTTCCTTACATTTTTATAGCAGGCGGTTATTCTTTTATCCGTGAATGGTTTCTTTATTTCCCAGGTTTTTCATAATCTCTGCTTCAAAGGTCAATAAATCTTGCCATTTTTTATCTACTTCGGCACGATCACCATACTGACGGGCAAAATTTAGGAACATGGTATAATGATTAGCTTCACTTACCATTAAATCCCTATAAAACTTGGATAATTCTTCATCTTCCAGTTCTTCAGAAAGTAATTTAAAGCGTTCGCAGCTTCTGGCCTCAATTAATGCAGCATATAATAAACGGTGTACAAGTTGTGTAGTTCTGCTTCCTCCTTTTGGAAAGAAAGTAACCAATTGTATCACATATTCATCTTTTCGATCTCTTCCTAAGATCCAACCACGCTCCAGGATTTTATCGTGTACCATTTTAAAATGACTGATTTCTTCTTTCACTAGTTTAGTCATTTCCTGTACAAGCTCTGTGTATTCAGGAAAACTAACGATAAGTGAAATGGCTGTCGATGTTGCCTTTTGCTCACAGTATGCATGATCTGTAAGGATTTCTTCAATATTCTTTTCTACAATATTTACCCATCTTGGGTCGGTAGGAAGTTTTAGGCCAAGCATGATCTTATTATCTGTTTTTAATAGCTAACGAATTGTATTTTTACAAAGGTATTATAATATTGCTATATATAAAGCCTTCAATAGCATTGATTGTAAAGCTTTAGAAGGGAAAGTACATGAATTTTGAATACTTTTTGTTAAATATCTAAATCAAAACTAGAGCGCAGCTTATCGATAAGAGGATTTTTCTCTCGTAACTTTTCATATTTATCCTGTGGAGTAAAAGCATATTTTTTCGACGCTTCCTCATTAACAATAATAACCAATTCTACACTATAGTTATTTAGTTTTTTGTACATGAATTGAAACAATCCCGGAAGCGCATTTTCAAGATCTACTTTCATAGATTGATTAGGTAATTCTAGATGAATTTTTTCATCTTTCATTATTGGAATATTCATTGCAAACATAGATCCAAGGATTCGTTCTCCTTTTTTATCTTGCATTTTACCATATTCGATCCAGGCAGCCTGCATTTCAGACTCGGTAAACTTCTCCATTGGGAGGTTTTTGGGATCTACAACATTATCAACCTTTTTTTCTTCGTGCTCTTTTTTCTTTTTTATGCTGCTTAACGATAAGCCAGAAGTCTTACGTTCTTTATGGATAGCAATAGGCTTCTTCTCGACAGTAGCTGGAGTTTCAGAAAGAATGGCATTTTCTGAAACAATTTTTTGAACAACAGGCTTATTGGTAGGCAGCACTTCTGTTATTTTCGGAACTTCAATTTCCAGTGCTTCTTCCTCAATAGTTTGCTCGGGTACTATTGGGAGGGTCTCATTAACCTTTTCGTTAGCCTGTTTTTTTACTTCCGGGGATATTTTAACTGCCTTAATACCTTTTTCTTTGAAATAAGAAGGAGGGATTATGTAGGGTTTGTCATTTTTTTTTTCTCCATCCGGAGTTACTAGGACAGAGGCAAGCTGCATTAAGCATAATTCAACTAATAATCTTTGATTTCGACTGGTTTTGTATTTAAGGTCGCAGTCATTGGCCAACTCAATTCCTTTGATCAAAAAATCATGTGGGGCTTTTTGTGATTGCTCCAGATATTTGGCTTTGGTCTGTTCGCCTACTTCTAAAAGATTGATAGTCGCAGGACTTTTACATACCAATAAATCTCTAAAGTGTGATGCTAACCCGGCAATATAATGATGCCCATCAAATCCTTGTGCCAGAATCTCATTAAACTCTATTAATAGTTGCGGAATGTTATTTTGAAGGATCAGATCGGTTGCTTTAAAATAAGTTTCGTAGTCAAGAACATTAAGATTCTCAGTAACTGCTTGACGGGTAAGATTTTTACCACTAAAACTTACCACACGGTCAAAAATTGATAAGGCATCCCGCATAGCTCCGTCTGCTTTTTGAGCAATAATCTGCAAAGCATCTTCGTCGGCGATAATACCTTCTTGCTCAGCTACTCGCATCAAATGGTTTTTGGCATCGGTAACGGTAATGCGCTTAAAGTCAAAGATCTGGCAACGAGATAAGATAGTTGGAATAATTTTATGTTTTTCGGTAGTTGCCAAAATAAAAATCGCATGCTTTGGAGGTTCTTCTAATGTTTTTAAAAATGCATTAAAAGCAGCTTGAGATAGCATATGTACTTCATCAATAATATATACCTTGTATTTTCCCACTTGTGGAGGTATGCGTACTTGGTCGATAAGATTTCTGATATCGTCTACCGAGTTATTGGAAGCTGCGTCCAACTCAAAAATATTGAATGCAAAATCTTCATCAGGATGCTCATCACCATCTTGATTAATAGTCTTTGCCAATATTCTTGCACATGATGTTTTTCCCACTCCACGTGGGCCGGTAAAAAGCAATGCTTGTGCTAAATGATTGTTGTCTATAGCGTTAAGCAGCGTATTGGTAATAGCTTGTTGCCCCACAACATCCTTAAAGGTTTGAGGTCTGTATTTGCGTGCTGATACTATAAAGTGTTCCATTGATACAAAGTTAAAAATTGAATCCAAATAGTGAATTCTGCCAGGTGGTTTTTATGCTGTAGTTATTAACAATATAGATTATTAATTCTTATTCCTACTTTATCAAATTATTAGCTTCCTCTCCTTCTGGGAGAGGATTAAGGTGAGGAATTTGATGTGAAAATCCCCTCATCCTAACACCTAGCTTCTTCTCGCCCATTGCTATCACAATGTCGTCCAAGGAGAAGGGGTTTTGAAATCTAACGGAAAGAAGCTAACAACTAGAATAATTTATAAAAAACCTTAAAAGGGTATACTTTTTGTTCTATTTTTGTAGCGAGCAGATCACCTTATCGCTCCCGATTACTCGGGGGAGGAAAGTCCGGACACCATAGCGCAGTATAGCGGGTAACGCCCGTCTCCCGTGTATTCGGGAAGGACAAGTGCAACAGAAAGTATGTACAGGTAATGCTGTAGTGAAACCAGGTAAACTCTATACGGTGCAACGCCATGTAAACCAGCTTTTGAGGGTTGCGCGCCCAATGTTGGAGGGTAGGCGGTTTGAGCTAGCAAGTAATTGCTAGCCTAGATAAATGATAAGGATCCCGATTCGTTGGGAAACAGAATCCGGCTTATGATCTGCTTTTTTTTAAAATTACTTTAACAATTGACAATACCAATTTTCTTGTACCTTGTGCAACAAAGAAAATCAAATAAATGAAAATTGCTATTGTTTGTTACCCTACATTTGGAGGAAGTGGGGTGGTTGCAACAGAATTGGGTATTGCACTTGCTAAATTAAATCATGAAGTTCATTTTATTACCTATAAGCAACCTGTACGACTTGATCTACTCAATCCTAATATACATTTTCACGAGGTAAATGTACCAACGTATCCATTGTTTCATTATCAACCATATGAGCTTGCATTATCTAGTAAGCTAGTAGATACTATAAAAAAGTATAAAATCGATTTGCTTCATGTGCATTATGCCATTCCCCACGCTTATGCGGGCTATACGGCAAAAAAGATGCTGGCAGAAGAAGGGATTTATGTTCCTATGGTAACAACCTTGCATGGCACGGATATTACATTAGTAGGTAATCATCCTCATTATAAACCAGCGGTTACATTTAGTATAAATAATAGTGACATTGTTACATCGGTATCTCAGAGCTTAAAGGAAGATACATTGCGTTTGTTTGAAATTAGAAAAGATATTCAAGTGGTTCCTAATTTTATCGATGTAAGTCATCAAAAAACGAGTTTTACAGATTGTCAGAGAGATGTAATGGCCAAACCCGAGGAGAGGATAGTAACTCATATCAGTAATTTTAGAGCAGTAAAGCGCATAACCGATGTCGTTGATATATTTTATAATATTCAGAAACAGATGCCAGCTAAATTATTAATGGTTGGAGAGGGGCCAGAACGTAAACCTGCAGAGCAGAAATGTAAGGAATTAGGGATAAAAGATAAAGTGATTTTCTTTGGAAATAGTAATGAAATAGATAAGATTCTCTGTTTTTCTGACCTATTTTTACTTCCATCAGAAAGGGAAAGTTTTGGTTTAGCGGCATTAGAAGCTATGGTAAATAAAGTACCAGTAATATCAAGTAATGCAGGAGGAATACCAGAGGTTAATAAACAGGGTATTTCTGGTTATTTAAGTAACGTTGGAGATGTACATGAAATGTCTGAAAATGCAATCCGTATTTTAGAGGATGATAGTGTACTGGAAATGTTTAAACATAATGCATTTAAGGAAGCCGAAAAGTTTGACGTAAATCAGATCGTTCCTAAATATATTGCATTGTACGAAGGCGCATTAGCAATAACTTAGGAACGATTTACAGGTAAATATTTTTATGATTTAGAACTGATATCGGATACCAAGACCGATATCCAAATCTAAATCATCATTATAATCTCCAAAACCAATTTCTGGTCTTAAATCCAGTGAAATTAGGATAGGAATATCGAAATTATATTCGATACCTATATCACCAGCCAAGAAAAAGTAACTGTCACTGCTGTCTTGTCCAGGGAAATCATCATCAAAATCTACAATTCCGATTCCACCTCCAGGACCAACATACCAATTAAAGCCTTTGTCCAGGTTAAAAACCCATTGGTATAATGCTGCTAGTTTTATAGCATTACCAGCATCAAAATCTCTCCATCCCAGATCAAATTCTAATCGATTACCGTTATTTAATCCTCTTTGATATGAAACTTCGGCTCCAAAACCATCATTGTCTCCAAGTCTTACACCAAGAGCATTTTTAGAAATTTCTTGTGATTGAATCGTACTTATGGTACCAAATAGAAATGCCGCAATAATTAAAATACGTTTAGTCATAGTAAATAGGTTTTATTTTCAATTCCCGAATATAACGTCACAAATGCTGTATTGTGTAAGTAAAAATCTTAAATTTTTGTTAATATTAGTCTAGTTTACTTGAAGCTGCATGTCTGTACTTTCAAATATTTTATCCGCAGAATCGGCCACAAATCCTCTGAAAATATCGCCATCTTCCTTATTATAACGATATGCAAATTCATAGTAACATGAGGTTATTTCTTTAACGTTTTCTTCAAATTCCACTTCAATTATATCTGCCAAAATACTTGATTGTTCCAAAAATTGAGCAGGAGTACCTTTAATTTCGCCACCAGAAGTATTCATTTTGAAACCGTGTACTTTTAAAAATTCGTTTACCTCGAGTAAGCCGTCAAAGGACCTCAATTTATTAACGTCTACCGTAAAATGATTTGAACAAAAACCGTTTACATACATCCATGCTGCATATTCAGATTCCTTCAGAAATTTTTCATAAACTTTATAGGAAGGCTTTTCCCAAACTCTGCCTTGTAAGATAAGGTCTTCTTCATTGAATACTTCGGGATCTACTTGATCAAGAATTTTCTGAATACTAGAATGAAGTTCAATAGAAACTTTTTCAAGAAGTAACTCGCTAATAAATATCTTTGGTGCATTAGGATCATTAGCATGTTCAAAGTGTTTTGCAAATAATTTTTTGGACTTAAAATGATATTCACCTTTTGGTTCATATCCCATGGCAATAAATGGTTTCGAAAGAACATCAATGGTAACACGTGGATCGTTAAAAGTACGAATTGCAATATGATCGTTGAAAACAATTTCTCCTTTGGTTTCAAATAAAGCTTTTACTTTTTTTGCTGAAGGAGTTTTTACAGTATAATTTTGCCAAAGTTGTTGAAAAAAATATGTGGAATCCATTTCAAATATGTTTTTATTTAATACAAAATTATTAGTTTTGATTCATATTATGGTTCATTACTATTGAATTAACTTTAATATAATATATTTTATGTCAATTTAGTTTTATTGATTTTGATGAATAAAAAATTGACATTCGATCTTTTAATTTTTCAGAGTTATGCATCATTTTGACTATATCGATCAGCAAATACTATTACAAATAAGAGAAGATGCAAGAAAACCGTTTTCTCAAATTGCAGAGGATCTAAAAATTTCTAATTCCCTGGTTCATCAACGAATTAGGAAGCTTAAAGAACACAGCGTAATTAATCAGGCAGAGTTTGTTGTGAACGAAAAGCAAATTGGGTTTAGGACCAAATCTTATGTGGGTATTAAACTTCGAGAAGCAAGATATGCCGAGAAAGTAGTAGAAGGACTAAGAAAAATATCAGAAATTCAAGAATGTAATTACGTGTCGGGTAATTATGCGATTTTCATCCTTATTTTTGCATATGACAATCAACATCTAAGAAAAATTCTGTACGAACAAGTACATCAAATAGATGGTGTGGCGGGAACAGATAGTTTTATTTGTTTTGATACCAATTTTAAAAGACCTGTGTCTTTGGATGCACTAGTAAAGAAGGAAAAATATGATTAGTTACGATACATTGACCTCATTGAGCATACAGTTAGAAGGCGAAGTAAAATTTGACAACCTTAGCAAAGCTCTTTATGCCACCGATGCGTCTGTATATCGTAGAATTCCTTTAGCGGTTATTTTTCCAAAATCGGTAGATGATATAAAGAAGTTAGTGCGGTTTGCTTCAGAAAATCAAGTAGGCCTTATCCCCAGAACTGCCGGTACTTCGTTGGCCGGACAATGTGTGGGAGATGGTATTGTGGTCGATGTATCCATGCATTTTACTAAAATAATCTCTGTAGATACCAAAAAGAAAACGGTTACTGTACAACCAGGAGTTATACGAGATGATCTTAATCGTTTTTTAGAACCATATGGTTTGTTCTTTGGCCCCAATACATCAACATCAAATCGTTGTATGATAGGGGGAATGGTTGGTAATAATAGTAGTGGAACCACTTCTATTCAATATGGAGTCACTAGAGACAAAGTGGTAGCCATGCACACGATTTTGTCTGATGGAAGCGAAGTTGTTTTTTCTGAAATTACAAAAGGAGAATTTGAAGAGAAGAAAAAATCCAATACTCTAGAAGGAAGAATCTATCAGGAAATCTATAATCAGCTTTCTTCTGAAGCAGTTCAACAACAAATAAAAGACAATTTTCCTAAACCAGAAATCCATCGCCGCAATACTGGGTATGCTATTGATGAGTTAATAAACTCTGATGTTTTTTCTAAAGAAACCTCAAGCTTTAATATGTGCAAATTACTATCGGGTAGTGAAGGAACTTTGGCTTTTACCACCCAGATCACATTGCAATTGGATGAACTACCACCTGGGGAATCTCTCATGATTGCAGCACATTTTAAGACGATAAGTGATTGCATGAAAGCAGTGGCACCTGTGATGAAACATTCATTATTCACTTGTGAAATGATGGATAAAACCATATTAGACTGCACAAAAAACAATATCGAACAGTTGAAAAATCGTTTTTTTATTGCAGACGATCCAGAAGCTATTTTGATGCTAGAATTAAGAAGTAATACTACTGAAGATTTAGAAAAGCAGAAGAAAGCTTTATTAAAAACTATAGAGGACTCGGGTCTTAGTTATGCAAATCCTATCTTACTTGATAAAGAAATTAATCAAGCACTAGAACTTCGAAAAGCTGGACTTGGACTACTAGGAAACATCGTTGGTGATAAAAAGGCTGTTGCCTGTATCGAAGATACAGCGGTAGCCATTTCGGATTTGGCAGATTATATTTCAGAATTTACAGACCTAATGAGTAAATATGGTCAAAAATCAGTGTACTATGCTCATGCAGGCGCAGGAGAATTACATTTAAGACCCATTTTGGACCTAAAGAAAAGTGAGGACGTGACATTATTCAAAAAAATAACGGATGATGTGGCGGCTTTGGTAAAAAAGTACCAGGGATCAATGAGTGGTGAGCATGGAGATGGAATTGTTAGAGCAAGTTATATTCCTTTCATGATAGGTGAAGAGAACTATCAAATTGTTAGAAACATCAAAGAGGTTTTTGATCCTAATTGCATCTTTAATCCAGGTAAGATTGTTGATGCCTTTCCAATGAATCAAAAGTTACGATATGCAATAGACCGAAAAGAACCGGAAGTCGATACGTTGATGGATTTTTCGGATTCTTTGGGAATTCTTAGGGCTGCCGAAAAATGTAATGGAAGCGGAGATTGTCGTAAATCTGTTGAAGCCGGAGGAACCATGTGTCCCAGTTATCGAGCTACAAAAAATGAAAAAGATACTACCCGAGGAAGAGCAAATACACTACGTGAGTTTTTAACGAACAGCGAAAAGGTAAACAAATTTAATAATAAGGAGTTAAAAGATGTCTTTGATCTTTGTTTAAGCTGTAAAGGATGTGCTAGCGAATGCCCATCAAATGTTGATGTAGCTGCGTTAAAAGCAGAGTTTGAATATCAATACCAAAAAGAAAATGGGGTTTCCTTGCGAACCAAGTTATTTGCAAATAATAATCGATTAAACGAATTAGGAAGAATAGCTCCCGGGGTTACCAATTTCTTTTTTAAGAATAAACTTACTTCGGGAATCTTGAAGTCTTCTCTTGGAATTGCAAAAAATAGGGAGCTACCATTGCTAAGCAAGCAATCACTAAGAAAATGGTGTAAACAAAGCCTTGAAAAAATTCAACCTTCAAAACCAATCAAAACCGTTTATTTTTTTATTGATGAGTTTACCAATCATTTGGATACCGAAATAGGAATCGATGCAATAGAATTGCTCATTAAATTACAGTACAAAATAAAAATCGTTGACCATAAAGAAAGTGGGCGTACTTTTATTTCAAAAGGTCTTCTAAAGCAAGCAAAAAAGTTGGCCAATTATAATGTAGGGGTTTTTGAAGGTATCATATCTGATAGAACTCCTTTAATTGGACTTGAACCTTCTGCAATATTAACTTTTCGAGATGAATATCTTAGATTGGCAGATAATAAAGAAAACGCTAGATCTCTTTCAAAAAATACGTTTTTGATTGATGAGTTTCTGGCATCTGAAATAGAAAAAGGAAATATTACTTCCGACCAGTTTACAAAAGACCTCATAACAGTAAAATTGCATGGGCATTGTCATCAAAAAGCATTGTCTAATATTCATAACACTTTTAAACTTCTTAATTTACCAGAAAATTTTAAGGTTACGATCATTCCTTCTGGATGTTGTGGTATGGCAGGGTCTTTTGGGTATGAGAAAGAGCATTATGCGGTTAGCATGCAAATAGGCGAACAAACCTTGTTCCCTGCAATAAGGAAAGCTACAGAGGATATCATTATTGCTGCTGTTGGTACTAGTTGCAGGCATCAAATAAAAGATGGAACCGGACACCTTTCAATACATCCCGTTAGTATTCTACGAAATGCACTTAAAGTTTAAAAATTAAGCCTTTTTGAAGGAAGTGATGTTGGTGGTTAGTATTTCATGATCAATCACTAATTCTTCCATTTCTTCAGGTATTTTAGAATGTGATTCTATTTTTTCCTGTTGATAATATACTAGCTTCCATTCTTGGTTATGGTATTCTAGCGAAGTTAGATTTTCTATCCAATCCCCAGAATTTAAATACAAACACGAACCGTTTCTATCAGTATATTGCCTTATTTGTGGTTGATGAATATGTCCACAAACTACGTAATCATAGTTGTTTTTTACGGCTAATTCAGCAGCGATATCTTCGAAATCATTAATGTATTTTACGGCTTTTTTTACACCGTTTTTTATTTTTTTAGATAGAGAGAATTTTTCTTTACCCATTTGTAACAAAAACCAATTGATTAATTGATTTAGAACGATAAGCAGATCATACCCCCAACCACCTAGTTTTGTCAGCCATTTTGCATTTTGAATAGAGGAGTCAAAAATGTCCCCATGAAAAAACCATGCTTTTTTTCCGTCGAGTTCAAGGACTAGTTTGTCGACTAATTTGAAATCACCAATCTGAGCATCACTAAATTTTCGAAGCATTTCATCATGATTCCCTGTGATATAAATTACTTCGGTTCCTTTTGAAGCAAAAGAAATAATCTTTTTAATGACCTTAAGGTGTGATTTAGGGAAATAACGCTTCCTAAATTGCCAAATATCTATAATGTCTCCATTAAGGATAAGTGTTTTGGGTTTTATGCTGTTTAAATAATTAAGAAGTTCTTTGGCTCGGCATCCGTAAGTTCCAAGGTGGACATCAGAAATTACTACCAGATCAACAATGCGTTTTTTCATAAAACAGTGTTATGCAAACAAAGAAACCATTCATTGGTTAAGTAGTAATTAAGTAATTATGACAAGATTGTTATTAGTAGTTAAAGATTAAAAATGTAGTATTACCAGAACATTAAGAAAATAATCTTTTCAGAATTTTATTGATAGTCAAAAAACAGATATGCGCAGTTATAAAAGTTTGAAATTAAGTTTTTCGAGCTCCTTGCCATTAATAATCAAAGCTAGTTGATGAACACCTGGATATAACTTACGGGTAGTAATTATTTTGAAAGGTTGTTTTCTGTTGATTTTCGTGATAGAATTTGGTAAATATTCTTTTTCACTTATTTTAAACACTTTCCTTGAAAGGGCCCCATTGGCTTTTTTGAAGTAAATGCCATATTCTAATCTAATCTTTGATGCTGTTTTTGATTTATTTTTGAGCACAAAAGAAAATTCTAGAAAGTCTCCTATTCTTACTCTAGGTGTCAGAATTTGAAAATTAAAAATATTGATATCTCTTGTAGTTCCAAAACCAAACACTTTCATCACTTCGTTATTTCCTTCTTTTAGAAGAGTTCGACTGGCATGTTTTATAAGTTTATCAGTCTCAGTAGATTCTCCTTTCCATTCTTTTACTAATTTGATTACGATGTCTGGATTATCTTTGGCAATATCGTTTAAATTATTGGCTACACTTCTTCTTACCATTTCTGAAGGATCGTTTTTTAAGTTCTTAAGAATAGGAATAATGGGCGAGGGATTCTTTTTAAAGTGTGGTAATGCCATAGCCCATGGCAACCTGGGTCTGGATCCTTCTGAAGCTAATCGTCTCACCATAACATCTGAGTGTTTTGACCATGATAATAACTGAAAAAGCATCTGATCTGGGTACCTAATTATAAAAGGTCTAACGGCGAATTCACAACTTGTAAATTTAGTTATTTCTTCCATGGCCTCAATCGAGGTTTGATAGTCGTTTAAGCCATATTTTTCGATATAATCTGGTAAAAACATATGTTCAAAAGACATACTTTCTTCTTTTGTTTTGAGCAACTTTGCAGTTTGCACTAATATGTCTGTAGCTTGCTGGAAATTCTTAGGCAAATGATTATAAAGTATGGTAGAAATGTGATACATCCTTTGCTTTAATTCTTTCTCTGGCCAATCTTTGATATATATGTCCGAAAGGAACTCTGCTTTGTTAAGGAGTGGATATGCTTTTTTTAAAACTTGTAAGAATTTTTCAAAAAAAGATTCGTTGTATACATTTTTTAGAGGTTCTGCCATTCGTAGTTTTCTATTCGTTTGATTACTCAAAAATAATTATTAGCTATGACAACTATATGTCAGCAGCTAAACGAATTTTTTGTTAAAGTAGAATATTCATGTTTAATTTAGTGTTGTTCGATATTAGAAAATAATATTTGCGCAAAAAAAGAGGGGTTAATCTGAAATTGATTCAATTTTCAACAAGTAAACCCTAGTTTTTCTATCATATTACTACCAAGTTTTTGAAGATTAACAATTACATTTGTGCTAAAATTTGCATTCATGGCGGGAAACACTTTTGGAAATTTATTTAAGCTTACCACTTTTGGAGAATCGCATGGAGTTGCGATTGGCGGTGTTATCGATGGATGTCCGGCAGGCGTTGCATTAGATTTAGAAGCTATTCAACAAGAATTGGATCGTCGTAAACCGGGTCAATCGGCAATCGTTACGCAACGTAAAGAACCAGATACTGTTGAGTTTTACTCGGGAATTTTTGAAGGAATAACCACAGGAACTCCCATTGGTTTTGCTATTAAGAATGCAAATCAAAAATCAAAAGACTATTCGCACATTAAAGATTCGTATAGACCTTCTCATGCAGATTATACTTATGATCAGAAGTATGGTATTCGGGACTATAGAGGAGGAGGAAGATCATCTGCAAGAGAGACCGCAAGTAGAGTAGTGGCAGGCGCAATTGCAAAGCAAGTGCTGCCCGATATAAAAATTAATGCTTATGTAAGTGGTGTGGGCACTCTTAAACTGCAAAAAGCGCATACCGAACTGGATTTTTCTTTAACCGAAAGTAATATTGTTCGCTGCCCTGACCCTGAGATGGCAAATGAGATGGAACAATATATTAAACAGATCAGAAAAGAAGGAGATACGGTAGGCGGAGTAGTAAGTTGTGCTATTTCTGGTGTTCCGGTTGGATTGGGTGAACCCGTTTTTGATAAACTGCATGCAGAACTGGGAAAAGCAATGTTATCCATTAATGCTGTAAAAGGTTTTGAATACGGAAGTGGTTTTGAAGGAGCAGCATTAAAAGGAAGCCAGCACAATGATTTGTTTAATCCGGATGGTACCACAAAAACTAATCTTTCTGGAGGAATCCAGGGAGGAATATCTAACGGAATGGACATCTATTTCAATGTTGCTTTTAAGCCTGTGGCTACTATAATGCAAGATCAGGAAACTATTGATAAAGAAGGAAATATAGTTAATATGCAAGGTAAAGGAAGACATGATCCTTGTGTTGTGCCAAGAGCCGTTCCGATTGTTGAAGCGATGGCAGCATTAGTTCTTGTGGATTACTGGTTGATGAATAGAACTATCAAAAAGTAGAACAAGTTTATTAGTTATTGAGTTTTTGAGTATTGCGATACCTAAATTGCAAAAAATACAAAACATTTTTGAGTTTAAGAGACCCTTTAGTTAGTTACTGATTCTTTAACTCTATTTTTATAAGTTTTATCTAGAAAATGTAATTAAAGATGTTTCCTAATAATTTTACTCACAAACTCACAAACTCACAAACTCACAAACTCACAAACTCACAAACTCACAAACTCACAAACTAAAATAGAGTTAATAATTGCGGTAATCACAATGCGGTTACCGTTTTTTTGTTTTTAATTTATATCTTCGAAGCTTTTAGGCTTATAAATTAAAAAAATCACATGAAGAAAATTGCACTGCACTGGAAGATTATGATCGGAATGATACTTGGTATAGTATTCGGATTCATAATGACAACCATATCCTGGGGAAAAGGATTTACCGGAGACTGGATTGCTCCGTTTGGTACAATTTTCGTTAATCTTCTGAAGCTTATTGCGGTACCTTTGATATTAGCATCGTTGATAAAAGGAATTTCTGATCTTAAGGATATTTCAAAATTTAAAACCATTGGAGGAAGAACCATTGTTATTTATGTGATCACTACAATTATCGCAATTACAATTGGATTATTTATAGTGAATATTACCAAACCTGGAGATGGTATTACATCAGAGACTATAGAAAAACTTACTTCAGAATACGCCGGCAGCGCAAAAATATCAGAACGTATTGCTGAGGCTGGTAGACAAAAAGAAAGCGGTCCTTTGCAATTCGTAGTGGATATGGTTCCTCAAAACGCCATAGCTGCAATGAGTGATAATAAGTTAATGCTTCAGGTTATTTTCTTTGCCATATTTTTAGGTATTAGTATGTTGTTGATCAATGAGAAACATGCAGAACCGTTAAAAAACTTTTTTGATAGCTTAAATGAAGTAGTTTTGAAAATGGTGGATTTAATCATGCTAACGGCACCTTATGCAGTTTTTGCTTTATTGGCCAATGTAGTAGTTACTTCGGATGATCCGGATATTCTTTTGGCTTTATTAAAATATGCGGCCGTCGTATTCTCTGGTTTGCTATTGATGATAGTGTTCTATTGCGTACTGGTTTCAGTGATTACAAAAAAATCTCCAATTTGGTTTTTAAAAGAAATAAGTCCAGCTCAATTGTTGGCTTTTTCTACCAGTTCTAGTGCAGCGACACTTCCTGTTACTATGGAAAGAGTAGAAGAACACATTGGTGTAGACAAAGAAGTATCGAGTTTTGTATTACCTGTAGGAGCAACCATCAATATGGATGGAACAAGTTTGTACCAGGCAGTAGCATCGGTATTTATTATGCAGGTGTTGTGGCCCGAGGGACTTACTTTTTCTAATCAAATAACAATTGTATTAACAGCCTTATTGGCCTCTATAGGTTCTGCGGCAGTACCCGGTGCAGGAATGGTAATGCTTGTAATAGTTTTAGAGGCAATAGGATTTCCATCAGATAAATTACCAATAGGTTTGGCATTAATTTTTGCCGTAGATCGACCATTGGATATGATGCGTACGGTGATTAATGTGACCGGAGATGCAACAGTATCTATGATAGTAGCAAAATCGGTTGGAAAACTTGGAGTTCCTCATGTAAAAGAATGGGATGACCATTATGAGGAGGTAAAATAGTTAATGTACTTTCCAGCTTTTTAGTAATTCGAATAGGTCTGGATATTCTGATTCGCGCTCAGGATTCCACATCATTGTAAGTTTTGCTTTTTGTCTGATATCTTTAAGCTCTATACTTTTTATAGGAAACTCATGTCCGTGTAAAGAAGATATAGGCTCTAACGAAATTCCTAATCCGGCTTCAACAAGTCTAAAGCTAGTGCTGGCAGAATCTGTTTCATGAACCACTCTAGGTGTAAATCCTGCGTCTACACAAATTGATTCAAGTATATGTACATAATTAGGACCATCAGATACCGTAGGAAAAATAAACTCTTCTTTAGAAAAAACTGAAAAATCTTCATAATTATTTTCATTTACAGGATGACTTTCGGGAAGAAGGATCACAAAATTATCGATATGAAGTACTTTACTTTTTAGATTAACAGGGACCATTGGGTTGGTAGCAAAACCGATATCCAAATCATTTTGTTGTAATGCCAGATATTGATCCCGATTATTCATTTCTTTCAAAATGGCTTTGATTCCGGGGGTATGTTTATTAATGGTTCTTAAAATATCTGGTAAAATGGTCTGCATTATCGAATGAGTAAATGCAATTCGTATTTCGCCTGCTTCTCCATTATGGATATGCGCCGTTTGTTGTTTCATCCTCTCGGATTGAGAGATTAATTTCTTTGCCTCATTTACAAAGTATATTCCAGCTCGAGTAAGTTTTACATTTCTTTTGTCTCGTTTAAATAATGTGGCACCAATTTCTTCTTCCAATTGTTTGATCTGTCTGCTTAGTGCAGGTTGAACAATATTTAGCTCTTCTGCTGCACGTGTAAAATTCAGTTTTTCAGAAAGTAACAATACGTTTTTTAGCTGCTGAAAATTCATTTTATGCTTTTTTGTTATTAATTAATAAAAATTAAGTATTTTTTATTATAAATATAGATGTTTATTTTTGAACTGTTTAAATGTTTATTTAATCCAGTGCACATTTATGGATGATTCTTGATCAGAATTGGTCAGCCTACTTTTATAATGGATACCTAGTATTTTCTCCTTTTTTGTAGGCTGACATTTTTTGAGTTTTTCATTAAATAAGAACATTAATACAGGTAATATGCAAAAGGTACTACATAGATCAAATGCTTTGGAAAAAGCTTATGATATTTCAGATTTTAGAAAATTAGGACATCAAGTTGTTGATATGCTTGCTGATCACTTAGAAGAGGTGCAAAATAATAAAGAGCACCCAGTACTTCCGTATAGAGAGCCTGAAGACGAATTGGCCTATTGGCAAAAAGATTTTTCTTCAGACACAGGAGTTCTTGATGTGTTAAAAAATATTCTTAATCATTCGATTAATGTACATCATCCAAGGTATATAGGTCATCAGGTTGCAGTTCCAGCATTGGTGTCAGGTCTGGCAGGGCTCATGTCTGATTTACTAAGTAATGGTACTGGTGTATATGAGATGGGAATGGCATCGAATGCTATCGAAAAAATTATTACCGATTTGATGGCCAAAAAAATTGGATATGATACAAACACTTCTGGTTTTCTAACTTCGGGAGGTACCTTGGCTAATCTTACCGCACTATTGGCAGCAAGAAAAGCCAAAGCTCCCAGTTCCGTTTGGGAGAATGGGCATAAAGAAAAACTTGCCATCTTGGTATCTGAAGAAGCGCATTACTGTATTGATAGAGCAGCGAGAATCCTGGGTATGGGGAGTAAAGGGATTATAAAAGTCCCTGTAGATAATCATTTCAAAATGGATACTAGCTTATTGCACGCTCATTATAATCGAGCTGTATCCGAAGGTTTTCATGTTATCGCGCTTATTGGTTGTGCATGTTCTACTGCGACAGGATCGTATGATGATTTACATGAACTAGCTAATTTTGCAGAGAAATATAACCTTTGGTTTCATGTAGATGGAGCGCATGGGGGAGCAGTAGTATTTTCTGATCAATATAAATACTTGGTAGATGGAATATCCCGAGCAGATTCGGTGGTGATTGATTTTCATAAAATGTTGATGACTCCGTCTTTAAACACCGGATTGATCTTTAAAAGATCTGAGGATGCATATAGAACATTTGAACAACAAGCCCAGTATTTATGGGATTCTCAGCATTCCCAAGAGTGGTATAACTCGGGGAAAAGAACATTTGAATGTACCAAGTCAATGATGGCTATAAAGACCTATGTTATCTTAAAGACACATGGTGAAGAAATATTTGGAGAGAATGTGGATAGGTTGTACCAAATGGCTTCAACCTTTGCAGGAATGATTACTCAAAGACCAAATTTTGAACTTGCATTGATGCCAGAAGCTAATATTGTTAATTTCAGGTATACAAAAACTCAAGAAAAGGATATAAATACGCTAAATTCAAAGATCAGACAAGCGCTCATTAGATCTGGTAAGTTTTATATCGTTCAGACCAGAATACAAGGCAATCTATACCTTAGAACTACAATAATGAATCCGCTAACAAAAGAATCAGACCTTATTGCACTTTTAGATGAAATAGAAAAAATTGCCTCAAAGTGATTTTACATAAAAAGGTTTTAGATATTTTTTTTACGCAACCAATACCAAAATGATTCATCTACAGTTATACTAGTGTTAACCAACATATTATTTCACATGAATCGTTTAGCTTTTCTGTCTTTAATTTTTCTTTTTACCGTATTAGGTTGTAGTAATGATGATAATTCTTCAGATTCTGGTGGCAATACTCCTGAATTAAATGGTACATGGAATTTAATAAGTGTGACTGGAGGTTTTGTAGGCATTGACCATAATTTTGACGTAGGTACTATAATATGGAATTTTAATGAGTCTAGTAATACTATAGCAGTTACCAATAACAATACAGATGATTCTATTGAAGATATACTACCTACCGGTATCTATAACTATTCTATCATAACCGTTGGAGAAGTTCTTGAGTTTATAGTAGACGATGTAAATCGAGGTAACTTTGAAATTATAACAAATCAATTTACTGTTAATGAACCGTTTAGAGATGGTTTTAGGTTTACCTTTAGTCGTTAAGAATTATAGTTTTTCTAGTGCCAAGAGGTACCTTTTATCGTCTTTATCCTAGAATAGGGGTGTTTTCCCCTGGTCATTTCTAGGTAAACTCCCCTTACATCGTATAGCAGTTATCGATACTTTTGGTGTATCACTTTTATCACGCTAATAAACACCAAATTATTATGAAAAGGCTATTACTACCCATTGCACTTATTGCTTTTGCTATTATTTGCTTAAGTATAGTACATATCGATAACGTTAACAAACTAGATGCTCAGTCTAAAGAGCTAAGAAAAAAACATCAAACAAACGAGGGATCAGAAATTCAAGTAAACAATTCACCATCAGAATTACCAAAAATCAAGTGAAGAGCAAAAAATGATTCTATTAAAGGTTTATGAATAGAATACATTATATAATTGAAGTTTTCGATCATTTTTATAGTATAACAAAGAATTACGAATTCTAATTGAATAGTTACGAATTCTAAAGAAGCAAAGCAATAATGGTAAGGATCATTACTTTTATGCCGCAAAAAAAGTACGGTTTTTTTTGCCTCGTTGTTAGCCCGAAAATAAAAATGATGAAAAAGATTTTAATACCTACAGTTTTATTATGCTTCGCTATGGCTTGTTTGGGCTATATTCATATCGATAATATGAATAAAATTAAAAAGACTACAAAACTAGTAGAGAAGTCAGAAACTACTGATCAATAAAAAGAGCTTTCAGTTCTGGAGTTGGAATCATGCAACTTTCTTTTTTGCCAAACCATTTATATCGATTTTTGGCAATAATATCGTAGATCCAATCTCTGAAGAATTTAGGCAAAACAAGAAAAACAGAAAGGAAGGGGTAAAAACCAGACAGCTGCTTTGCAATTCGTAGAGCAGCTGTTGATTTATGGTAATAAGCTACCGAAGGATCTATTAACAAAATGGAATCTATATTTTTAATATCAATATTTCTTTCAGAAATTAATTTTTGACCCACTTCACTTTGTAATGAAGCATATCGAAAAAGATCCTTTTTATCTCTTTTTATCACAAAATTAATGGAAGCGTTACATAAATTACATACACCATCAAATAGAATAATCTTTTTTCCCTTTTCAATCATATTGCAAAGATAAGACGAAATGTAATTTATAGATTACGAATTAGGAATTTGTTAAGAATCACTTTATAACAACAGAATCTATTACTTGCTGTGTCGTTATTTGTAAATATTTTGGCAATTTGTTGTCTTTTGGAAGTACGGCCAGGTATCGGTCATTGTTTGAATCAAAAACCTGTTTAAAAACAGGATCATTTAGCTTGAGTGTATCACAAATTTCTCGAATCAAATCAAAATGATAAATAAGATCAGTACTTCCTAAATGAAAAATACCTTTTTTACTTCGGTTTATAATATAATGTAATTGTTGTGTGAGTTTTGATATGGACGTAGTATTAATAATTACATTTGGAAATACTTCAATGGGAGCCTTTAGATCATGTAATGTCTTTATTTCTTGCACACGAGGAGTTGAAGCACCAAAAACCATAGGCACTCTGGCAATTACATATTTGTTTACCGGAAGACGCATAAGCGCATTTTCAATCTTAATTTTAAACCTTCCAAAAACACTATCACTTAAGGTCTTATCGTACTCATACGATGGATAATTGCTAAAGGAGTCAAACACATTGGCACTAGAAATAAATATAAGTTTGGATCTGTTCTTTTTAATCCAATTAATGATTCGTTGATGAGCATCTAATTGAGAATTAAAATTTCCACGAAGGGCTGAAATAATAATAGTGGGTTTAAGATTGTCGAGTAAGATTGATATATCTTCGAACTCCATGTCATACTGAAAGAATTTCTGATTCCTTTCAAAGAAGGAATTATCAGTCTTATAAGTGCCATATGTATCAAAATAAGAATTTAGCTCTTTATAAAGAGCGTTTCCTATAAAACCACTGGCGCCTATGATTAAAATTCTTTTCAAAACTATCTTATAAAAAAATTAAGTTTCAAGTAATACTATGGTACCCTTGAAACTTAATAATGCTAATTTTTATTGTAAAAACTACCCTTTATAAAAAGGTAATTTTACTACCGTTGCAGGAATTGCTTTTTTACGAACCTGAATATTAATTTTGCTTCCAGGTTTTGCAAAAACAGTAGGTACATATCCTAACCCAATACCTTTGCCTAAGGAAGGAGACATGGTACCCGAAGTAACGATTCCTATTGTTTTACCATTTCCATCTACAATATCATAATCATGACGAGGAATTCCTCGCTCATCGAGTTCAAAACCAACCAATTTCCTTTCTGGACCATGTTCTTTTTCTTGGGCAAGTGCTTCTGCATTGATAAAATCTTTAGAAAATTTGGTAATCCAACCTAATCCAGCTTCTATAGGAGATGTCGTATCATTGATATCATTTCCGTAAAGGCAATATCCCATTTCTAATCGTAATGTATCTCTTGCGGCCAATCCAATAGGCTTAATTCCGAAATCAGCCCCAGCTTCAAGTACTTTATCCCAAACTTGTTTCACTTCAGAATTTTTACAATAAATCTCAAAACCACCACTACCTGTATATCCTGTAGCAGAGATAATAACATGTTCAATTCCTGCAAAGTCTGCAACTTCAAAAGTGTAAAATTTCATTGCCTCGAGATCTACAGAGGTCAAGGATTGCATAGCTTTAGCTGCTTTTGGCCCCTGTATGGCCAATAACGAATAATCGTCTGATAGATCGCGCATATCGGCATTCATATCGTTATGACTGCTAATCCAATCCCAATCTTTCTTGATATTTGAGGCGTTTACCACCAAAAGATATTTTTCATCGGCAATTTTGTATACAATCAAATCATCAACAACTCCACCTTTATCGTTAGGTAGACAGCTATACTGAGCTTTTCCGTTTATTAATTTAGAAGCATCATTAGAGGTAACTTTTTGAATTAAATCCAATGCATTGGGGCCAGTAATTAAAAACTCACCCATATGTGACACATCAAAAACACCTACACCTTTACGAACAGTTTCATGTTCAATCGTAACACCTTCATAAGATACTGGCATATTAAATCCAGCAAAAGGAACCATTTTTGCCCCTAGTTCGGTATGGGTTTTTGTTAAAGCAGTATTTTGCATAATATGATGATTTATTGTGTTATCAAATTGACGCCGAAAGTAAAAAACTTTGCGTTGGTATACAACGGTTTCGAGCTGACTTTTAAGAATAAATTCTTATAAATATGTTAAATATCCCGCTTAGTATTCCTTTTGCTTCAAAACTAAAGCAACCCTTTCTGGGAAATAACATCTTTTTGGTGAAGTAATGGAAATATCATGATACTCTTCTCTATACTTTCTGCATAATAAAGATTGATCATCTTATTATGCCCTGACTAAAATATTGAATAAACAAAATTAAAAGAACATGAAGCAAATATCTATTATGCTTACACTCTTTGTATTGAGTGTGAGCTGTAACAACGATGATGATTCGAATGTACCATTACCAGTAGAATTTAACTTTACTTTCGAGACAGGGACAGAAAATTGGAATTCCTTTTTTTCGGACTATCCAGTAGGAGAAGAAGAATTTTATGAATTAGCGTTCGACCATACCAATTTACCAAGTCCTTTGGATGAAAATGTAAAAGCGCTTAGAATCTCGGGCAATAATCATAGTGATGATCTGTTTAGTGCTGTATACCGAAAGTTTGAAGGGTTAAAAGCAAACACCGACTATAAAATTACATTTGATATAGAACTAGCATCAAATGCACCAAAAAATGCATTTGGAGTAGGAGGTAGCCCAGATCTTGCGTTAGGTGCAGGAGGGGTAGATTTTCTTCTTCAAAACACGGTAGACGATTCAAATCATTATCGACCAAATTTTATATCCAAGCTGCAAAGCGGAGAATCAAATAACATCTTGAAAGTAGTGGGTACCATAGGAGTTTCTGATGAGATTCCGACACCTTTTACTTTGGTGAATCGAAATAATTTAGAGAATCCGATAACACTTACTTCAAACGACAAAGGTGAGATTTGGTTAATGATTGCGACTGATTCTGGTTTTGAAGCAACTACTACTTTGTATTATAAATCTATAAATATTAAGTTTCAATAAACCAGAAATAGAATTCATAAAACGTCTTTCTTTATTGAATACCAATCATGAAAGACGTTTTTGCTATCTTTAAAATAGCAGTACTCATATTTTAAAGAAGAAATCATGCCAGCAGGATACTCTGGAACACCTCTAGCAAAAAAATTAGGGATTAAAGATAGGTTTAGCGTTTTGTTATACAATTCTCCTGAATATTACTTTGATCTTTTTTCTGATTTACCAAAGGATCTTATACATAAAAAAGAGATCGAGGCAGAGAGCTCTGATTTTATACATATTTTTTGTACAACATTTGAAGAACTGAAAAAAGTAGCCATCCTTTACAAAAATGCATTAAAAAAGAATGGAATGCTCTGGGTAAGCTGGCCCAAAGGTAGCTCAAAAATCCCTACAGATTTAAAAAGAGATTCAATTCGTGAATACCTTATTGGCATTGGTTTGGTCGATGTAAAAGTAGCTGCCATAGACCAAGATTGGAGCGGATTGAAGTTCGTGTATAGACTTAAAGATCGCAAATAAGAATATTTACTTGATAGTATTGTATTTTTTTAACAATCAAACATTTGTTTTTAATTCATTGTTATTAAAACGTTAAAGAAATAAAAAAATATTTACCTTTATCATGAATTATTTCATTTGTGGAAAGGGAAATGCAAATAACAAATAGCTTTTTTATAAAGAATATCAATGAAGGCAACAAAGAAGCCTTCAAGATTCTTTTTGAGCTATATTATTCTAAACTTCTATATGTCGCCCAAAGCTATATTTCAAATAGGGAAGATGCTGAAGAAATTGTGCAAGATGTATTTGTAAAGGCATGGAAAAAAAGAAAAAATATTACTTCTAATATTAATGGATATTTGTTTACGGTAACCAAGAATTCTTGCCTTGATTATCTTAGATCTAAGAAATATAAACTTAGTAAAGTCACAAACTCTATTCAGTTAGAAGCATTTATAAATCATACTGCACTTACAGATAAGAATACCTCTTCTATCATAGAAAAAGAATTAGAAGAAAAAATACAGGTAGCGATCGATTTACTTCCCGAGAAATGCAAAAAGGTATTCATTAAAAGTAGAATTGAAGGTCTTAAGAACAAAGAAATATCAGACGAATTAGATATTTCAATAAAAACGGTAGAGAATCATATGTCTAAAGCACTCAAACATATGCGTCTTCATTTGAGGGAATTTTTATCTTTCTTTTAAAAAACAAAAAAACTTTTAGGGGTACTTTGCATATAATTCGTCTTTATAAATATAAGACCATGATAAATGCAAGAAAAGGACCTGATAAAATACATTAAGGGAGAAGCTAATCCCGAAGAAAAAAAGTCTATAATTGAATGGATAAGAGAGGATGTAGAGCATCAAAAATATTTTACTATTCTCAAAGCAAAATACGTAGCTTCGAATCTGGATTCTTTGGATCATATAGATACAGATTTACCCTATAAACGTTTTTCCAATAAGAGTAAGAAGAAAAAAGCATATTATTATCCTACTGCAGCGATACTGATTTTATTACCACTACTAACATGGTATCTATTTACTTTTTCCGAGAACAGCCTGTTGGTTGATACTACTAATTTTTTAGAATTTGACACTAAAAATATTGCTACAAAATATGGAGATCAGGAAACTATAGTGTTACCAGATGGTTCTACAGTAGTTCTAAATTCGAATAGCCGCTTGAGTTATTCTAAAAAATTCTCTGATTCCATTAGAACCGTTACATTGGTCGGAGAGGCATTTTTTGACATTAAACGAGATACCACAAAACCGTTTATAGTACAAACAGAACATCTAAAAGTTAGAGTTTTGGGAACTTCATTTAACGTTAAATCCTATCCAAAAGATGAAAATATCGAAACCACCTTGGTTACAGGTAAAGTAGAAGTGCTTCAAAAAAGTAATAAAACTCCCATTGTGTTAGCTCCTTCACAAAGAGCAATTTTTGATAAGCAGAAAAGAGATATTAGAGTTAATAAAGTGGATACAAAAAATGCAGTTGCCTGGAGACAAGGAAAGTTAGTTTTCGATAAAACACCTTTAAAACAAGTAGTGTTGGATCTTAAAAGAAAATATAGCGTTGAATTCATTATAGAATCAGATTCATTATTAGATTATAAATACACAGGAGAGTTCGATAATCTAAGTTTAGAAGAAGTTTTAAAGCTTTTCAAGCTTTCATCGTCAATAAATTATAAATATAAAAACAATAAAGTTATGCTAAACTCAGAATAAAACAATAAAAAAGAGGATGCGGCAACATCCTCTTTAAAGGTCGTCTAATTAATCTCAGAATAGAATAATTAAAACCATACAAAATTATGAAAAAAAAACATTCAGATGTTTTATTATCTAAAAAACATCTAATAAGAATTATGAAAATTTATTCGTTACTTATTTGTATTACTATATCGAAGCTATTTTCATTTGATACTTATTCTCAAAACATTTCAATTTCAGTAGATAAAGTTACATTGCAAGAGGCAATAGAAAAAATAGAAGAAAGTAGTTCCTATCACTTTTTTTACAATAATAACCTAATTGATGTTTCAAAGAGGGTTTCTCTAAGTGTTACTAATGAAAAACTGAATAAAGTATTATCAAATCTCTTTAGAGAGACGGGTATTGATTATAAAGTGTACAAGAATCAGATTGTTTTATTTCCTAAAAACAAAAAAACATCGGAAAAGGATATAAAAAAAATATTAGAATACCTTGAAAAAGAGAAAGATAGAGAGAGTAAAGAAAATTTGAACACTATTATTAATAGTCCAATTCAAAATCTGATCAAAGGAATAGTTGTGGCTGAAGATGGTTTTCCATTACCAGGAGTTAATGTAGCTATCAAAGGGACAAATAAAGGAACTCAAACCGATTTTGACGGAAATTATAGTATCCAGGCCGACAATGGAGATATTTTAGTCTTTTCTTACGTAGGGTTTGTTACTCAGGAATATGCTGTAAATGATAATAAAGCGATTAATATTACCTTGATCGAGGACATAAGCTCATTAGAAGAGGTTGTAGTAACCGGATATGCGGTGCAACGTAAATCCAGATTAACAGGTTCTGCCATAAATGTAAAGTTAGAATCAATTAATGCGACTCCAAGAGCAGCAATACAAGAAAGTATTCAGGGTAATGTTCCTGGAGTACTGGTTACTGCTAGTAGCGGACAACCTGGGGCTACACCAAATGTCAGAATTAGAGGTGTTGGCTCATTTACTGCTTCTTTTCCCTTATATGTTATTGACGGTATCCAAACCAGAGATGCATCTATAATTACTACTCTTAATCCAGGGGATATAAAAACGCTTTCGGTGCTTAAAGATGCGGCAGCTACTTCAATTTATGGTACAAGAGGTGCTAATGGAGTTATTGTAATACAAACTAAATCAGGGGAACAAGGCAAACCAATTATTTCATATAGTGCACAAGGAGGTTTATCTACTCCCACAGTAGCTGATCGTTTTAAACCGCTAAACACTTCAGAATTGCAAGAATTATTGGTAGAAGGAGTGCAAAATGCTGGAATAAGGGATAATGACAGTGATGCTCTAACCTATTTAACCGATAGAGGTTTTAATCCAGATGTGAATACAAACTGGCTCGATTTATTGACTCAAGATGGTTTTTACCAACAACATGATTTGTCAGTAAGAGGAGGATCCGAAAATACAAAATATTATATCTCCGGGGGATACTTCAATCAAGAAGGAGTTATAGTTGGTTCTCAGTTTGAAAGAATGAATTCGAGGATAAAATTAGATCAAAGAATAAATGACAAAATCAATATAAGTGCCAATCTATCTTATAATAAGAGCATTTCGGATTTTAGACCGGATGGAGGAGCTTTTGCTAACCCTGTTAGATCTATATATAGAATAAGACCAGATATTTCGCCGTTTAACGAGGATGGCACTTTTAACTTCGGCTTTAATAGTACACACAATCCTGTTGCACAAGCCGAGGCAGAGACAAGAAGAAATATTACTCATAGAATTCTTGCGGGTATGGACTTATCATACAAAATACTTAATGGACTTTCTTTTGAATCATCAATTAATATGAATCAGGGGTTTAGGGATGACTATATTAGACAACCAGCAGGTTTTGGAGGAGCACGACCAATAGGAAGAGGGAATCAGGACTCCGATTTTTTATTCACTTGGTTGTTCCGAAACATGTTACGATATAATTTTGTTAAAGGAGATCATGATATAACGGCTTTTGGAGGATATGAGTTTCAAAAAACTAGAAATAAGTTTAGCGATATTCAAGTTGAAAATATACCTGATGGTTTTGTTGACCTAAATGCGGGTAGTTTGCCGGTAGAGGCCTCTACCAATAGACGACAGAGTGGATTAAATTCTGTGTTTTTCAATGCAGAGTATTCCTACGGTGAAAGATATTTAGTTAGCGGATCTCTTAGACGTGATGGTAGTTCTACATTTAAGGATGATAACCAATATGGTGTTTTTTGGTCTGTGGGTCTTGGCTGGAATTTAGCCAAAGAAAGATTTATGGAGGATGTTAACTTTATTAATGATTTTAAAATTAGAGGAAGTTACGGTGAGAATGGAAATGATCCTATTGCGGGTAATGAAAATTCTAATGATCCAGATGATAATCCTTATGCAGTGTTTGATCTTTTCTCTATTAATGATTATGATGGAAGTCCGGGGTTATTTTTCTCAGATTTGGGGAATCCCAATTTAAAGTGGGAAGTTAATAAACCACTAAACATAGGTGTTGATTATTCATTATTTAATAATAGAATACAAGGAAGTTTTGATTGGTATCAAAGAGAGACCACCGATCTTATACGAGCAAGACCAATTTCGTCAACAAATGGTGATGTAGATATTGTTCAAAATATTGGAGCGATGGAAAATACCGGAGTAGAATTACAAATCACTACGCGTAATATTGTAAGTGCCAATAATGGATTTAGCTGGACCACCAGTTTTAATTTTACTATTAACGAAAATGAGATTACTAGGCTGGCCGGTGATGGGGAGCCAATAATCGGGACTACACGTATTACAGCGGTGGGAGAAGATTTTGAAACATTCTATTTACCGAGATATGCAGGTGCGGACCCGGATAACGGAGACGCTTTATGGTTTATTAATGATGAATCCGACGCAACTACCAATAGTTATGGAGATGCTGAGCAGGTAATTATTGGTAATGCTACTCCTGATTTTTATGCTGGCTTTAGAAATACTATTAGTTATAAAGGAATTTCGTTGGATTTCCAATTGTACAGCGCATGGGGCGGATTGGTTTATGACACCTGGAATAGATTTACCAATAGTGATGGATCACGAAGACTTGCTTCTACCGGAAATGTAAGTCGAGGAACCTATGAACGAAGATGGCAACAGCCTGGAGATATAACCGACGTACCTGCATTTGTATACGGAAATAGACAAACAGGTAGATCATCTCAGCCTTCTAGTAGATTTGTATATGATGGATCATTTATAAGATTACGAGATGTGACTTTGGCATATTCTTTACCTTCTCAAAGCATAAATAGAATTGGACTTTCTTCTGCGCGAGTTTATATTAAAGGAAATAATTTATATACCTATATAAAAGACGATCGTTTAGAAAGAGACCCCGAAGCAGGATCGGATGGTAGATTAAATCAAGAAATTCCAATTTCAAGAGCACTGTTCTTAGGTGTAGATTTAACTTTTTAATTTAAGACATCATGAAAAACAAAATAATATATATACTATTAATAGTAGCTTTTATAATAAGCTCTTGCGACGATACTTTGGAGCAACAATTTTCTGATAATGTAGAAGTTTCTGATGCAATTGTAGATCTTAATTCATTAAACCTGGCAGCAAATGGTTCTTATAGCCTATTTGCCGATACTGATTTGTATAACCGAACATTGATGTTGCTCCCCGAAATCCTGTCTGATAATGCATTTATAGATGCATTTGATAATACAGGAAGGTATTTGGATTTTGATTCGTATACCGTAAACTCGAACAATAGATTTATTACTCCAACATGGGAAGAACTTGCTCGTGCTATAGCTTCTACTTCAATTATTATCAGAAAAGCTGAATTACTAGCTTTTCCCGAATCGGAACAAGAAGATGCAGAACAATATATAGGAGAAATGTATGCACTTAGAGCATTAGCATTTCATAATTTACAGTTGTTATTTGCACAACCCTATAATTTTACTGCAGATGCTTCTCATTTAGGAGTACCCATCCCAGATTTTGAAACTTTAGGCGATGGAGGTACAATTCAAGAGCCCGGACGAAGTACAACTGCTCAGGTGTATGAACAGATTGAAAGTGATTTACTAAAAGCAATTGACTTAATGAGATCAGAATCGTCGCCTAACAGAATGGATGTTCATGCGGCGAGGGCATTACTGGCTAGGGTGTACTTGTATATGGAGAACTGGATGGGTGCACGAGATATTGCAACTGAGGTAATTGATAATAGTGGAAATTCACTATTGGAAAATCAGGAATATATTGCCAGTTGGGGTTTGGATGATAATAGTGAGACCTTGTTTACATTGGTTAACAATGAAACTGATAATTCAGGAACAAACTCTATAGGCTATTTCTATCTTACTTATGAAGATGCCTTTGCAACGGATGACTTTGTAAACACGTTAAGTGATACTGATGTTAGAAAAGAATTATATCCTCGAGATGGAGATGTGAATTTAGTGCAAAAATTTCCAAGGGTTCAGGTTCAGGATGATAATATTCAAGTATTGAGACTTTCTGAAATGTATTTGATAAAAGCTGAAGCACATGCACAATTGACCGAGGATATACAAGCACAGGAAGCCTTGGATGCAATTATACAAAGAGCAGATCCCAGTGCTGCTGCTTCAACTGAAACGGGACAAGCATTAATTGATAAGATTGTTTTAGAGAGACGCAAAGAACTGGCTTACGAAGGATTTAGATTATATGACCTGTCCAGGTACGGTCGAACGTTTAATAAATTTCAACAAGACGGTGATCCTATTTCTATTTCTGCTCCGGAAAACAGAACCATAATGCCTATACCTATTGATGAAATTAATGTAAACCCTAATATTGCAGATCAACAAAATCCGGGATACTAACTTAGTTTTTTGAGTTGGCCAAAACTCAATAAAATGAGTCCGATTACTATACCCCGCTGATTGGACTCATTTTTAAAGTGTTATTAAGATAAATAATGGTTAAAAAAGATATAAAGTGTATCTAGTTAAGACCTATTTATAATTTTAGAAGATTATTTTAGCTAAAAGAATTTGGATTTAGTTTTGATTTATGTCTTTAATTTCTTTACTAAATACCTTAGTCCAATTTAAATTTTTGCACAATGATCTATAAATCAATCACGCTACTATTATTTTTTACTTCTTCATTATTTTTTGCCCAAAAGAAAGCGATTACCCATGATGATTATGACTTATGGAAAAAGGTGTCTGATGTAAAAATATCTGATAAAGGAAAACTTATTGTCTCAACAATAGAAACGGCTACCAAAAGAGGAGATGGATATGTCGAAATTTTTAACACACAGACAAACCAGAAAGCTACTTTCTTTAATGGGTTTGATACTTCTATTTCTTTTGATGAACGCTTTGTGGTTTTTAAAAGAAAGCCTAAATATGAGGAATTAAGGAAAGAAAAAAAGAAGAAAGTTAAAAAAGAGAATGTATCAAAAGATGTCCTATTTGTTTATGACGTAAAAACCAATAAAATATATGATTCGATCTCGAGAGTGGTAAAATACACATTACCAAAAGAATCGAATGGTTGGATGGTTGTTGAGAAGTTTAAGAATAAAAGTAAGAAAGATTCTGCGAGCACCAAAAAGAAAGATACTCTCAATAGAGATATTCCTATGGCTTTTAGTCAAAAATATGCGTTGGTTTATGATTTTGAAACTAAAAAAAGAGATACGATTCTTCAAATAAAGGATTTTGTTATTCCAGAAAGAGGTAAAACCTTTTATTATTCCACAACCAGTAAAGAGAAGAAAAAGGGAAAAGATGGAAACAAAGAAGATAAGGCAAATGAAAGGGATCTTGGCGTGTATAGCTATAATCTAGAATTGAAGTCAAAAAAGGTTATTGATACTGGTAAATACATATATGATGGATTATCAATAAGTAAAGTAGGGAATCATTTTTCATATGTAACCGCAAAAGATTCGACAGCAATTGATTCTCTTCAATATCAACTATATTATTATGCAAATAATTCATTGAAAAAACTCGTGGATATATCCGGAGATAACCTTAGAAATGATTGGGAATTAAGTGGCAACCAAGCCCCTTTCTTTTCAGAAAATGAAAAGAGGCTTTACTTCTATTCAAAACCAAGGATGCAATATCAAAAGGATACTACGCTGCTAGAAGAAGAGATTCCGCAGGTAGATGTATGGCATTGGCAGGATAAAATGATCCAACCAGAACAAAAGTCAAAATCTAAAAAATTAAATAAAAAAGCTTTTGTTTCATATTATGACATAGAAAAGAAGACTTTTATACACCTGCAGGATAAACAAATAGAAGATTTAATTTTTGATAAAGACAAGGAGCAGAAGTTTATTATGGGTGCTACAGGAGCTCCATATGATATAAAGCGTTCTTGGAATAGCCCCTGGACTCAAGATTTTTATGTTGTCAACACCGTTACCGCAGAAAGTCGCATAGGATTGACTGATACTGCTTTAGAACCAATTTTATCTATAGACGGTAAGTATGCCTTGTATTTTGATATGCAGAAACAACATTGGTTCTCCCTTAATTTGGAGACATTAGAAAAAATAAACCTTACCAAGGATATTGAAGTACCATTTTATGACGAAGATGATGATCACCCAATGTTACCCTATCCGCATGGTTTTGGAGGTTTTGACTCAGACGGAAATGCATTGGTTTTTGACAAGTTTGATATTTGGCAGATACCGCTTAATGGAAAAGGAAAACTGCAAAATATTACAAAAAATGGAAGAAAAAACAAGATAGAATATAGAACAGAAAATCTGGATCCAGAAAACGAGAATAATGCTTCTTACATAAACAAAGAATTATTGATTACCAGTTTTGATAAAACTACCAAAGCTTCGGGCTTGTATGTTTTAAGAAAGGATAAGCTTGTTGAGAAAATAAAGCCTGAGAAGTTTTTAATTAAGAACTATAAAAGGGCAAAACATGCAGAAGTGTTTACCTATAGCAAAGAAAATTTTAATACGTTTCCAGATGTTTATATGTCAGAAGATGACTTTGTGAACGCAACAAAACTAACTGATGTAAATCCACATCAAGGAAATTATAAATGGGGTAGTGCCGAACTTTTTTCCTGGAAAGCCTATGATGGCGAAGAGCTGGAGGGGATCATTTATAAACCAGAAAATTTTGATCCTTCAAAAAAGTACCCTCTGATTACTTATTTTTATGAAAAGAGATCGGATAGTTATCATCGAAATTACGCTCCACAACCAAGTGCATCTACTGTAAATCCAGTATACCTGGTAAGTAATGATTATGTAATGTTTGTTCCTGATATCGTTTATAAAGAAGGAAAGCCTGGCCCAAGCGCCTATAACTGTGTGGTATCGGGCGTAGACGCTATAGAAAAGCTAGGATATATAGATTCTGATAATATGGCAATACAAGGACAAAGCTGGGGTGGATATCAAGTGGCCTATCTCGTTACAGTCACAAATAAGTTTAAAGCGGCAATGGCTGGTGCACCTGTAAGCAACATGATTTCTGCCTATGGCGGAATTCGATGGCAATCAGGACTAAGTAGAGCTTTTCAATATGAAAGAACTCAGAGTAGAATTGGCAAAAACATATGGGAAGGTTTCGATTTGTATGTTGAAAATTCCCCTCTTTTTGGAATCCCCAAGATAGAGACCCCTTTATTAATGATGCATAATGACAACGATGGTGCTGTACCATATTATCAAGGTATTGAGATGTTTATGGGAATGCGACGATTACAGAAACCTGTCTGGTTATTGGTGTATAACAATGAAGCACATAACCTTAAAGAAGTAAAAAATAAGCAAGATCTTTCAATCAGAATGATGCAATTTTTTGATCATTATTTAAAAAATAAACCTGCACCTAGTTGGATGATCAAAGGGGTTCCTCGTACCCAAAAAGGAAAAGATTTTGGATATGCCACTGATTAAAAATGAAAAATGACTTTTAATTTTAACGTTTAGAATGATGAGTATAAAACTTTCTCAGACTTTAATAACTCTGATGATTTTATCAGGAATTTATGTTAATGCACAAAATGCAATAGCGGTTAAACCCTCATTAACCAAGAGTATTATAAAACTAGGAGAGAATAAATCTGTTCAGAAAGCAATTCAAACTATTGATGAAATAGAGGCAGAAACGATCAATAATATGATTACGCTCACCGAAATTCCTGCTCCACCTTTTAAAGAAACAAAAAGAGCCGAAAAGTTTGTAGAAATGTTTACCAACACTGGAATCGATAGTGTTTGGATAGATGCCGTAGGAAATGTTTTGGCATTACGAAAAGGGAAAAAAAGAAATAAAACGATTGTTTTGGATGCTCATATAGATACTGTTTTTCCTGAAGAAACCGATGTTACGGTAAAAAAAGATGGAAAAACATATACAGCCCCTGGTATAGGAGACAACACCAGAGGAATGGCAATGCTTATTGCCGTTTTGGATAGTATGAATAAGGCTTCGATAGATACAGAAGAGGATATTGTTTTTGTCGGGACAGTTGGTGAAGAGGGACTAGGAGACCTAAGGGGAGTAAAGCACTTATTTAGTGATAAATCAGATATAAAGGTAGATTCCTGGATTTCTATAGATGGTGGAGGTAAAGGGCGTATTACTAATGGAGGCCTGGGGTCTAAACGTTATAAAGCTGTATTTAAAGGAAAAGGGGGGCACTCCTGGGGAGCGTTTGGATTGGCAAACCCTCACCATACCATAGGAAAGGCTATAGATTATTTTGTTCAGGAGGCAACAAAGTATACTAATATTGAAGGCCCTAAGACGTCGTTTAACATTGGTAGAATGGGAGGAGGAACATCGGTTAATTCTATTCCTTTTGAATCGTGGATGGAAGTCGATATGCGTTCTTTGAGCCCTAAAAGGTTATTAGAAATCGATAGCATTTTCAAAAAGAGTATGAAAAAAGCAGCATCCATTTATAATGCTTCTGGGATAAAAGACAAAGTTACTCTAGAAATTGTACCTATCGGTGATCGTCCATCAGGTTCTTTGCCAGAAACTACTCCTTTGGTGCAAAGAGCAGTGGCAGTTGCTTCATATCTTAAAATACCTCCGGTATTAAGTACGGGCTCTACTAATAGCAATATCCCGATAGCCAAAAATGTTCCTGCGATTACCATAAGTCGGGGAGGAAAGGGGAGTGGAGCACATTCACTTAATGAAACATGGACAAACATTGATGGTAATAAAAATATTAAAATGGCTTTAATGATTACTTTAGCCGAAGCAGGTATTGCAGACTAAAAATCTAATCTTTGTATTCTTGAGAATAAACCGCACATTAAGGTATTTCACGAAATACCCCTGTGCCCTGTATTCAAACGAAATAAATAGGGCTTTATTAATCTTACTTATTTCAGGTTTCGAAGGATGAAATCTAGCTTTGTGTTTGTATTTAGATTTTTATCAAAAGAATCGGTGATATGTTTGCTATTAAGTGCTAAGCCTAATTGTTGAAGCCGTAAGATATTCTCTTTATTTTCTAACGTTACCTTACCGGTTAATAATGGATTCATGTCTTGACCAGAATGATAATAATCATATACCTTTTTTAGTCCAGTTAGGTATAGGTAATCTTTTGTGAATCCGCCACCACGATGTACTCTTAAAGTTACTTGCCATGCAGTTTCACGGTCTAATTTATACTGGCTATATAGCAAATCAAAAGTACCCTTGAAATCGTATCCTTTAATTAAGCTATCTGCCGCAATAACACGATATGCAAGTTCTTTCATTCTGCGTAATGTAAGGCACCCAGACATATATTCACTAAATACAGCCAAACCTTCTTGTGTTTCAGTATTATTTACAAAACCATTAGAGAAGATTTTCAGTGGCTGACTTTTCCCATTAAAAGTAGTTACCATATGAACACCGATCTCGTGATTTGCCAATACCATTAGTTCATTATCGTTAAATCGATAGTTCTTTTTTAGAACAAGCGTCTCTGAAGCATTAAGCACCATAGCCGAGGCAGAAATGTGTGTTGATTTCTTGATATTAAACTGAAATGCATATCGTTGTGCAAATTCTTTGAAATATGTTTCTGCATCATTGGCAGAATATTGTTTTGCCATAGAACTGGTATAAGGCTCGTCTTCAAAATGCAAAATAAAACGCGCATTTTCTACATCTCTTTCTTTTGGGGTACCAAATACTTTCAAAGAATTATAATAAAAGCTTTTTCCTGTACCTATGGTTTCGATACATTGAATTAACCCTGAATACTCATAAATAATATCCTGATATAATTTTCTAATTTTATCATCCTCGATATTCTCTAACCGCTGATTAAAAAACAATCGCTGCAGTTTGTACGGACTAAACTTTATTTTTCGATATTTAAAAGTTGGGTTTTTTCGGTATTTACCTGCAAAAAAGGTCTTTTTTTCCTGCTCAATGTTTAGAGGATTTAGATAGTTAAGAAGTTCAATATTCTTAACTAATCGATCAAGGTTTTGATCAATTTCAAAAAGATCGCTATATGTTTCTACTACATCTTCAATCATTATCCTTTTAACTTCTTATAATTTTAGTACAGGAAGCACAAACTAAGTGCAAAAAATGGAAATTAACAAATGATACGAGTTTTCTTAACCGATAAATTGATTATAAAATGTCTTTGCATGAAGCGGAATTTTATTATTTAAACCATTTTGTATTGAATGGACTACCTCGGGATACATTATATATTGTAATTCATGACAATAAATTTTTGAAAACTCGGTCGCCAGTACCAAGGTGTTATTAAAATTCTGAGTAATGTATTTTAAAAAGTATCCGTTTCCCTGAAAAGTGTCATTTATTCCGGAAGTTGTTTTGATATTATGTGGTAATTTAATATTTGAAAGCGTAGAACACCAAGATTCTGCAAATGAAGCATATCGACTATTGTCAATATTTATGGTTCCCAGATTAATAACGGGAACCTCACGATCCCAACGTCTCCAATTATAGGAATGCATATCATAAACAATAGCACCACCATATTTAGATTCAATTTTTGAAATTAATGCATGTACCACTCTGTAAAAGTTATGGTGTTTTTCTAAAGAACGATCTTTTATGTCGGTTTTTAAAGGGTTTTTCCATAGTTCTTTACCCCAAGCATCCTCATAAATTGCTATTTCGGGAGCTCTGTTTAAATCATATTCAAAACGAGAATCGCATCCGGCAATCACGATAGGATGATGTTGTACCATCTGTTTTGTCGCGGGATCTTCTTCATACCATCTGTCATATTCAGAATGCAAGCAGTTATCCCATAATTCCTTTCGAAACTGATGTCCATCATGTACAGCTCCACAGATATAATGAGCATAAGAATCAATCTTTAAAGTAAAAGAGTAATCCTCAGAAACCGCATGAAAAGGTTCTTCTGCGTTTATTTTTCGTATGATTTCTTTGATTGATAGCTTAAGCATCGTCAACAGTTTTTCTAAGCTTGGCTTTTCTGTCAAATCTGTTTACACGTTGTACCACCTTATCTTCGATAAAGTCGATTACTTTTTCTTGTAGTTTTACTTTATATTTCTTGTTAATATACGTTATTCCTCCTGGACTCATCACATTAACTTCTACGAGCATACCATTGATAACATCGATCCCAACAAAATACAAGCCATCTTTTACCAGTTTAGGGCCAATTTTTCTACAAAGTTCTTTTTCTTGTTTAGTAAGTGAGTGTTTTACTACAGATCCCCCTGCGGTAACGTTCGATCTGTGATCATCTTCTCCAGGAATTCTACGCATGGCACCAATTGGCTTACCATTAAGAATAAGAATTCTAACATCTCCTTGATCCGCGCCCTCAATATAATCCTGAAGAATTACGTAATTGGTAGAGCCATCTTTATTGTCAATGTAAAAATCAAGCAACGATCTAATACTGGTCATGGCTCTTTTTTCAATCAAAATCACTCCTGAACCACCAAAACCATTAAGAGGTTTTAATATCATTTTATCATTTGGAGCTTCTTTGATCATTTTGATTAGATAGTCCTTGTTTTTGGTTACATGTGTTTTTGGGATGAAATGTGTTTCAATATCATCAAAGGCAGCAGTATATAACTTATTATTAGATCTTCGAATACCGTCAATGTCGTTCATTATGAAAACATCGTCTTTAACAGAATCCAAAAAGTTAAGCATGATTATATCTAAGGGAGGATTACTTCGCAAAATAATCGCGTCAAACCCTGCCAGCGGTAACATTTCGTCTCTAAACGTAGTTTTTAAGTGAAAAGACTTCAAAGAAGAAGAAATTTTTTCTACTCTATTAATAACTTTACAAAAAGAATATGTTACACTATCTCGTATGGTAAGGTTAGCAGGAGTAGCCAGTGCCACGCCATGACCTCTCTTTATGCATTCATGTATTAGTGTGAGTGACGTGTCATTTTCGGGATCCATTTCTTCCCAAGGGTACATTAAAAAGCAAACATTCATTATAGATGATTTTTTGAATGTAAAAATTTACGTTTTTTATGGGAAAATCAAGAAAAAAGTTTAAATAAAGTTTATGAACTCATCTTGAATAGAGATTTTCAACCGAAAAATTTGGCTTTTGTGCTGTAATGAAGTTAATTTTTTTACCATAGCCATAGCTACGGTTAAAAAAAAAAATAAAATTAGAGTGCAAAATGTAAATATTGTAGGTAAAAGCATTACTCAAGATGAGTTCGATAAATAGAAAAGTAATGCTTTAATCGCAGTCTAAATCTATAGTAATTTTTTTCATTTTCTTCCAAATTACGTGTTCTGGAGCTTGTGGAGAAAGATTAAATAATACTAAATATTTATTTTCTTTATTGCAATAGTTTGCATTAACAGTAATGTTTAAACTAACTTCTTTTTTTGTAGTAAATGCATCATAGGTAAGTATTTTTCCAACATATACTTGGTCATTTACTTTTTCAAAAAAAGCTTTAGACTTGGGAATCTTTTTTAGAAGGTTTAAATTCATCTTGGAAACCATACTCATAAGTCCATCAAAATAAATTTCAATTTCGGATTCAAGTTTTTTGGAAGACAACTTGGGATCTTGATCTATTTCCCATAAAAAAACATAAGAAAAGTAGTCTTCAGCCTCTTTTTCTCCCCAACCAGGAGCAAAACGAACATATTCTGTGCCTGAATATGATAAAGACGAGGCAAATTTTAGAGGAAACTCAATAATTTCATTTCGCCAATTATCGGGCGCTAATAGTACGTTTTTCGAAGTTTTTTCACTAGTACAGCTTGCAAAAAATAATAAAATATAAAAAAAAGGTATGGTTTTTGTAAAATTCATAATTGAAATATAATTTTATTAATAAAAGTAATAAATTGTATTATCATAGAATTTTCCTAAATTTGTGTTAAATGCATGGAATACAAAACCTACAAAATGAATTATTATAGAACACTTTTACTAGTATTTCTCCTTGTTGTTCAGGCAGCCCCAGCTCAAACCGAACAAGATAGAAGAGAAGCCGAGATTATTAATATCGAACGAGGTATTGTGGCCAAATTGACGGGCCATGAACCCATAAAAGGGAAGAAGAGGCTATCCAGTAGATCTAGCAATTCTGAAAGAAAAGCGACTGCAGATTTTTTAGTGAGTTCGTTAAAGGAGGCCGGGCTTAAACCTGAAAAACATACGTATAATGTACAGGATAAGAAAAAGAATCAATATAGTGGCACAAATGTTTTTGCAGAAATCCCTGCTACCAATGGTAGTGATGAATGGGTAATCATCTGTGCGCATTATGATACTGTTGAAAATAGCCCTGGAGCAGTGCATAATGCAACAGGAGTTGCTATTGCTTTTTATGTTGCCAAAAAAATTGCAGAATTGCCTACCCGTAACAAGAACTTTATGGTGGTGTTTTTTGATCACTGGAAAAGTAATATGATCGGAACTAGGATGTTTACCAAAAAGTTACAGACCGATGGTTATAATGTACATTCTATGCACAGAGCCGATTATATGGGGTGGGATAATGACGAAGACAGAGCTATCGAATTGTTAGCCTCTAATTTGAGTCTAGAATCGCTTTATCGTATTGAATCACCAGTACCTATTTATAAAAGAACGGTTGCAACTCCAGAGAGTAGATTCTTTTCTAACTTTGGATACGATACGGTTACCTTAACTGCAGAGCTTAAAAATGCAGATAACTCTCCTTTTGTACGTCAGAGCGAAGATAAGTATACTACGGTTAACTTTAAATATTTGGCATCTACAACAGAGATAACATACAAAGTAATGAGAGCATTAGCAACTCAATAAATTTATATAGAAAATATTATTTTATAAAAGAGTTCTTACCCAAGTAAGAACTCTTTTAGTTTTTCATAACTATTTATACGAATGCTTTTCTTTTCTTTTGTAATCACTTTTTGAATTTGAGAAGGAATTTCAACTTTGGTTTCTAAAGTTTCCTCAACCACATCCAAAAATTTAACCGGATGAGCAGTTTCTAAAAAGATACCATAGTCGTTGCCATTTAATCCTTGTTTTTTTAATCCTAAATAACCTACTGCTCCATGAGGATCCGCAATGTATCCGGTAGTATCGAATACTTTTTTCATAGCATCCCTGGTTTGATCGTCATTAAAGCTGTATGCAGAAAATAATTTTTTCAGTTCCTCGAAGTTATTCTGAAATAAATTTTGAATTCTAATAAAATTGCTAGGGTTTCCCACATCCATAGCATTAGAAATGGTAGCTTTGGATGCTCTTGGTTCATATTGTTGGGTGTCAAGATAACGAACTACAGTATCATTTACATTTGTTGACGCCACGAAATGCTTTACAGGTAATCCTAATTTATGCGCAACAATTCCTGCACAGATGTTTCCGAAGTTACCACTTGGCACAGAAAAAGTAATATCTTTTCCTTTATTTTTCACTTGCTTGTAAGCAAATAAGAAGTAAAACAACTGTGGTAACCATCTTGCAACGTTAATAGAATTGGCAGATGTTAATTGTTTATGATCTGTAATGCTAGTGTCTAAAAATGCCGTTTTAACCATGTCTTGACAATCATCAAAAACCCCATCAACTTCTAATGCTGTAATATTTTGGCCTAGTGTGGTTAATTGCTTTTCTTGTATTTCACTTACTTTTCCCGAAGGATATAGAATTACTACATCTACACCTTTTACACCAAGAAAGCCATTAGCCACAGCACCACCTGTATCACCAGAGGTAGCTACCAATACGGTTACATGATTTTCGTTATTTTTGTTAAAATATCCTAGGCAGCGAGCCATAAAACGAGCTCCTACATCTTTGAAAGCCATTGTTGGCCCGTGAAATAATTCAAGAGTCCCAATATTTTTTTCAATTTGTACTACCGGGAAATCAAAACTCAAAACATCGGCTAAAATTTCCCTAAGCTCCTTTTCTGGGATCTCATTGCCTACAAATTGTTTAATAGCATGATAAGCAATTTCTACATTATCAAGATTCTCTATATTTTCAAAAAAAGAAGAAGGTAGCGGTGTTATCTTTTCAGGAAAATATAATCCCCGATCTGGAGCAAGTCCCTTTATAACCGCTTCCGAGAAGCCTATCTTTGGGGAGCTGTTATTTAAGCTATAATATTGCATTGTTATAATCTTATTCTTGTTACACTATTGCAGAAAACTCTATTTCTACTAAAATTTCTGGTGAAATTAGTTTTGAGACTTCGACCATTGTCGATGCTGGCTTTATTTCACGGAAAAACTCACCATGCGCCTTACCGATCTTTTCCCAGTTGGCTATATTGGTACAGTACATTCTTGTTCGCACTACATTACTTAAATCGGCACCTACTTCTTTGAGAACCTTTTCTGCTATTTTGATAATAGCTAAAGTTTGCTCATATTCGTCTGCACCCGGTGCTGTAGTACCTGCGACTTCAATTATGTTATCAACTTTAACTGCTCGAGAATACCCGACAATATCTTCCCACTCGGCACCACTTGATATTCTTTTGATCTCTTTCATTTTATTGGTTAATTATTTTAATACCTTCATTGTTTATTTTTGAAATGTGAATATCGAATTCAAGGCCAGTTTTATTATATACCTCACGGATTGCATTTGCAACTTTATTTGCCGTTTCCTGTCCCTTACTTATTGCAAAAATTGATGGTCCGGAACCAGAAATACCACATCCCAAAGCTCCATTGGTAATAGCAGCTTTCTTTACAGCGTTAAATTCTGGAATTAATATGGATCTAAGAGGTTCAATAATTACGTCTTCTAGGCTACGACCAATAAGGTCATAATCCTCTGTAAATAAGCCAGCCACAAATCCCCCCACATTTCCCCATTGTTGAATTGCTTTTTTTAGTGACACGTTATTTTTGATCACAGATCTTGAATCTGATGTTTTTACCTCGATTTGTGGATGAATTACGGTTAGCATCAACTCTTTTGGTGTATTTAATTTGACAACATCCAAAGGATTATAGCTACGTACCAGGGTAAAACCACCCAAAAGGGCGGGGGCAACGTTATCGGCGTGTGCGTTACCACTTGCTAATTTTTCACCTTCCATAGCAAACTTAACCAATTGGTTTGGGGTAAAAGGGTTATCTAATAAATGATTTACAGCCCAAACTGCTCCCGCACTGCTTGCAGCACTACTACCGATTCCGCTTCCCGCTTTTATTCTCTTAAAAATTTCAATGGTGACCCCTACATCTTTGTTGTACTCTTTAAGGAAGGCCTCAACGGCAACACCGGCAACATTTTTATGAGTTTCTAAAGGAAGATTTGCTCCTTCTATTTTTGTGATTTTCACTCCAGGATCTGGGGTCAAGGAGATAACCATTTCGTCTCCAACATTATCCATACAACATCCCAGGATATCAAAACCGCAAGAAAGATTAGCAACGGTTGCCGGGGCAAATATTCTTAAACTCTTATTCATTCTTCACTTACTTTTTACCAATTCTTATGATATCTGCAAATATACCAGATGCAGTGACATCGGCTCCAGCACCTGCACCTTTTACAATTAAGGGTTGTTTAGGGTATCTATCGGTATAGAATAATACAATATTATCGCTTCCTTCTAAATTATAAAAAGGGTGACCAGCTGGAATATATTGTAATCCTACTTTTGCTTTCTCACCTTCATATTGAGCAACATATTTTAGTCTGCAATCCTTTTTATCCGCTTCAGAAAGGACTTCACTAAAATGATCTTCATGTTTCTTTAGGGATTCGAAGAAATCGTCTACATCTGTTGTATCAAGACTTTCTTGTGGCAGAAAAGATTCATTTTCAATATTATTGAGTTCCATTATTTTTCCGCTTTCCCGGGCTAGAATTAATATTTTACGGGCAACATCAACACCACTCAAGTCAATTTTCGGATCGGGTTCTGTATACCCCTCTTGTTGTGCTTGTTTTACAATATCGTGAAAAGAAACTCCTTTTTCATAATTATTAAATACAAAATTAAGACTACCAGAAAGTACTGCCTGTATTTTATGAATATTATCGCCCGAGGCAATTAAATTATTAAGGGTATCTATAATTGGAAGACCTGCTCCTACATTGGTTTCGTATAAAAATGAAGCATTAAATTTACGAGAAAGATCCTGTAGTTCTTCATAATTACTGTACTCGTCTGCACAGGCAATTTTGTTGCAAGTTACTACCGCCATACTTTCGCTCAAATAATTCTTATATATTTGTGCGATATCAGGGTTTGCCGTATTATCAACAAAAATTGAATTACGAAGGTTCATTTCCTTTGCCTGATTAAAAAAATCTTGGGCATTTGCTTTTTTACCTTTGGTTAGTTTTTCTTGCCAGGTATCCAGTTCAATTCCGTTTTCATCAAAAATCATTTTTCTTGAATTTGATAAACCAACCACTCGAATTTTGAGACGTAATTTGTCTTTTAGATATCTATTTTGTTGTTCTAATTGACTAAGAAGTTTACTTCCTACATTTCCAACTCCCGTAACAAATAGATTTAATTGTTTTGTTTTTACTTCAAAGAATCTTTCATGTAGCGTATTTAATGCTTTTTTGATATCTTTTTTCTCGATTACAACCGAGATGTTTTTTTCTGAAGCTCCTTGTGCAATTGCCCTTATATTTACATTGTTTTTTCCCAACGTACTAAACATTTTACCACTTAGGCCTTGATGATGATACATATTATCTCCAACCAGAGCAACAATGGCATTATTGTCCTCGATTTTAACAGGTTCTAATTTATGTTTAGAAATTTCAAATTCAAAGGTGCTATCTAAAATAGTTTTAGCCTTTTCGGCATCAGAAACTTCAATTGCAAGACAAATGGAATGCTCTGAAGACGCCTGGGTAATTAGAATGACATTAATGTTTTCTAGGAAAAGTGCTTCGAACAATCTTTTAGAAAACCCTGGAATACCAACCATCCCACTTCCTTCAAGAGAAATGATGGCTATATTATCGATATGGCTAATTCCGGTTACAGGTGTTTTTCTATCTGATACGTTTCTTGTAATTAATGTGCCTTTGTCTTTGGGTTCGAAGGTGTTCTTGATCAAAATAGGGATATTTTTATCAAGTACTGGATGTATGGTAGGAGGATAGATTACTTTGGCGCCAAAATGTGAAAGTTCCATAGCTTCCTGATACGAAATATGATGTACGGGCTTTGCTTGCCTAACCAACTTAGGATTGGCAGTATACATACCACTTACATCTGTCCAAATCTGTAATTCTTCGGCATTAGTAGCCGCTGCTAGAATAGCTGCAGTAAAATCAGAACCTCCTCTTCCTAAGGTTGTTGGCTCACCTTCCTGGGTTCTGGCAACAAAACCAGGGAATAGACAAATTTTATTAGAATTATCCTTGGCAAAAGCATTAATCCTATTGTTGGTTTCTGCATAGTCGATAGCGACTTTTGAATTTACCGTTTTAACAATGATATCGCGAGAGTCTTTCAATTGGATATCTAACCCCTTCACCTTGGCGGCTTCTGTTATGATATATGATGAAAGTAATTCACCAAAACTAGAAATTACCGCAGCGGTTTTTTCTGATAACTCGCTTAATAAAAATACCCCTTCACATAAGGATTCTAATGCGTTGAGCTCGGATTTTACTTTACTTATGACCGCACTTTGGGATACAACCGGAATAAGATTTTTTACAACCTCGAGATGTCTCTTTTCAATTTCGGCAAGCGTTTTTTTATAGTTTTCATTATTTGTAGAAGCTTCCTCTCCTGCTTGTAAAAGTAAATCTGTTACTCCCCCCATTGCCGAAACCACCACATATAATGATTTCTTTTTAGATTGCTCCTTGATGATGTTTATAACGTTTTCTATTGTTGTTGCATTCGCTACAGAAGAACCTCCAAATTTTAGAACGTTCATAATATTTTATTTAAATTGAAATTAATGATAAAGCTTATTTTCGGTAGCTTATGATCCTTATAAACTACGTACTTTTTCTGCGGTGATATACAAATGAATTAACCCCTAAGGGTAATAATAGTTGTAGTACCCGTAATAGAAGTAATCCCAGATACGGTAATTGTTCCTAAGGTGATCAATAAAGCCGAGATGAAAATGGTACTAAACATTAGTTTGCTTTATAATATGGGATCAAATGTATAATTTTTTATTTTTAAGGAGAATTAAATTAACAGTATCCTTAAACTTTTGTTAATTCAATAATTTATAACTTATTTCGTTGTAAAATTCCTAAAAAAATCAAATGAAACGAACATTAATAGATTTTAAAGGTTCTTTTCAGAAAAAGTATTTAAATTTTTTTAATATGAGAGGGCGGCGATTACATATGTTCTCAAGTTTTTGATTAATTTTTAGGTTGTTAAAAATATTCAAGTGCATGAAAATATTATCTGCGCAACAGATGCGTATGGCCGATGAAGCCACCATAAAATTAGAGAAAATAAGCTCTTTGGAATTAATGGAGCGAGCAGCTACAAAAGTATTTGATCTAATTCATAATAGATTACAAGGCTCATCAATCCCAATACATGTTTTTTGTGGTATAGGCAATAATGGAGGTGATGGTCTGGTAGTTTCCAGATTATTGGTAGAGTATGGTTATAAGGTGCAAACGTATGTTGTAAATTTTAGTGATAATAGATCCAAAGATTTTTTGGTTAATTATGATCGTCTTAAAGAAGTAGCAAGTGAATGGCCTTTACAACTAAAATCTGAGGAAGACTTTCCTGTTATAGGACATCAAGATATGGTTATTGATGCTATTTTTGGTATTGGTCTTAACCGGCCTTTGATGCCATGGGTTGGTTCTTTATTCAAACATATTAATAATTCTAGGAGTTTCACACTTTCTATTGATGTTCCTTCGGGGGTATATTCTGATAAAGCACCCGATGATCCTAATGAGGTGATATTTGCAGATGTAACGATTACCTTTCAATTACCAAAACTGATTTTCTTCTTACCGCAAACGGGAATTTATTCTAGAGACGTTGAAATAATTGATATTGGATTGAATAGAGATTTTTTATTGAAAAACCCCGGAGTTGCAGAGTTAATTGGTAAAAATGAAGTTTTACCTTTATATCGCTCAAGGCATAAATATAGTCATAAAGGTACTTATGGACATTGTGTATTGATTGGAGGGAGTTATGGTAAAATAGGAAGTGTTACTTTGGCGACCAAAGCTGCCTTAAAGATAGGAGCAGGCCTTGCTACTGCATACATTCCTGAATGTGGTTATACAACTATGCAGGTAGCAGTTCCAGAGGCAATGGTTATTACTGATGATGATGATGAATTATCAGAAATAGAATTAGACTTTGAACCATCTTCAATAGGCATTGGAATCGGATTAGGAACGAATGATAAAACAATAAAAGCTTTTGGAGCTTTTTTAAAAGAAAATAAAGCGCCGCTTATAATCGATGCTGATGGAATTAATATTTTGGCAAAACATCCTGAATTTCTTAATTCTTTAGCATCTCAAACTATACTAACTCCACACCCTAAAGAACTTGAAAGGTTGGTAGGCAAGTGGAAAGACGATTTTGATAAACTTGATAAAGTAAGAGAGTTTTCAAAAAAATATGATTGCATTGTGGTTATTAAAGGAGCCAATTCTATTACGGTTTTTAAGGATCAACTTTATGTAAATAATACAGGAAATCCAGGAATGGCAACTGCTGGCAGTGGTGATGTATTAACCGGAATAATCACTGGTTTATTATCACAAGGTTATAGCCCTTTGCATGCTAGTGTTTTTGGTGTTTATTTGCATGGAAGTGCAGGAGATATAGCTGCACAAAAAACTGGTTTTGAAGCCACTATAGCAAGTGATATCATTTCAAATATTGGGAATGCGTATCTAGAACTGTTTAATCAACCTGAAGCACCCAGCCCGAATTCTTAATGAATTTAAGTTTATCAAAAAATAGTGTTTTTATACAGTAATCACTTTCATTTTTGTTCAAAAGAAAGTAGAAAGAAGCCTTTAAAAAGCTTTTTGGCTTTTGTTTTTTCTTGGGGGTCGATAGGATTGTTGTCTAAAATAAGTCCAGCCAAGGGATATTTTTCTGTATTATACACTTCAGGAATTTGACGTATCTCATTATTATTGATGTGTACCATAAATAAGGATTGCATCTTTGTAAAAACCTCGGGAAGCTTTGTAAACTTATTATAGCCTGCATGAACAACCCAGGTTTTCATATCAGACATCGCTGTAGGCAGTTCCCTTAGCTCGTTATGATCTATGTATAAAAATCGAATTTGATTTACCTGGCCAATGCTACTCGGTAACATTTTTAATTTGTTATGATCGATCCATAAAGAATATAAATTCGGGAGTCTACCCAGTAATTTGTAGTTTATACTATCCCTTAGCTTGTTATAAGATAAATTAAGATCTTTTACCGATGTTACCTCAATAATATTATCAGGTAAGATTTCAATATTATTACCTTTCAGACTTAAAAACTCCAAAGGGAGCTTAGATACATGACTTATTGTTTGTTCAATGTCCAACTTGGGATTGTATGCTAATGAAAGTTGTTTGAGGTTAGTAAATTCTTGAATAGATTTTGGTAGATATGTTATGTCTAGACTGTCCAAAGTCAGGATTTCTAAGTTGTTACGAAATGGTATTTTTTTGAAGACTTTTTCGAGATCCAATTTGGGATTTCCACTTAAATCCAGCATTTTTAAATCCTTCATTTTTGAAATAATGCTATTTGGTAACGAATCTAAGTCTTGATTACTTAAATCTAACCTATGAACAGGCATGTTTTTTTTCGGAATTTCTGTAAAGGTTTTACTGTAAAAGTTGATATAAGTGGTGCAGCTGTTTATTATTACAGTACTAATTAAAAGTAGTATATATTTTGTTTGATTTTTAATCATTGCTTACGCTCTCTAAGAGTACATCACTTGTAATTTCTATATATAATTTATCTTTGGTTTCAACTTGCCAAGGAAAACGAGGGTTTAATCCTAGACCATCATGTAATTTGTTTTGAATGTATGCTCCTGCCTTTTGACTATTGGAGCCTAGTTTTAAATGAACAGAATAATAATCTTCCTGATACGTTCCGTATCCGTATAGATTTCCATAAAAAAGATCATTGATGGGAGGGAGTGTAAACCAAACATTTTTACGTCCATCGTCCGAATTAACAGGGTTTCTTGGCGATAGACTGTAGTCCGGTCTTGGAGTAAAGAGATCAATACCTAAGCCAAGTTGATAGATGGTTTCGGGATCATGTATTTTAGTGAACCCAATGTTCAAAGTTCCTGTTACTCCATAATCAGTACCAGCACCCTTAAACCAACCAATTTTGAAGTCATTCAAGAACGTAAGATGGATATTATGGTCTGAATTACTAAACCGCATATATAATGCGCCTCGCTTGAGCCCATATGATTTTAAAGTTTTGGGTAAAATGTCTTTGCTAAAACCAAAACCCAACCCGTTGAAACCTCCTTTTCCTGTTGGGTTAAAAATAAGAGAAGTATTCATGTTTGAGACGGACGCCCCTAGTAAGTTTGTGTTCTTTCCAATTCCGCCAAGGGCAAAAAACTCATACGAATAAGCTAGTCCAGAAGTTTTTACAGTATGTCGTTTTAAAAATTGATACGAAGCAAAAGAAACCCCACTTTCTAATGAGATATCTCCATAGTTAAGTGCCCCAAAACCAAAAACACCAAATTTTAACCATTGATTTTGATTTCCAAGAGTAATTTGGGCGTTTAAAAGAACACCCCCTTCAAGATTTAGCCTTTGAGCATGTAAAACGACGTGGCATAAGAACAAAATGAACAAGCAGAATATTCTTAAGCATTTTGATATCATATTATCTTCTTGGATGAAAATTATTCATAACTTCACTTAAATGACGTCGATCTACATGCATGTAGATTTCTGTGGTAGTAATGCTTTCATGGCCTAGCATTAGTTGTATTGCTCTTAAATCTGCACCATTTTCTAATAAATGTGTGGCAAAAGAATGTCTAAAAGTATGCGGACTTACCTTTTTATGAATCCCTGCTTTTTCTACCAAACGTTTAATCATTGTAAAAATCATGGCTCTGGTAAGCTGACGTCCTCGTCGGTTTAAAAATAAAGTATCTTCGTGGCCTTTCTTTATGTTGATATGATTTCTAATTTGGCTAGCATAAATGTTGATATATTTTTGAGTGGTTTCTCCAATAGGCACAAACCGTTGCTTATCACCTTTACCGGTCACGCTAATATAACCTTCTTCAAAAAAAAGATTTGACAATCTTAGTTCGGTTAATTCGGTTACCCGTAATCCGCAGCCGTATAGTGTTTCTATAATGGCGCGATTGCGCTCTCCTTCGGGTTTGCTCAGGTCAATTTGGGCAATAATTTGATCTATTTCTTCAACAGATAATGTATCGGGAAGTTTTCTGCCTATTTTGGGGGATTCTATAAGCTCCATAGGATTTGATTCTCGATAGTCTTCAAAAACCAAATAATTAAAAAAACTTTTTAGCCCAGAAATAATTCTGGATTGCGAACGCGCATTTACAAGTTTGGCTGTTTCAAAAACAAATTGTTGCAGGATATCTTTTTCAATAGAAATAGGAGAGGCCTTGATTTCAGAGTTTTCAAGGAAAGTAAGTAAACGTTTAAGGTCTAAAGTGTAATTAATAATAGAATTTTCTGAAAGTCCTCTTTCTATTCTTAAGTAATGCACATAGTCTTTTATAGCATGTTCCCATTTCATTATCACTAATATAAAAAGAAAAACCATCCCGACGCATCAGAATGGTTATTATGATTAAAACTAAAGTTTTTTAGAATTTATAAACCAGACCTAAGTTAATATCATCCAAATTTAAACCTATAACAAAATTGTCGGTAGATTCTCCTTGTTCTGGGTTTGATGTAGAGTAAGACAACAAACCCCAAGTGGCTTCTAGAGCAAAATTACTACTCAAAAAGTAACTTACCCCAGGGATAACTCCAACGCCAAATCCGTCTGTAGTGGTGTCTAAGGTTCCGTTATCAGTATTGATAGAAAAATAATCAAGGCCTAGTTCACCAAAAATAGAGAACTTATTTGCAGGAGTGAAGTAATATCTCCCTAATCCCCCAATGCTAAAAATATTGGTATCAAAGTCGCCTACATTATTTTCTTGTGAAATACTTTGGTAACCAACCCTTCCACCAATGGCAAAGTTTTCAGAAACAAAATATCCCGCTCTTGGAGATATTTCAAAAGAGTTCGTTTTATTATCCCCTGTAGATGATGTGTTGAACCCAAAGGAACCAGAAATAAAAACATCTCCTTTTGTAAAACCTTCACTTCCGCTTGTTCCGTCTTGGGCATTTGCGAATGTGAAACTTACTACCGCCAAAGCAGTTAACATTAGTTTTTTCATAATAATTGTTTGTTTTAAGTTAGGGGCTAAACTATATAATTTGCTTACATTAAAAGTTAAAAGAAAACCAAATTTTCCATTCTGATCGGTAAATTAATTCTTACAAGGTCTGTTTATTTTATTAAAATTATAGAATAACAAAAAAACCATCCTGGTATGCCAGGATGGTTTAATATACTATAAGGTTTTAATTTCTTAGAAATACAAAGCGAATCCAACGTTTAATTGTAAGAAGCTTTCTGCAACTTCATCATCGGTAGTTAAATTATATCTAAGACCCGGTTCAATACTTACCATATCACCTAAGAACCATGCATACCCCCCTTGTAATCCTATAAATGAGGGGTCATCATCAAAATCTTTAATGCTTGATCCAGTATAATCAACTTGTACGGGTATTTTACTCATGATATAATACTTTGCACCAATTTTATAACTAAAAGTATTAATATCTTCAAGCAAATCAGAATCCGGGCTAAAAGAACCATATCCAAGTCCTAATTTGATTGCTAGATCATCCATAACAAAATAACCTGCTTCACCCCCAAAATTGAATCCAGTTCCAGTATCTTTGATACTATAAAATTGGATACCAGTACTAGCGGTATGACCGATTCCAATACCAGGGGCGGCACCAAATCCGCCAAAACCTGTATTAGCTTCAACTAACCATTTTCCTTTTGCAGTTTGCCCACCACCATCTTGAGCGTTTGCAAACATAAAACTTACTACTGCCAAAGTAGTTAACATTAGTTTTTTCATAATAATTGTTTGTTTAAAGTTGGTGCTAATCTATATAAATTACTTGTACAAAACGTTAAAAAAATGTAAATTTTTAGCATTTAATCGATGAATAATAGCTGTACATCGGGTTTTGAGCTTGGAAAACAGAGGGTTGCCAGGAATTAACAAAAAATCAAATAATTTGTGCATTGATCTATAATTTTAAAAAATAAAACTACTTTTGAGTAGTTATAAAGTTATTATGAAAAAGAAAATTCTCATACTTACGATATCAATTATTTCCATTTTTTCACTACAAGGTCAGGATGATGATCCATTATATACCCGAGCAGGTTTTAAGGTTGGATTAAATTATAGTACTGTTACCGGTAGTTATGACAATATAGATGCTAGAGTGCGTATGCATTTGGGGGCTGTCATAGAATTTCCTGTTACTCAACGATTTTATATACAGACAGAACTACTGTATTCTGCACAAGGATATACAATAGAAGAGAGTGGAGTAGAGAATACGATTAGCCTTAACTACTTAACTTTACCTATAATTGCTAAATACTATTTTACACCGAGATTTAGTTTTGAAACAGGACCTAGATTTGCTACTTTGGCAAGTTCAACAGAGTCTGATGAGGATTCAAATAATGAGTTTTTTGATAGCTTTAATGATTTTGATTTTGGGTGGAACTTTGGAGCAGGATACAAAGCCGAAAGTGGCTTATTTTTTCAATTACATTATGTTTTAGGATTAAGTGAAGTAGTATTAGATACAGATGTATTTGATATCTCAGCAAACACGTCGCTATTACAACTGTCCGTTGGATATTTATTCAAAACAAAAAATAACAGAAGACAAGAACCAGCTGTACAACAATGAAACTACTAATAATAAATGGCCCTAATCTAAATCTACTTGGTAAAAGAGAACCAGGTATTTATGGGGATCAAACTTTTAAAGATTTTTTTGCTACATTACAGTCTCAATTTTCCGAAACAAAACTTTCTTATTTTCAATCTAATATCGAAGGTGAGATCATTACCGAAATCCAAAAAGCAGATGAAGACTTTGACGGAGTCATTCTTAATGCGGGTGCTTATACACATACCTCTATAGGAATAGGAGATGCCATAAAAGCCATAACTACGCCGGTGGTAGAAGTCCATATATCCAATACATTTGGACGAGAAGAATTTAGGCACCAGTCATATATCTCACCTAATGCAAAGGGAGTAATCCTCGGTTTTGGATTGCAAAGCTATGAGTTAGCGATCCAAAGTTTTTTAAGTTAGTAATGCATAAAACATATTTTAATTGGAGCAGTGGCAAGGATTCTAGTTTGGCCCTCTATAAGATACTTCTGCAAAAAGAATATAACATTTCTAAATTATTGACCACTGTAAATCAAGATTACGGGCGAGTGTCTATGCATGGCTTGCGCGAAGAATTACTGGATCAACAAGTTCGTAGCATTGGTATTCAATTAGAAAAAATAAAACTCCCTGCGCAGGTATCCATGAATCTGTATAATCAGGTTATGGAGAAATCTGTAATGCAACTAAAAGAAGAGGGAAATACACATTGCGTTTTTGGAGATATCTTTTTAGAGGATCTACGTAGTTATCGAGAAGATCAGTTAAAAAATGTTGGAATTCAAGCTGTATTTCCTCTTTGGAAAATGAATACTAGAGATTTATTTTTTGAATTTATTGATTTAGGTTTTAAAGCAATTACCGTTTGTGTAAATACTAAATATTTGGATGAATCATTTTGTGGAAGAATTTTGGATAAAAAATTTATTGATGATTTACCGTCAAATGTAGATCCTTGCGGCGAAAATGGGGAGTTTCATACTTTTGTTTTTGATGGCCCGATATTTAATCAACCGATTAATTTTGAAATAGGAGAGAAGGTGCTTCGGGGTTATGAACCATCTGATGATGATGATTGTTTTACAAATGATGAGGATAAAAATTGGGATACTTCTTTTTGGTATTGTGATTTAGTTCCAGTATCCTGAAAAAAGATATAAAAAATACCCAACCAATTTCCGGAAGGGTATTTTTTAAGTCAAAATATGATATTCTTTCTATAAATGTATCACTTCATCATAGGCATCTGCAACAGCTTCCATCACAGCTTCACTCATAGTAGGGTGAGGGTGTATGGCTTTAAGCACTTCGTGTCCTGTAGTTTCAAGCTTTCTACCTAGTACCGCTTCGGCAATCATGTCTGTTACTCCAGCACCGATCATATGGCAACCTAACCATTCTCCATACTTTGCATCAAATATCACTTTTACAAAACCATCTTTGGTTCCGGCGGCACTTGCTTTACCAGATGCAGAAAAAGGAAATTTACCAATTTTCAGCTCATAACCGGCCTCTTTGGCTTGTTTTTCTGTCATTCCTACGCTGGCAATCTCGGGAGTAGCATAGGTACACCCAGGAATGTTGCCATAATCAATAGGTTCTACATGCATACCTGCAATTTTTTCAACACATGTAATCCCTTCAGCAGAAGCTACGTGGGCTAAAGCAGGACCGGGTGCTACATCACCAATAGCATATACACCGGGAATATTAGTTTGATACCAATCGTTTACTACGATTTTATCTCTATCTGTTGCTATTCCTAATTCTTCTAATCCAATATTTTCAATGTTTGTTTTAATTCCAACCGCAGATAGTACAATATCGGCTTCAAGGATCTCTTCTCCTTTTTTGGTTTTTACGGTAGCTTTTACGCCATCACCACTAGTATCTACACTTTCTACGGAAGAATTGGTCATTACTTTGATCCCAGCTTTCTTGAAATTACGCTCAAATTGCTTTGAAACCTCTTCATCTTCAAGTGGAACAAGGTTAGGTAAAAATTCTACAATAGTTACTTCGGTACCCATTGCATTATAAAAGTGTGCAAACTCTACTCCAATTGCACCAGAACCTACCACGATCATTTTCTTGGGTTGCGACTCTAGTGTCATGGCTTCTCGGTATCCAATTACTTTTTTACCATCTTGTGGTAAATTTGGTAATTCTCTTGACCTTGCACCTGTGGCTATAATGATATGTTTTGCTTCATAATCTGAAGATTTTCCATCGGCGTCTGTTACTGTAACTTTGTTACTTGCTTTTAGCTTACCAAAGCCTTGGATAACATCGATTTTATTCTTTTTCATCAAGAACTGAACCCCTTTACTCATTCCATCTGCAACACCGCGACTTCGTTTTACTACAGCATCAAAATCTTTATCAAACTTTTCTATCGTAAGCCCATAATCTGAAGCATGCTTTAAATAATCGAATACCTGTGCACTCTTTAATAAGGCTTTGGTAGGAATACACCCCCAATTTAAACATACACCTCCTAAGCTTTCTTTTTCTATAATTGCAGTTTTAAAACCTAATTGAGAAGCTCTAATTGCAGTAACATACCCACCAGGGCCACTTCCTAAAACGATGATATCATATGTGCTCATAAATTCCAATTTTTTGAAGTCACGAATTTAAGGATAATTCGGCGAACCAAAAAAGGAATTACATATTCGCTAACAATAAGATTTGTTTGATTTGACACAATAAAAAAACACTATCACAGGGATAGTGTTAATTTCTTAAGATTTTTATAGGAAGATGTAAATAGGGTTTGGAAAACCATAATTACACCATGTCTTAAAATTCTAGTTTTAGAGCAGACTCTACAGCTTTAAAATCTTTTAGGTTGATCGTTGTGTTTTCTGCAAATGCAGAAGGTACGATTACAATTCTGAAATCCTGATTATCTGTAATATCCGGAGCCAATGCATCCAGGTCATCGCTTTCAAGAAATATTTCTATGCTTGCGATGTTTTGCTGTGCATCAAAAATGAAATTAAATTGATACTGCGCAAATCCACCTCCGTTAAAGAAAAGTGTCCTTGGTAGTGGTTCCCACACATCAGCTTGCTCGGCAGCAGATCTTATTGGATCCAGCACATAAACCAATGCTACATCAGAATCAAAAACATCTATATTGTTGGGAACTACAGCTTCAATGCTATAATTATTGCCAGGGTTGAATGTAGTTGTTATTTCAAAAGTACTTCCGATCGTGTCAAAATCGATAATATCATCATCGTTTGAACAAGAAGTGAATAATATAGTTGTAAAACATAATAATGTGAAAATCTTTTTCATGAGTGTTATAATTTATTAGTGATTTATTCTTTATTAAAGTCTATACTTACAGAGTTAACACAATAACGCTGACCTGTATCAGTAGGGCCATCATCAAAAACATGCCCCAAATGGCTTCCGCAATTAGCACAAACTATTTCTGTGCGAATCATACCATGTGAAGCATCTCTTATGTATTCAATACTTTCATCAATAGATTTATCAAAACTAGGCCATCCACATCCAGATTCAAATTTGGAGTCACTTTCAAACAAAGCAACATTACATGCCATGCATTTATACGTTCCATCTTCAAAATGAAGGTTATATTGACCCGTAAATGGTCTTTCTGTGCCTTTTTGTCTAAGCACGCTATATTGTTCTTCTGATAACTGTTCTTTCCATTCAGCCTCAGATTTTTGTATAGGGTATCTATTCATTTTTAGTGTCTTTAGCAACAAATACTAGGGCATCTCCATTAATACAATGTCTCATTCCTGTTGTTTCTCTGGGTCCATCATTAAAAACATGTCCCAGATGCCCGCCACAAGTGCTACATAGCAATTCTGATCGAGCATATCCCAATTTATAGTCTACATCCTTATCAACACTTCCTTTAACAGCGCGATCAAAACTAGGCCAACCGGTACCGCTATCAAATTTATATTTACCTTCATAAAGTGCCGTATTGCAGGCAGCACAATGAAATGTTCCCGAAGCATATAATTTATTCAACGGACTAGAGAAAGGTCTTTCGGTCCCTGCTTGTCTAAGAATATAGTATTGCTCTGAGGTTAAAATTTCTTTCCACTCGGCATTTGTTTTAAATACCTTGTACGTTTTTTTCTCTTTTTTGCTTTCTTTTTGGGCATTACCTGTACAGCTTATTACCAAAACTCCTATAAACAATAATAGTATGCGTTTCATCATTTTTTGTTTTAAAGTTACTTAAAGTTTTATGTAATAGTCGTACAAATTTGTATAGAATAACGTATCAACAACTATTCCAAAATGAAATTTGCGATATTTTCTATAACACCAGCATCTCCCAAGATTTTACGATGTCCCAGTTTTTCGGTCAATAAGAGTTTCCCATCATCTAATGCGTCGTTAATTTCATGAGCCGCACTATAATGAACATCTACATCATTTTTATCATGAACCACAAGGGTGGGGATTTTAACTCCAGCTGCTGATACAGCACCAGAGTAGTTGTTTAGGTCTTCTCCGTATCTTTTATCAAAATATGACTTAAGAAGTTTGGCAACTTTTTTATTAAGTTGAAGGTTTTTAGCAAAATTCTTGGTGACTGCAGTGATGCTGTTAGCGGTTCCTATAATTACCAGTTTTTTAATTTGTAAGCCATGCTTTGTCGTTTTTAATAATGACATCCCACCTAACGAATGGCCAACAGCAGCTTCAAACGGACCGTGCTGTTTTTCTAAATAATAGATAGTTTCTAAAAAATGTGGGAGGATAGTTCTTTTTCCTGGAGATTTTCCATGAGCAGGAGCATCAAAACTTACGGTACTATATCCATTTTCAAGGAATTGATCAGCAATCTTTGAAAGTTGTGTACCGCTACCTGACCAACCATGAACAAGTAATATTTTCTTTTCAGATTGACCATATTGGTAAACCATAACTTCGCGATTGATTTTTTCAATTCGTACGAGCTCTTTTTGGCTTTTTTCGTACATCAGTTTTTCACGATCAGGCATTTCATAACCAAAGGGAGTTAAAAATATTCTGGCGGCAAACCTAGACGCCAAAAAAGGAGATATCCAATTAAGTATTTTTCCTGTATACAATATTGGCTTTGGAATCAAAAGTGCCTGAACAGGAATTAGATCTTTGTCGGTTTTATTCATTAATTACCATTAGATTTTGGTTCTCAAAATTAAAGTAATACACCATTTTTCATAGCGTAATTATAAATAATTAACATTTCAATGTACAGTGGTAAAGAAATATATTTGCCGAATTGTTTCGTATAACCTCTTAAAGTGCTTAATTTTGTAGCTTATTTTTAAGGAGGACCTACCATTGTCACAAATTCAAGTAGAAAAAAAAGAACAAAAAGTTCTTTATGATTATCAGAAACGGGACATCGACAAGATCTTTAGTCGTGTTGAGGAGTTTCCTAAAAACTATAATCTCTTATATCAACTTCCTACCGGAGGAGGTAAGACTGTTATTTTTTCAGAGATCGTAAGGCGTTACATTGAGACCACTAGAAAAAAAGTGGTGGTCCTAACGCATAGAATAGAACTTTGTGGTCAAACCTCTAACATGCTCACAGAATTTCAAGTAAAGAATAAAATCATAAATAGTTCGGTTAAAGAACTTCATGATCAGGGGGAGTATATGTGTTTTGTGGCTATGGTCGAAACACTTAATAATAGACTTAATGATGATCAATTAGAGCTTCATGACATTGGTATGGTTATTATTGATGAGGCTCATTATAATTCGTTCAGAAAACTTTTTAGGTTTTTTGAAAAGTGTTTTATCCTTGGGGTTACTGCTACACCTCTTAGCTCCAATATGAAACTTCCAATGAAGGATAATTATAATGAATTGATCGTAGGGGATACTATTAATTCATTGATTGGAAATGGTTTTTTGGCCAAACCGGTAACGTATACGTATGATGTTGGCCTGGGATCTCTTAAAATTGGTATGAATGGAGATTATACAGTGAAATCATCAGAGGAACTGTATACAAATATGATAATGCAGGATAAGCTTTTAAGAGCTTATGAAGAAAGGTCCAAGGGGAAAAAAACGTTGATATTTAATAATGGGATCAATACGTCAATATATGTATATGAAACCTTTAAAAAAGCCGGATATCCTATTCGCCATCTGGATAACACTAATAGCAGACAAGAAAGAGAGGATATCTTAAGCTGGTTTAAAAGTACCAATGATGCAATTCTTACCTCTGTAAGCATTTTAACAACAGGATTTGATGAGCCTACCGTCGATAGTATCATTTTAAATCGTGCGACAAAATCATTGACACTATATTTTCAGATGATTGGTAGAGGATCGAGGATTTTACCTACGAAGTCCAAATTTACAATCGTGGATATGGGAAATAATACTGCAAGATTCGGTTTGTGGAATGCAGAAGTTGATTGGCAATCTATATTTAGATCACCAGACTTTTATTATGATAATTTGGTTGGAGATGAGGAAATAGAAAGGAACTTTAAATATGTAATGCCCGAGGAGATAAGAAAGGAATTTACCAACTCCACCGATATCGAGTTTAATATTGAGGAAGAGTATGCCAAGACCAAGAGATATAATCTTAGAAGTCTTACGGTTCTCGAAAAATCTATAGAACAACATGCCAAAATGTGTGCTGAAAACAGTGAAGATGTTTTTGATGCCCGTATTTTAAGCAGGCTGTTAGATATGGATATAGAGTTTAGAGTTAAAAGATACTCGTATTGCATCAGTAAAAGCACAAAAAACTATAGAGATTGGTTAGAAGAAGATTATAAACGAAAGTTGCGATCCAAAATTAATCAATTGTTTATGGATGATTAATTGCTTTACTGGTCTCAGATATGGGTGAAAGCCCTGAAATTTCATCGCATCACTTTAGTACTGCGAAAAATTTGTTTTTTCAATGCTGTTACTAGTTAAAAGTTATGCGTTAAAAGTTGTCTGTTGTCATGACTATACCAATTAACTTTTAACAAGTAACAAAAAGCAATTTATTGCGTATCAAAAAACCCTGCACTTTCAGGGCAGGGTGGTTTAGTACTTACACTTTTACGATTAGTTTCCCCATGTTTTTTCCATGAAAAAGCATATTTAATGCTTTCGGAAGATTGTCAAATCCATCAATGATCGTTTCTTTATACTTTAAGGACTTATTTTGAACCCATGGCGTCATTTCTGTTAACATTTCATTCATTCGATGATTGTAGTCTCGCGCCAACACTCCTTGTATTGTAGCTCTTTTATATAACATTTTGTGCAAAAAACGCGGACCCATTTCGGGATTGTCTAACCCCCCGGAATATTGAGATATTTGACCACAAATGATAATTCTAGCATTAAGATTTATTAGTTCAAATATCGCATCGGTAATATATCCGCCAACATTATCATAATATATGTCAATTCCCTCTGGGCATAATTTCGATAACTCATTTTGTATTTCTATAGCCGAAGGGTGTTTTTTATAGTTTATGATTTCATCAACACCTAGTGTTTCCTTAAGGTAACTTGTTTTTTCATCAGATCCGGCTATACCAACTACTTTACATCCTTTTATTTTTGCTATCTGTACGACTACTTGTCCAACCGCACCCGATGCTCCCGAAACAACTACTGTTTCTCCTTTTTGGGGTTTACCTACTTCAATAAGACCAAAGTAGGCAATACGAGCTGGCATCCCTAAAATTCCTAATGCAGTGGTTACAGGTACTTCTTTTGGGTCCAATTTTCTAAGGGTATTCGTTTCGGTAATTGCATACTCCTGCCAACCAGTATACGATAACACCCAATCACCTTTTTGTAATGAAGAATCAGAATCATTAATGGCTACAATTATACCGACCACAGCTCCTCCTTGAACAATGTTTAGTGGGTGAGGTTCTTCCCAGGTATCCTTTCCCGATTGTTGAATTCGCATGTATGGATCTATACTAAAATACGTAGATTTCAATAGTGCTTGCCCCGGTTTCAAATCTGTTGTTTGAAGTGTTGCTACATTCAATGTGTAATGGGTGTTATCAACCAATTTTTCAGGTCTTTTTGTATATATCCATTGTTTATTTCTGTATTCTGTCATTCGTATAGCTGTTACGATTTAATTTGTACATTTTTTAAAGCCATATCAACGGCACTTTCTGCATGAATTTTGGCAGTATCAAATGTTGAAATATTTACATCCTCTTGTTTTATAAGTAAAGGAAGTTCTGTGCAACCAAGAATTACACCTTCGGCACCGTCAAGCTCTAAATTCTTAATTATTCTTATAAGTTCATTTTTTGACTCCTTGCGTATAATTCCTAATACCAACTCTTTGTAAATAATATCATGTACGATTTCTCTATCCGCAGCATTCGGAATCATTACTTCAATTCCATGATCGTTTAAAGTATTTTTATAGAAATCCTTTTCCATAGTGAACTTGGTACCCAAAAGAGCCACTTTTTTCAAGTTTTTAAGAACAATCGCTTGACTAGTGGCCTTGGCAATATGCAAAAAAGGAATAGAAGTGCTATTTACCATTTCCTCGCTACAAAGATGCATGGTATTGGTACAAAGAATAATCAAATCAGCACCGGCATTCTCTAATTGTACAGCAGCCTCTACCATTAGATCCGTTAAACTTTCCCAATCATCTTTGTGCTGTAGCTTCTCAATCTCGGCAAAATCTAGCGAGGTTAAAATACATTTTGCCGAATGAAACCCTCCTAATAATTGATTTACCCTTTTATTTAACAATTCATAATAAATTGCCGTGGATTCCCAACTCATTCCTCCAATTAATCCTATAGTTTTCATATGCTTGATTCGTTAAATTTAAATCTCGATTTCTCCTATTAAATAAGGAACAGAATAACCACTTAAATATACTCTGTCTCCCTTTAGTTTACAATCTAATTCTCCACCTCTTTTTGATAGCTGAAAAGCTTTGAGGTCTGTTTTGTTCAGTTTATTAGCCCAGAAAGGTACTAAGGAAGCATGTGCAGAATCGGTAACGGGATCCTCGGGAAGTACATCGGCATTAGCATCAAAAACTCGAGATACAAAATCTGAATTTTTCCCCTGGGCGGTTATGATGGTACATAAATAGGGGAGTTCTTTTAATAGCTCTAATTTAGGATTCTCTGCAAGCACTTCGTCTTCAGAAGAAAGTGTAATGACTAGATCTCTGGCAGCAAAAGCTTCCAATGGTTTGGTATTCAAAGCTTCAAAAATTTCACTCGGGATTTCTATTTGTTGTGGTGGTCTGGAAGGAAAATCGAGGGTGATTGATCCATTTACTTCTTTTTTCGCTTTCAATATCCCACTTTTTGAAGAAAAAGTAACTTCGTTGATGTCTTTGTCGAGATAATTAAAGATTACATAGGCTGAGGCTAGGGTAGCATGACCGCATAAATCTATTTCGGCATGTGGCATAAACCAACGTATTTCATAAAGATCTCCTTTTTTTACAAAGTAACCAGTCTCGGCGAGATTATTTTCGATGGCAATATTTTGTAACGTTGTATCATCCAACCAATAGGGTAGATGACAAATTGCGGCTGGATTGCCTCCAAAGAGTTTTTGAGTGAAGGCATCTATTTGATACATTGGAATTTTCATGCTAGTATTTTTTTAAGATTTGACCTGTGATGTTTTCGGTTATTGCTTGTTTGTACAATTTGATAACCTCTTTGATAGGAACAGGAAAGTAACCTGCAAATTTCTGATCAATTGGGAAATCTCCGGCAATAGCTCCTGGCGCAACGACATTAAGTCGAATCCCTCTACTCAGCTCATTGGAAGCTGCGTTTACAAAACTGTGCAATCCTCCGTTCACCAAGGATAAGGCTACTGCATTGGGTTCGTAATGCTCTGCAAGAATTCCTGTGGTGAGTGTTATGGATCCGTTATTGGCAAGTTGATCTTTGGCAATATGTACTAAGTTTACCTGTCCCATAAGCTTGCTTTGTATTCCGATATAATAATCTTCTTCTGTAAGTTCGGAAAGGGCTTTCCAACTCGCAGTACCCGCTGCATTAATGACCGCGTCTAATTTTGGGAGTTTCTTGAAAAGGTCATTGATTGACTGCTTGTTTGTTATATCGACAGGATATTCGGTACTATCTCGATGTGCACCATATACTACATGTCCCTCACTCTTTAAACTTTCATAAACGGCTGATCCAATTGTTCCTGTGGCCCCTATTAGTAAGATTTTCATAATTATATATTTAATTTTATAAATATGTATGCATAAATTTTTATAATTCTCTGTGAATGGTATCTAAATATTTTTTTATTACTTTTTCATTTCTTTTAAAATAGGTCCATTTACCATGTCTGGTCGTTACCAATAGTCCCGCTTTTTGCATACCTGATAAATAATGAGAAATTGTTGGCTGGGATAATCCAGATTTATCCTGAATATATTGTCCGCAAACGCCATCATTAAAATGTCCCAAGTCTTTATGAGGTGGAAAGTTAGCCTCGGGATCTTTAAGCCATTTTAGGATATCTAACCGGGTTGCATTTGAGAGCGCTTTATTTATTTGTAATATTTCTTTGTCAATCATAATACAAATATATATATTTAATTTTATAAATATGTTATTTGAGTAAATATTCAGAAAAAACGATAGTAAGTGTAACAAAATTGAAACATAAACGTCTAGTTAATAAAGAGCTAAAGGAAAATTTGTAATCACCTAGTTACAAAACTTAGTTTTAACGATACCTTTAAGAGCGCTTATCTTGATACTTCTTGGGATAAGTGCTTTTTTTATTGTGATGCATTTTAATTATTTCCTTTTGATGTTTGAGGAATTATAAAAATAATGGTATTCTTGCCGTCTATGAAGTATGTTGAGGATATAGACATAAAAAGACTTGCTGTCAAATTAAGACCTTCTGGGGAGAGAATGGTTAAAAAAGGACATCCTTGGATCTTTGAAGACAGTATTGTTAAACAAAATATCAAGGGCAGGGCAGGGGACCTAGTTATTGTTTATGATACCAAGAAGAACAGTTTTTTAGCTTGTGGTTTGTATGATCCATATTCTCCTATTCGTATAAAATTGATGCAGTTCAAAAAAACTGCTCAAATTAATGAAGCATGGTTTTCTACAAAGATCAATGATGCCTTTCAGATTCGAAAACCGCTTCTTGAGACAGATACAAACAGTTACCGTTTGCTGTTTGGCGAAAATGATAATCTTCCAGGGTTTATAGCTGACGTGTATGACCATGTATTGGTTATAAAGTTGTATTCACATATTTGGTTTCCGTATCTAAATTGGATACTACCTAATTTGATTGCAGTCACTGGGTGTAGTACCGTTGTTTTAAGATTAAGTAGACTTTTACAGTCAAAAGGTGAAACATATGGTCTGAAAGACGGTAGTATTATTTATGGGGATCTGGAAAAGGAAGTGGTCGTTTTTAAGGAACACGGAGTCTTATTTTCTGCAAATGTGATCAAAGGTCATAAAACCGGATACTTTCTTGATCATAGACATAATCGTAAGAAAGTAGGAGAGCTTGCAAAAGACAAAAGAGTATTAGATGTATTTTCTTATGCTGGGGGATTTTCTGTACATGCTTTAAAAGGTGGAGCTAAAGAAGTAATTAGTTTGGATATTAGTAAACATGCCTTAGAGATGGCAAAAGAGAATGCCAAACTTAATAATCATGATGGAAAACATCAAATTATTGTTGCTGATGCATTTGAAGGGTTACAAAAATTTATTGATGAACAAAAACGGTTTGATATTGTTGTCATTGATCCTCCTTCTTTTGCCAAAAGGGAAAATGAAGTTTCTAGAGCAAAAAAGAGCTATGCAAGACTTGCTGGGTTGGGAGCTGGATTGGTTTCATCAAATGGGGTTCTTGTGTTAGCTTCATGTTCATCTAGAGTGGTTGCCGAAGATTTTTTTGAAATTTCGGAAGAACAGATCAGCAATTCAGGAAGAGCTTTTGAGATAATTGATAAGACCTATCACGATATAGACCATCCCATCGGGTTTCCTGAAGGCGCATACCTGAAGTGCGGTTATTATAAATTGATATAAAAAAGCAACCACTTAGGATGGTTGCTCTTCTTTTTTTGAGTTTTTTCCTTATTAATGTTTTCCAAATACGTGAACTTTGGCTCGTTTCCTAGATAAATTCTTGGTGTCATAAAAGAAAGTGATATCTCGTATAATTCTTTTGTGTCCTTTAAGATCAATTATTCTTGTAGCACTTCTTCTTGAAAAATTATGTCTTAATTGAATTTCTTCCTTTTGCCCATTACCATATTGTACTACCATTCTATGCATATTAATTGAGCCACCGGTAACTTTAATTTTAAGTTTCCTGAAACCACCTTCTCTTGCGGTAACTTTAATTACATCTCTGTCTAATCTGTAATTAACAGTTCTTGAACCCAAATGATCCCATTTTCCAATGTTTGAAGTAAAACTGCCGGTTATTAAAAATACTACAACTAATAATGTAGAAATTGAAAATCTTTGTAATGTTATGCTTTTCATAGTCAAAATAAAATTTTGGTTTCTATTAAGACTTCATAACTATTAAAAGGTTTAATTGATAATACTAAAAAATGAAAAAGGATGTACTATATTTTTAGTACATCCTTTTTTCAATAAATAGAATATATAGTTAGTTAGAAGCCGTTAGCATAGCAAAAAACTTATCCATATTTGGTAATAAAACGATTTTAGTACGTCTATTGATAGCCATGTTCTCTTCAGTATCATTTTCTACCAAAGGATGGTAGCTACTTCTTCCTGAGGCAATTAATTTTTCTGGTGCTACTTCATATTCGTTTTGTAGCTTTCTAACAATTGAAGTGGCTCTTTTTACGCTTAGATCCCAGTTATCTTGCACAACGGCAGTGCTAATAGTTCTTGGGTCTGTATGACCTTCGACCATTACGTCGATACTCTCTTCTGAGTTAATTACATTTGCTAATTTTTGTAAAATTTCATTAGCCTTGTTACTTACTCTATAGCTTCCAGTCTTAAATAGCATTTTATCAGAAATCGAAATCATAACAACAGTGTTGTCTATATTTATAGAGATATCTTCATCTTCTTTTAAGCTATCATCTAAAGAACTTTTTAAATTATGAGAAACGGCAAGGTTCATAGAATCTTTTAGCGTTTTTGCCTCTTGCAGCTTACTTGGATCCACTTTGGTAAGTGTTTCTCTCATTTTTTCCTTAGTATTATTAGAAATGGCCGCGATATCATCTACCATTACCATTTTATCATCGCCCGTTTCTTTTAAAGAATTAATCTTGGCGTTATAGTCTGCTACTCTTGCTTCAATTTGCGCAAATTTGTCTTCAAGTTCATCTTTCTCTACGGCTGTTTTTTGCAATGTACTGCGAGTATCCTGTAGTTCTTGCTCAAGGGCAACATACTTTTTCTTTGATACACAAGAGGTCATTAGTATAGCCCCTGACAATGCAATAAATGTGAATGTTTTTTTCATGGTTATTTAATTAATTATTATGCTATTTTAACTATACCACATTCTATTTATTGCTTACACAGATATTAATTTTTTCACATCAAATTCTTAAAAAATGTTAATAGTACTCAGCAAAAAATGTATACCGTAAAGTACCTACGTGAGTACTATAATGTTTGATTTTGTTAATTGGTTGTAATTCAGAAAAATATACTTGTTTTGAGGTTTAAAGGGGGTAAATATTTTTCAAGAAATAGTTGCTTTATTGTAACAACGTATTATTTTTACGGTCATATTGTAAAAAAATAGATACTAGCCCAGATCTACATTAATTTTCTAAGAATATTGTATGTTTTTTATAAAAAGAAGGTACGTATCTTTTATCATAATGTTTTTGTCACTGTTCTTGTTATGTATGCAAGAAACTTTTGGTCAGCAAGATAATAGTACTACAGTATATTACGAGAAGTTACATATAAAAGGTAAAACTCTTTTTTTACCGGTATATCCAGAAAAAAATCAAAAACCTGAAACACAGGCTCTTGATGATTCAGAAAACAATAAAGTAGATTTTGATTCTAATTGGAACAATCAGAGATTTAATCCATATAAAGGAGAAAATATTAGTTTTCCTTTTCGGCTAACTTTTGATAGTGAGAGGTTTTCATCTCCCATAAACCGAAAAATGGTTGTAACCTCGAGATATGGGTGGAGAAGAGGTAGACCGCATCAAGGAATCGATATTGATCTTCAAACGGGCGATAGCGTTAGATCAATATTAGATGGTAAGGTACGGTATGCAAGATATCATGGAGGGCATGGAAATACGGTAATTGTTAGGCATTATAATGGATTGGAAACTGTATATGCACATTTATCCAAGTTTTTGGTAAAAGAAAATGACGAAATTAAAAAAGGGCAGGCTATTGCAAAAGGTGGGGTTACAGGCAATGCACGAGGTAGTCATTTACATCTTGAAATTAGATACCACGGAAAAAGTATAAACCCAGAGTATTTATTTGAATTTACCGATGATACTGAAGTTAGATCAGATACTGTGTTTGTTACCCGCAAATGGACAACACCTCATTATCATAGATCGACTAGAAAAAGTAATGTCATAGTGCATACTTCGTTAAACGATATCGCTATACTTGCAGAGCAGCAGCAAAAGGTTTATACAGTTAGGAAAGGAGATACATTATACCGTATAGCCAATAGACATGGGTTACCGATATCAGAAATTTGCAAAATTAATTCTATTCGCCGTAATTCGGTTTTAAAAATAGGGCAACAAATAATTATTAGTGCTGCACAATAAAAGTCTAATTGTGCATTGGGTTTTCTATATGTTTATTAATTATTTCGATTAGATGATTTTTATTGTAGGGTTTTAAAATATAATCATTTAATCCTGCATGTATAATTTGTCTGTTTAACTGTGTGATATCTACTGCAGTTAGGGCTATTATTGGTGTTTTAAGATCGAATTCGCGTATACGCTTGGTTGTCCCAATTCCATTAAGTTTAGGCATATTGATATCCATTAAAATGACATCGTAGTGATTTTCTTTGGCCAATTCGATTGCATCAAAACCATTATCAATGGTAGAGCAGTCAAAATTTTCTTTGGATAACATTTTATCTGCAACCAATAGATTTAACTTATTATCATCAACAATCAGAGCTTTTAATTTTGTGTCTTTCGCAAAAGAATCCGGATAATTATCTGTACTTTTTAATTCTTGATGTTTTTGTGTTTTAAAATCAACTACAAAAGCATATTCAGAACCAGCTGTAGAGTTATTTTGTATAATCACTTCGCCTTTTACAGCATCGGCCAATCGTTTTAGTATTTTTGAATTTAAGCCAATACCGAGGTAGGATTTTTTGGCTTGTTGAACATCAATAAATTCTCTGTAGATAGACTTTTGATCTTCTTTAGATACATCATACCCATCGTGATTTACTTTAAATGAAAATGTACTAATATCATTTTTACTTTTTATCAAATTAACCGAAAAATAGACATTTCCATTTTTAGTGAATCTTAGAGCATTGCTAATCAAATTCATAAGTATTTGGGAAAGAATTGCAGGGTCCCCAATTACGGTAGAATTAATTTCAGAATCAAAGCTATAGTGTAAAGTATTATCACTATTATCTGTTGCATAGCTAAAAGAATTAACCAGATTTTTTGTGATTTGTTTTAAATCAAATGATACATTTTGTGCTGTAATCTCTTCAGAATCCAGATAGTTTACCTGAAGCACATTATTAATCAATGTTAATAGATAATCACCAGAAAATTTCAGAGATTTGAGTTTTTTGTCTTCCTTAAGTTCTGGGTGCTCTTCTGCAATTAAATTTGTAAGCCCCATAATTCCGTATAAAGGAGTCCTTAGTTCCTGACTCAGAATAGAAATATAATCCTGCTGTAAATGCAACCGTTTCTCTGTTTCTTCTTCTAAAGCGGATATTTCCTTATTTCTAGCCTTAAGAGTTTTTTTTGTGCTCAAATATTTTGTTAACAAAAAAAGAATGAGAACTAGTAATGTACCTCCGATTATATAATTAATCATAGCTACTTTTTTAATAACAAATATAAGACTTATCTTTATATACGTGTAAGATAAGTCTTGCAAAAAATATGATTTTTAAAAGATTTTACCAACTAATTAATGGACTTGAAATCTATTATATTTATCTTTAGCACAATTATTGTGGTAGTATGAAAGTGATATGAAAATTAAACAGTTTTTATTTTTTTTAACTATAATTCCCATTTGGGCATACGCCCAGGTAGAGAATAGTTCTTCTTTACGAATCGATAGTGAATCGGATCTTAATACCGATAAATACAGTTTATCTAATGAATTGTCTAAGCCAAAACCTAAATCAGATTTCAATTTATATAAGACTCCTGAACGATTAGAAGATTATGCTAGGAATAAAAAAACATTTAGTATGATCGATGATAATGGTTTTTTAAAACCAACCGCAGATGCAACTCCAAAATGGTTCAACAAAACAGAAAAGGAAATTAAAGATGAATATAAAAAGGACCAATATCTTGGTAATTTTAAGAGTGGAGGTAAATTTGTAATGCTGTTATATAGAGATCATGGATCTGTTGATGGAGATGTGGTACGCATCTTCTTAAATAATGATGTTATCAAGGGTGCTGCATATTTGTTAGGGTCATATAAGACAATAAAAATTGATTTAACAACTGGTTTTAATAATGTTGAGATTCTAGCACTTAACGAAGGTGAAGCATCTCCTAATACTGCCGAGTTCCAATTATACGATGATCAAGGTAATCTAATCACAGGTAACGAATGGAATCTTACCGCCGGAGTAAAAGCTTCTTTCACTGTGGTAAAAGATTAATCGATTTCTTTAGTTTTTCCTTTTTCTCTACTTCAGGTCATTTTTATGATCTTATTTTCCAATTACTTATACTTTATAAATACATTGATGTAATTTTTTTTACAGAAAGTGTGATTTTTTTAGGTATCCGTTACTAATTAAGAAAAATAAGAATCTATATGAGTAAAGAGAAAGAGTTTACTCACATTATTAAAGACAACGAAGGAGTTATTTTTAAGATAACTACTATCTATACTAACAATCAGGAAGATCAAAAAGATCTGTACCAGGAAATTGTTTATCAACTATGGAAATCCTACGACAATTTTAAAGGGAATTCGAAAATCAGTACTTGGATGTATAGAGTTGCTTTAAACACAGCAATTACCAGATTAAAAAAAGAAAAAAGGAAAGGTAATCAGATTGGTATCGATAGGATAATAATGAAACAAACAGAGCAATATGATACAGAGTTTGAAGAAAGATTGAAAGTTTTGTATGCACATATAAACGGTCTTAACGAATTAGAAAAAGGATTGATGCTATTGCTTCTAGAAGGAAAAAAATATGAAGAAATATCAATCATTACAGGATTGTCACCAAGCAATGTAGGGACAAAAATTTCTAGAATTAAACAAAAATTGAAAACACAAATTGTAAAAAAATAAGGCCATGGAATTAGAAGAAATGCAAGCAGTTTGGACCCAAATGAGCGATCAAATAGAAAAACAAAAGAAGTTAACAGATAAAATGATTATTATGATGACACAAGAAAAATACCGCAATAAACTGAATAAAATAGCGTATCCTGAAACAATAGGGGCTGTTGGTTGTTATGCAATGGCAATATTGATATTAGTAAATATTGGTAAACTTGATAATTGGTACAATTTACTTAGTGGGCTTATATGTCTTTCGGTTTTGATCGTTTTACCAATTTTTTCATTAGGAATGATAAACCGTATTCGTAATATTGATATCGGAGCAAACAATTATAAAGAAACATTATTGGAATATGCGAAACAAAAAAAGCGTTTTCAAAAATCCATGAAATGGAGTTATTATCTTGGGTTTGTTCTGATGTTTACAATCTTGCCGGTAACCACAAAAATAATTAGAGGGAAAGATCTTTTTGAAGGAGTCAATTCTGTATGGCCTTTAGCAATAGCAATCCCTATGGCAATTATATTTTTTGTTGTCTTTTCAAAATGGGCGATGAGATGTTATAATAACAATATTAATTCTGCAGAGAATTTGATTAAGGATATAGAAAACACTGCATCTTAAAACAATTTTAGACCTAAACATAAAAAGGCCCTCATTATTTGAAGGCCTTTTTATTGGTTATAATAGATAGAGAAATAAGTATCAAACATTATTTATACCCCAAAATAACTCAACAAACGTTATCAAAATTATAAAAATAGCGCTATTAACTCATTATTATATATTTTCGCAACTTATAATAAACAAAGGGAAATATCACTTCACGTAAGAATTGATTACTGTCGTAAATAGATTGTTGAATGCCAGAATTTGTTAATGAAGAAGATATAGTCAAGCGTTATGATCTTGAACTTGGGAAAGTAACTTTTTATTCGAATTACTTAGTTATCGAAGTGACAGAGGGTATTTGTTTTGATTTTAACAAAGCAAAAGAACTCTCGATACTAACAGATTTACATTTTAAGAATAAATCCTTTGGATATATTTCTAATAGAATAAACTCGTATTCTCTTGAACCAACAGATTACATGAAAATAAAAGAAGTCTTTCCTAACTTAAAGGCGTTTGCTGCCGTAGTCTATAATAAACTTCAACAAACTAGTATTAATATTGAAAATATGTTTCTTCAAGAGGGGATCATAACTTTTGATGATCTCGAAGTTGCTAAAAATTGGATTAAAGAGCAATTAAACAAGTAAAACTCTATTCTTTTCCTTCTTAAGTAACTTTTAGCGGTGTATTTATTAACATTCTAAATAATTGAATCGATATTCTAAAAGAAGATCATAATATCAAAAAAAGTATTGCCTAATTATCAAAAATGCAATATTTTGTACCCATGGAAACGATAATGAACTACTTTGAAACTATTCCTTCATCCCATAGAAGTATTATTTTGGTAGGAGGGATTGCCTTTTTTTGGTTGATAGAATATGCAGCACCACTATTTAAATTTGATTACAAAAAATTTAAACATGCCTGGCCTAATATTTTCTTCACGCTTACTACTATAGTAATAAATTTTGTTTTAGCATTTATATTACTCAGAACAAGTGATTGGACGGTCGCCAATAAATTTGGAGTCTTGCAATGGTTAGATTTACCACTTTGGGGAACCATACTTTTAGGTGTGGCTCTTTTGGATCTTATTGGTGCCTGGCTTGCTCATTATGTAGAACATATGGTAAAACCATTGTGGATGTTTCATCTAATTCACCACACAGATAATCATGTAGATACCACAACGGCAAACAGACACCATCCAGGTGAAAGTGTAATTCGTTTTGTATTTACAACATTGGCGGTATTTATAGTAGGAGCTCCAGTAGGGATTATTATGTTATACCAGTCTCTATCGGTAGTTTTATCACAATTTAATCATGCTAACATCTCTTTACCAAAAAAATTAGATGATGCAATAAGCTGGATAATTGTTTCTCCTGATATGCATAAGGTACACCATCATTATGTTTTGCCTTATACCGATACTAATTACGGAAACATTTTCTCTATTTGGGATAGAATGTTTGGTACTTTTGCCAAAATTCGTAATGAAGATTTAGTCTACGGCGTTGATACCTATCCCGATGTAGACTCTAATGCCAAAATAAGTAAGTTATTAAAGTTACCTTTTGCGGGATATCGTGCTCCTGTTGGGGCAAAGTTTGAGGCTCCTGAAGAAAAAAAATAAGAAGACTGTTCTAGATATACATAGCAAAGCCGAATTTATGAGGCTGTAAACTGAACTCTGTCTGAGTTAAATTTTAATCATTAATTTTATTCAGACAGAATCATGACAAACGAA